>NZ_JAMQOP010000005.1 GCF_031624495.1 Halogeometricum sp. S1BR25-6 | reverse complement strand
ATGCCGAACTCACCGCAAGCACGTACGAAACGGTATCGTATGCTCGTGCCGTTGACCCAGAGTTTCGTGCGACTGTGCTTTCACGATACGGCGCGACCTGTCCGATCTCAGGCGTCGATCATGCCGGGCTGTTGGACGTGGCACACGTCCTTCCATGGAGTGAGTATCCGGACCACCGAGCTGATCTCGCGAACGTCCTTCCACTCAGTAAAATCCACCATGCAGCATTTGATAGGGAGCTCTTCACTATCGATGCTGACTACAGACTGCGAATCAATCCCTCATTCGAGACGCAGAGCGACGTACTCAGACACACGATTGTCGATCAGGCGGGTGAACGAATTCCTCTTCCTAATGGGGGAGTCGACCCAGGTTACTTCGAACAGCGTAACTCAGCGCTTGACTGGCTCTGATATCTCTACAGACGAAGTTTAGTGCTAATCTGAGACTGTCCTTAGCTCGTGATGGGAAGATGATTGAACCGTCGATTCGCGAATAACGCAAAATACGCATTGTCGATATCGCGGCCAGAGAGATGCACGTATCGGGCTGGAACTTTTGATCCTAGTACCCATCCAAACCACTCACAGAGTTGAGCTTCAGTCAGCCAGTTCGCGAGGTGCGTCGCCCGGCTATGCCTGAAATGATGTGGATTCACCGGCTTGTCGATACCTGCTCGCTTTCGTGCCCGTTCGAGGAGTCGTAATCGGATATAGTTGTAGCTGATCTGTTCGTCTGGGGTGCCCTGCTCAAGTTTACACCAGAGTGGGGTCTGTGCGCTTAGCGAAGGATGCGTCTGTAACCACTGTTCGAGGTACAAGCGTGATTCCACGAGGGGTAGCCGTCGAGCACCAGTCTTCCCTATCACGATAACGTGTTTCCCTGACCCATCGTCTTCGATGTCACCGACACATAGATCAATTAACTCTCCAATTCGTGCGCCAGTCTCCCAAAGGAGCGCGATGAACGCTCGATCTCGGTCGTTGACACAGGCGTCAATAAGCCGTGAGACATCATCCGGTGAGAGCAGATTTCGCGGAAGGATTTGACGGAACGTGGGTGGTCCTCGTCGTATCCATTTCGTTGTTTCTGGCTCCTCACCCCCGTTGTACCATTTGTAAAACTGCTTCACGACTTGCTTGTAATCAGAGACTGTCGACGGTGCAGAGCCACGGCTATGTATCCACTCGACCAGTTCTGTGATATCTTCGCGAGTTAGTGCATCAAATCGCTTTTCACCCAGGTATTGGGCGATAATCTTCAGGTGTGAAGTGAGCTTCTGACGTCGTGCTGCGTTAATCCCGTCGAGCAAGAGGTCACGATGGAACTTTTGAATAAGCCTCTTGTTGGCCGGATGGATTTCAGATGACTTATCTATGTTTTTCAGTGTTCGTGCCACCTGTAATTCGAAATTTATTGTGGGCATCTGACCGTCTCAGTACGCGTTACAAGGGTATTTATTCAACTATTTTTCAAGCAGAGCGCTATCCGTCAGATCGCCGAAATTGATAATACAACCAACAGGTGACTACCGTATAGATGAAACTCTCAAAGGCTGATTTGTGGGCTACATGGCTTGAGGATTCTTTACTTGAAGATATCCGCTCATTAGAGCGGCCAGATCCAGTGCCATTCTTGACGACGGTTGATGGGAATCTTACTACTACTGATGCACTCGATCGGTATCGATACGGAAAGAACGATGGTGAATTCTTGTATCTCATCTACTTAGCGGACGAGCCAATCAACACTGCCTCAGATATCACTCCTGTGTACGTCGGCGAATCTCGAAATATCGGATCTCGAATCTACCAGCACTACAAGAAAATCGATGCAGCGCTCCCGGTTGACGATTGGGAAGACGACGGTTCGTGGGGAAGCTTCTCGAAATACGACCACATCGCGGCAGTTCGCGAGGCGGCTCACTCACAGCTCTATGTCTGGATTCTGGACGTCGAGACGCTCGATGGGTGTCCATACGGTGTAGAAACCTACCGGCAGGAGCTCGAGGCGAAACTGATCGGACTCATCTACGCTCACCCGAAGTATCGGCGGACCATGACCAACCGAGAGTTCGTACCGAACCGGATCCTCCACGAAATCGGACTTGCTGGACATGACTGGCTCACGACTGAGCCAAGAAAACAAGGGACAGCAGATGTGCCCCCTCGATATGATCTTCTCAGCGATCATAACTCGAAAGCCGAACTGTGGACCCACTGGCTCGAGAGATACGTCTATCCGGACTTTGTAGACGAATCGACGGCTGATCCGATACCACTATTCGAGACCGATGAACAGTTGCAGGTTGCGCTCACTGACTCTGGTCGGCTCAAACGTTCCGATGCCGTCGACGAGCGAATTCGCGCAGAGGGACGAAAATGCGTTCACTCCGGTGGAGTACGGGATGACGGCTATGAGGGATTACTCTATCTCATGTTCCAGCTCGCCGACACCGATATGAGTGACCGACCAACGATCGTCCCCCGTTATATTGGGAAGGCGGAAGCGTACGGCAAGAAGAACGAACTGAGTGCGAATTTCACAGAAATCGCTGCTGAACGATCGAGCACCCGGAGCTTCGCTCGGTGGGGCGATGGGAACTACTGGCACGTCGGTGAGCTCTCGATGGCGCTGTTCGAAGATGATACGCGGAAGGTACCATGGGCGAGCGAGCTGTTTGAGCAGGGCACACATCGCCTCAAAGAACCGGTGTATCTCTGGGTGAAGGCGTGGAACCAGGAGCTGCATGCCGGGCCGTACGGCTACGATGCATATCTCGCCGAGGTTGAGCCACAGTTGATCGGCGTTGCTCAGGCCGCGTTCCCGGATCGATTACTGAACAAGAGCGATGTCCCCGACGACGCACCGATTAAGACAACCGAATTCTCCTTCGAGGCAGTCCGGTGACTACGGCAGCGATTCTTGACCAGTTTGCACGCGATGTTGCCGATGTCATTCCACAGATCGATGCAACAGCTGAACACTATCGGTGGCAGCCTGGTATCGGTGCGTTTGACGAGGAAGAGCAGGTAGAACGTCTCGTTGAACGACTTGGACAGCAGTCTACCTCCTATGAAGTCACGGAGACTGAGGCCTCCTATCCAAACAGCGGACAGCGATGTGATATTCTCCTCGAGAGCGATGGGTCTCAGATACCGATTGAAGCGAAGCTGCTTCGGTTCTATCGCGACAACGGTGATATTGAACCGGCAGCCTATTCCACGGTCTACAGTCCGTTCTCGAATTCGCTTGTTGCTGACGCAAAGAAGCTCGCTGAAAGCGGATTCGGGACCGGCAGAGGACTTCTCGGGCTCTACTACGAGCCGGCTGATGGGCCGTTTCCACTGATGGACGCCACGAAACTGGCAGAGAAGGTTGTGAGAGATGTGGCGTACTGGTACGATTTGCCACTCAAAACCCGAACTATCGCTGATTTCACGGGATTACGTCACCCAATCCATCAGCAGGGTGCCGTCATCACCTGGGAGCTCACGGAATGATCGATCCCGCTCTTACAGAGGAGGAATAGACTGCATCACCCGTTATTCGTCGTCTTCCCCCGGCTGGATTTGACGGGCGTCTTCGGCGAGGTCGTGCATATACTCCCGAAGCGTTTCCATGTCCTCCCGGGCGTCTTCGAGCGTCTTACCTTTCGCTTTCGCGATCACCTCATCCTGATCCCTGGTACCAGTTCCGCGTTTGAGCTTCACGGTGAGTGAGACGCCGACATCGCTTCGCTCGACGTACTCGGTTGGTGCCTGGTACTCACAGTTCTGTGTTGATTCTGCGTCTGCGCGAGGCTGCTGGGTGTGGTCTGACATAGATCGCTCTCTGACTGTCATTTGACGGTCGGTGCGACTGATTCGTCGACTGTCTCACGAAGGGCCGTATCTATCTCGTGTCCTGTGAGTCGCCAGCGCTGTTTGGGACCACTACACTCCAATCGGCTCACTACTTCGTCCTTGAACGCCATGTACTCCGCCAGTGCGACGTCCTCGTCGTCGGTGTAATCGAGCAGGAGGGCGAGCGCGAGTTGCGCTGGGCCACTCCCCCTGTATCCCCATTCGAAGCCCGAGGGACTGTGGTCCGCCAGCTTGAGACTCCGATCTGGGGTCAGCGGTTCGCGGCCAGGATACTTTTCGACGATTGCGCGGCCTCGCTGTCGGTAGCCGACGTAGACGACGCCGGTCTCATCCGAAGTGTGTGACGCTCCAGATGGCTGTGAATCACTTGTCCAACTCATAGGGTGCTCGTTCGAACACCCCCCGCACCCCTCAGGGGGTGAAAAACTACCCCAACGAACTCTCTCCTTAGGCCAAGTGAGACACCTCAGCAGGTTCTTCGACGTCGTCGAACTCGCCGCGCTCGACAGGTTCCCAGCCTTCGTCCGGTTTTGGGCTCCACCAGTCGACCTTGTAAGCGCGCGGTGCGCCGAGGATCTTCACCCGCGCCGACCCGTCAGGCAGGTCGCGACGAAGTTTTTCGTCGACGTGGAGATTCCAGGTCGTGTCGGTATCGAAGCAGACGAGGACAGCTTCCTCGTAGCCACGATCATCTTGTGATTCTTGGAGTTCCACCTGTGTGTTACAGTGCTTGCAGAACACGCCCTCGAAGGGGATGTGGCTGAACACCTCGCGCCCGCAGACCGGACACCAGAGGAACTCGAACAGTGCTTCGCTGTGACGGTCGATGACGTCCAGACTCATCTGTAGATCTGGCCCGTTTGACTCGGGCCACCCCTCCTGCCCCAAAAAAACACTCTTGCTGGACGTCTTGTGACCTCAGCGTTCAGCGCCGTAGACGACCTTCGAGCGACCTTCGTAGCCACAGTCAGGACAGTCGAACCAGCGCTGTACCTTCGCTCCGTCAGCTGCTTTCTCACCGACGAGAACGTCGTCGTTCGGGCACTCAGGGCAGCTCAACTTGGAAGTTGGTCTGTCTCGAAGAGCGTCCCGAAAGGCTGTCGTCTGCTTCGTTTCGAAGCCGCATGACCAAACCGGATAGCCGTCGACGAGGATTGCTGCCCGCCACTTGTACCGGTAGGAGTCCGGTGCACAGTGGAGAACGGCTCGGGCTCCAGTCTCGGTGTTTCGATACGCGAGCGACGGCGTTCGATTCTCCCATGTCCAATTGGTGATTCGGGGCATTGAAATTCAGAAGTGGACATCAGCGGGGACGACCCAGAGATCTTCACTGCTTTCGAGGAGTCGATCCAGTTGTTCGCGATGCCGGATACCGGTCGCGTGCTGGTCGTACAGGAACACCGACGGCCCGTCGTATGCGCCGACTTGGTAGAACGCGTGCCGAGCGAGGTCCTCATCGCGCATGATCTCCTCATCAGAGAGGTCGTCGATGGCTTCCTTCACCCGTTCGAGATTGCGCTCGAACTCTTCTTTCGTCGCTTCCCACCCTCGGTTGAGTAGGTTCTGCCCATTGTCTGAACCGACGGGGGCTGCGGCCGGTAAATCGCCCCATCGAGCCTTGCCCGCGACCGTCGTGTTCTCCTCGTCAAAGCAGACGTAGTAGTCGAACACGGCACCAGCGTGTGGGTCGGCCCCAACCAGCCGATCGAACACTGCTTTACCGGTGGCCACTGCGTCGTCTCGCGTCGATGCCTCTACCAGTGCGTAAATGACCATATGCATCGGTTTTCACCTTCGTCTGCCGACGCACGCGACTGCACAACTGCGTCACTACGTGATGCGCCGGCATCCATCGCCGGCGCTCAAAAAACAGTACTGACGATGCTGGCTAGGCGTTCTCGAACTCCGACTGGCAGTCCTCCTCGTCGACGCTGATCGTCAGGTCCCCGGTTTCGTAATCGGCCTCGAACTCCACTGAGAACCGATCCGAGTTGTAGGCGGCGCGGTAGGCGCGATGTCGTTCGAGCGACCCGGTCGCCTTGAAGTGAAAGAAGGCAGCCGCTGTATAGGGCTTGATCCTTGTTTCGACCTGCGCTTCGACTAATGCAGGGAGTGCGATGTGCGGCGTGTTACTGTCGATTCCCGCGGCGAAGGCCCGAGCTTCGTCGACACTCGCGTGCGAATGTGCTGGCGTCTTGCCAGTGAGCACATTCACCGGCGTTTCTATCTTTTCGGTGAAGAGGACATCCTCGAAAATGCGAGTACCGAGAATCACGTCGGGGCGTAGCTCACAGTCTTCAAATGGATCTGTTGATGGTTGCTCAGACATTGAATCACAAAGCCCTGAGGGGCTCAGTCATTCAGCCCCAGAAAAACAGCTCACTACATCCTGTGGACGGTTAATTCCAATCACCCCCTGATTGGGAATCCCTTCTCAACCGATACGCCGGTTTAACCAACAATGTCTGGGATGATCCCCATCTCGTTGGTTAATACGATTCGTCGTCGATGCCTGCCTTTACGCCGAGGCGTCTGAGTCGATTATCGTCGAGAGTTCGTCACGTCGGGAACGAAGCGTCGCTGCGGTTGTTCCAGCAACTTCCGCGATATCAGTTTGTCTGAACCCCTGCCCGCACTCTTGAGAAGCGATGTAGAGACAAGCGCCAGCAACCCCTGCTGGCTGACGCCCATTCGCGATGGCCGAACCGTGCGCCAGCTCTGCGAGTTCGAGTGCTCGCCGCCGGACAGCACCCTCGACCGCTAACTGCGAAGACAGCTGCGGGATGAGCGACTGCGGTGTAACCGGAGTGACGGGCAGTCCCAGCTCTGTATTCAGCGTCTTGTAGGCGTTCACGACTCTACTTCGCTTGACCTGTGCTCTTTCAGCGACTTCGCCTCGCGTCACTCTCGAGTCGTTGCACCGACACGCGCCGTACACGCTCGCTGCGGCGATCGCTTCGATCGACCGACCAAGCAGGAGATTCTCGTCTTTGGCACTTCTGAAAAGCTGACACGCCTGATCACGAACCGTCTCTGAGACTCCCAGCGCGCTTGCGATCCGACGAACTTCGCCCAAGCCGTGCGCGAGATTCCGCTCGCTTTTCGACCGCCACCGACCCCGGCGCTGTTCTCGACGCAGTCGGCCGAGCTGTCGGCGCTTTCGTGCTGAGAGCTGGGTTCCACTCGCGTCTCGCCAGCGTCCGATTTCAGTCGAAAGACCGCGATCGTGACGTGCAACGGTGAGCGGAGCACCTGTTCGTTTACTGGAGGACTCATCATCGTCGAACGTCCGCCACTCTGGTCCGTGGTCGATTTGTTGTTCGTCGATAACGAGTCCGCAGTCTTCACAGGCTGTCTCTATTGAGTTCGTTCTGACTCGCCCGTTGCACTCCGGACACGCTGTCGTATTGTCTGTCGGTACGTCTTCGTCGAAACCGCTCTCGTAGATATCTCTCGTTGCCATCGATCATCAGCGAGGCACGCTGTCTGCACCCCGCATCCCTCAGGGGGCAGAAAAACTACCGCGGACGTGTTGGTGTTGATCCTCTTCCCCGAGATTATGAAAGAAGAGGCTTCCCAAAGGTCGACTTTACATTCGATGAGCCCGGCGAATAGTCTCGGCGCTTCTGGATAGCTACCGTTCCGGCCGTGGTGCGGTCTCGTACCGCTTGATCTGGTCGGTCTTCTCAACGCGCTCGTAGACCGACTGAAGTGTCTCTTCGGCTCGCAGTAGCCCGTGTTCGTCAAGGAACGCTCGCCCGTCGTCACTGATCCCGTAGAACTTGTAGGGGAGGTTGTTCCGACGTCGGTCTTTCGGGAGTGTGGCTGTCTCGACGATACCCGCGTCAGCCAGCTGTTGGAGATGCTGGCGGATCGTCGTTTGGCTCTTGCTCGGGTTCACGTAATCGAGTTCTTTCAACGTCGAGAGCTGACTAGGATGGCCGAGAATATCCTGCAAGAGCGAGAATCGCGTTTCCTGCGTTACGACGTTCAGCCGTTCTCGGACGCGGTCGATATCGGTCGGCGCCGGGCCAGACGTACTCATACCTATCAGTTCTTCCAGAATCAGCATAGTCATTTCGCTCGGAAGCGAATCGGTGTAGACTGAATCGGTAGGTGATGAAATCGACTCTACACCTGGAATGCCAAAGAAGAGCTAATCGACTGTGTTGAAGACCTCCCGTAGAGCGACTGAAGAGTCGAGTACGGCTTTCAGTGGACAAACCTCAAACAGAGTTACGACGGCTACTTTTTAGGAAGTGTCTTCCGACCAGTCCGAACGCAGTCCCAGCAGGGAAGTTCGTC
Source organism: Halogeometricum sp. S1BR25-6 (assembly GCF_031624495.1). Classification (NCBI taxonomy): domain Archaea; kingdom Methanobacteriati; phylum Methanobacteriota; class Halobacteria; order Halobacteriales; family Haloferacaceae; genus Halogeometricum; species Halogeometricum salsisoli. The sequence continues at coordinate 344,576 of NZ_JAMQOP010000005.1, read as the reverse complement.
ATTGAGTTCGTCGCAGTCACATTGATCCGATTCAGCAGGTTCGCATCGGTCGTTAGCTGTAGTTCCGCCGTCTGCCGCGACCTGCACCTTCGTCACGAGCTCAAGAATTCGGGGCCGAATCGCGACAGCGACTCGGTGTTTGCAGGGGCCCTCATACGTAGCGTCGGCGGGGCACTCACAAGTAGCCGGAATACCGTCGACAACGGTGACGAGGTACTCGTGGTTTGCTGGGTTTTCGTAGCTCTCATTCCGAACTCGGATGTCTCTGTCGAGAACTGAAAACGCGAAGGCTTCGTACTGTGCTCGTTTCAGCACGCGACTCGTCGGCTCGAAATCTGCGGGTAGTCTTTGATTCATCGGTGAGTGCAGTGCTTGTACGCAGCGCTGCACGGCTCACAGCGCCGATATACTCTCACCGATGCTGATGCTCTGTGGGTGGCTTGACTAAACTCTATCCCATGAGTGGAGTCATGCGAACAAATCACACATCATGAACAAGCAGAGAACTGCAGTTCGTATGCACAGTAATGGCGCCAAGTACGTTCACTTGGGTTATGGTGGGTTTGATGCGCTATTCAGATGCTCAACGTCGTTGTTTTCGTACGCTGCCCGCCACATTGCGTGGACCGCCCGGGTCACGAGTGACACCTCAGTTACGTCGATACAGGATGGTTCGGCCGCCACAGCGGCCGCGTCGGATGGCGGATGAAAATGAATTTCTGGTGAGTGCGTATTCGGGTGGCGGTCAAATCGCCAGTTGCGGCCTTCGCTATCGATGTAATAGAACGAATACATCCGTAGTTCGCTCCACTGGATATCGAATCGCGCAGTGTCGGCATCTCCAAGCCCATCAGTGAGACTGATCTGTAATTCTGTTGGTGCGACGACGTTATCGCACGACGTTTCCTCGACTAACGGTTCGAGTTCGAGCCAGAGATTACGAATCCGCTGGAGGACTGGAAGATAGATGGGGCCGAACTCACCGGCTCGGTCGTCCTCACTCATACAGCGAGCTGGTGACTGGCCTCGTCGTAGGCGAGTGCTGCTTGGGCGACCGCGAGATTCTGTCGCGTCGTCCGCCACGCAGTGAGATCGTCCCAGCCCTCCGTTTCGTCGGCGTCAAGTTGCTGGGCGAGCTCCTCGGGTGACACTACGTCGTAGCGATTCTCGTAGCGACGAACCTCGGCTTTCATCTCCTTGATGCCCTCAAGCAGCTCTGTCCGATTCGTCTCCTCGCGGAGTTCCCGGATCCGGGACATCAGAATCCGGTCGCTATTGCGACGGTACAATGTCGTTTGACCGTCTGGTTCCGTCTCGGCGAAGCCTGTGTTCACGAGTGACTTGCAGTGACGCCGGGCCGTCGGCTCGCTCACGAGGGCACGGTTGGCGATCTCGGCTGCCGATTGTCCGTCGTGAGTCTGCTCAATGATTTCGTATACCCGCTCGAATGGCGTGGTGTCGTCTTTCCAGTCCGCTTTGACCTGCTCGTTGACGTCATCCCACGTCTCGGTCATACTGGATGCTACGTACTGTAACTGCAAATAATTTCCTGAGGAAACTATTCTTTTCTCTATTGTAGTGGTGATCAGGCGGCCAACAGACTCTCATTGAGTCTGGTGCTATGCGAGAGGATCAGATTCCAACACCGAAATTTCGGCTCCCGTGATGCCTCTACGCTTGGTCCCGAACCCACGAGGCGATCTGTTGACTGTATGTATCGTACACCGTGAGTCCTGTTTGAAGCGTTTCGTACACCTCTTCTACATCGACATGCCCATACTCGTGTGCGAGAACGTTCCTGAACCCGACCGCGGAGACGAGCGTCGTCATCGTCTGTTCCTCGATAACGCCCTCTCGGAACAGGACACGGATCGCTTCCTTAGCGGTACTTCCGTCGTATCCGAAATCGCGTGTTGCGATGTGTTGGGCGAGGTCGGAACACGCTTGGATAGCGTTCTCGAACATCCGCTCAACAGCACGCTGTTCAGTTGTGTTCTGGAGAAATTCGTCGCGAGACAGCGTCTTCTGCTTCTCAGTCAGTTCGCCATGGTACTGCTCGATCTGTTCGAGTTTGATCGAGACGACTCGCGTATCAGCCACGCAGTCCGTCCTCCGCGATCCGGTCGATCACGGCACGCTGCTGGCGGCGAAGGTCGTCACGTTGGTCACCGAACGTCGCTTCGATGTCTATCCTGAACTGCTCAAACGCGTCCTTGTCACCGCAGACGAGCGTCCCGTTGACAGCGTCGTGCGCGATGTCGAGAGGAAGCGTTTCAATGTCCGAGATGTCGATGAATGGCCATTCCTCTTGCTGAAGATCTCCCGACAGGAAACACCGCTTTTCGAATCGTTCGCTGCTCGAGAGATCGTCGGAGAATTTGACGGCGATATCGAAATCGGATGCGTCAGTCGCCTCTCCGGTGACTTGGGACCCGAACGCGACCACGAACTCGACGTCCGGGTCGGGGCACGCCGACTCTTCAAGCGAGGCGAACAGTGCCGAATCCTCGTCGCCCTTGCTCATACGTGAACCGACGGCGTATCGTCACAAAAGAATTCCCCCGCATTGGATTGTATGCGGACCCAGACGACATTTAGTACAAACCACCCACCGACGGCGTCTCCGCTGTGATGTGGTGCTTCAGTTTGGGGTTCGCAGCTCCCCAGTGAGAGTAGTGGAGAGTGTACGTGCCATCGGTACGTTCGTACGCAACGAGTGCGCGATGTCCCATCTTCAGTCACCTCACGGGACGATGCTCGTACTGGATCGCCCCGCACCCCTCTCGGGGGATGAAAGACAACTACCGCTTAATCGGCTCGAGGGAACTGAGGTCTGCGTGGAAGACCTCATCGTTGTGAACGACGTACCGTTTGGCTAGCACCGGGAATCGACACTTCGTGAACCCAGCCGTCTGAATGTCGAATTCCTCATCTGGTTCGAGATAGCTGGCGAGCGTCCGGAGGAACTCGTGGGTCACGATTCCACCTTCGTAGTCCAGAAGATCGTTTTCCTAGGCCTCATACGCCTCGAAACCATGCTTATGGAATCTGAAAGTGAACCTCGCTGAGCTAAAGATCGAGAACTCTCAACCGCTCTGTGCGCAATTCTATAGTTTCTGGGTAATCATGCTGACTGGTCACACTGAGTGCGCCGATACCACAGCACAACCATCCCTATACAATCCCTTTCGCTCACCGCTACCGGGACCAGAGCACGACTGTCCCCTTCATCACGTTCGAGAGCCGCAAGAATGGGCCTGGTGAGGTATCTCTTCTGTATGGAATGGACGTACTCGACTCTCAAATCAACGAGCTAGCGGAAGAGGAGACATGGACTGGGTACTTGTTCCCCTCCTTACAGGGAGAAACGCCGTACGTCACCCGAGATACGATTCGAAATTGGTTTCAGAAGCTTGCATCGAAAGCAGGCCTTCCCGAGCGAATCGAGGGAGAGTGGCCGAGTCCGCAGCTCTGTCGTCGCTTCTGGTACGATACCTATACAGCAGTCCTCGAAGGTGTCGACGAAATCGCTGCAGAACAGGGAAGTAGTGATCCTCAAGTGGTAATGCAGAATTACCTCTCAGAGTCGCGTTCTCGCCGAGTCCGCCGCGAGTTCATGCGGGAACTGCTAGACGAAGCCTTCGGAGAGAAGACCTAGCATCAACTTCCGATCTTCTCGTGGCCATTCCAGGGTTAGTAACTGAGTAATGGATCAATGAATCACGGATTCCATGAAGTAGTGGTTATTGGAAATAAAGAGTCAGAGATTACAGGACTCCGAGAATAGTGACGGCACAGAGATAAGGATCAGGAGGTCCAGGAATATTTGAATCATTGAATCAGTGAGTTCCTAAAACACTGACTTAGCCTTCGGAGAGAGGCCGTATCATTAACCTCCGATTTCCCCAGGTCATTCTATGGTCAGTAAATGAATCAATGAATCATGGGTTCCATGAAGTAATAGCTGGAATAGAAAGTCAGAGATTCAGGAATCAGTGACGATACAAAAAGAACGAGTATCATAGAATCGGTGAATGGTGCAATCATTGAATCATTGAATCAGTGAGACGAGCGTAGCCCTGGACTGAGGATTCAAGAATCTATTAGCCTGTGAAGTAAATCAGTGAATCAATGAAACCTATACATTATGAATCATTGAATCAAGGATTCAGTGACTAAAAGAAGAAAGTGCGAGATAACATTTACAACCCCTCACACACGCATATTCGATAAAACAGGTTGAGAGCTACGATGGATTGTCTGACGCGGATTTATGAGTCATTGATTCAATGATCGAATTATGAGCGAGTCACCTCGTGGATGGGGCGCTACACCCTCGACTGGCATCCCCACAATCGCCTTTGGAAATCAGAAAGGCGGGACCGGGAAGACAACGGCTACCATCAACAGCGCAGCAGCACTTGCTACTCGCGACCACAACGTTCTCGCGATCGATATGGACCCACAAGCCGACATGACGAAGGGACTGGGGCTGGGTCCAGGCGACGATAACGACCCTTCGAGTCCGAAGAACGACCTCCCCAACACCCTAGTCAGCGATGACGCAAACCTCCTCGACGTACTCGTTGATAACCCACGTACACACGATACTAGACTGTCGGAAATCGTAATCGAAACCGGAGAGTACGACCACCTGAACTTCGACCTAATTCCCAGTCACAAAGACATGGGTCTGGCACGAGACTGGATGGATGACGCCAGCGCTCGTCTTTCGCTGAAACTGGCCCTCGAAGGAATGGTCGACGACGGCTACGACTACGATTTCATTTTGATCGACTGCCCTCCAGACCTCTCTGTCTTGACGGACGCGGCGTTCATCGCGGCGCAGAACGTCTTCTTGGCCGCGCAGACCCAAGCAACATCACGAGATGCGCTGGACGACCTGTGGGACCAGCTGGAATCCATCGAGGACAATCAGCAGATCGAGATTGCAATCGTCGGACTGCTGGCGAACATGTATCGAGACGACGGTCAGTCGAAAAAGTTCCTCAACGCCTTCGACGAGTCGTTCGCGTCGATGGCACCGATTTTCAAACTTCCGATGCGGGTGGCGATTCAGCGTGCATGGGACAACGGACGAGACATCTTCGAATGGGAGGATCCGAACGACCAGCAAGTAGAGCGTGACGTCTTCCTAGAGATTGCAGAGACGATGGAACGAGCGTTCGACAAGACGCAGGTGGAGGCGTAAATATGCCTCGAGGAATGGACGAGCGATTCGAGAATCCTTCAGACGGAGGGGACAACGAGAACGCAAACAGCGAAGAGGAGACCGCGGAAACGCCAGTAGAATCGGAGGCAGAGAATCGCGATACCGGGGCAGCCGCTGAAAAACAGTCGAACGAGCAGAGAACCGAATCCACGGCAACCACTGAATCATCCACGAATGAAACAGAAGAATCAGACGATGAACCGCTGAACATCCGGGAGGACTGGGATTCAGCTACGATATATGTTGAACCGGAACAGAGCGAGGACATCGAAATTACGTTTACGCGTCTCAAGAAGCAATTGAAACGCGAGGGCCTCACTCTAGAAAAGAACAAACACTTCTATCGCGGCGTCTTCGAGGTAGCATTCAGCGAACATGGAGAGGAGACGAAAGAAAAGATTCGCGAACTAGCAAATCAGGATGCAGATCAGTGAATATGTGAGTTACTGAATCTCGGATATTGGAAAGTGATGGTCTCCGAGCGAGGCCCACAGCACTAGTCGACTATTCTCTCAAGGCCACAATAAACTGTTATACGCGATACTACTACGTCGCTCCTGAAACTCGTAGAGATTCTGTGTACTGATTTCTACAAACAACCAACTGAAGAGCGTCTCAGAGTCGCTGAACTAATACCACGTGTGTGGGTTTGTTAATACACCATACTCAAGGATAAAGTCAAGAACCGCTTTCTTCATCGAACTCTTCCACGAGTCTCAACGGAGAACACATATAGGACCGATAGGACTGTTAACATCCACCGAATATACCCAGATGTATGCGTCCTAGCTGGAACAGCGGCGTCCGCGTCTCGACCGAGTTTACGTACCGAGGCCTCGACACGATACTCTTGGAAAACGCTCATCTCCGAGTTATCCTGTTGCCGGGGAAAGGCGGCGATATCATCTCGTTTCGCGACAAGCGTACCGACGTGGATGTCATGTGGCACACACCGCATAACTGGCACCCACCGGCGGAGCGGTACCTCCCCTCCGAACCGAACTCGACGTGGAACGACCACTATCCGGGCGGGTGGCAGACAAATCTCCCGAACGCTGGCGGTGGTCACGAAATCGCAGGGAGTGCGTACGGCCTCCACGGTGAGAGTGCGTTGCTCCCGTGGGACGCGTCAGTCGTGCGCGCCGACGAGGAGGTTGTCACCGTCCGTCTCACCGTCGAACTCGTGCGCTACCCGTTCAGAGTCGTACGCGACCTGACGCTCCGCGCCGGCGAGTCGCGACTTCGCATCGCGGAGTCCGTCACGAACGAGGGCGAGGTGGAACTTGAGTACGCGTGGCAGCAGCACATCGCCCTCGGTGCGCCGTTGCTCGCACCGGGGGCACGATTGGACGTGCCCGCCCGTCGCGGTGTCGTCGAGGAGTATGGCGACGGCTATCCGAACCGTCGACTAGAGAGCGGTGCCGAGTTCGACTGGCCGGCCGCGCCCGGCGACGACGGCGGAGAAGTGGACCTGTCGACCGATATTCCCGGAAGAGATGCGGGCATTCACGACCTGGCGTACGCTCTCGACCTCGAAGACGGCTGGTACGCACTGACGAACCCGGACCTTGACCTCGGCTTCGCTCTGCGTTTCCCGACGGATCCGTTCGAGACGCTGTGGTACTGGCAACCGTTTGGCGGATACGAGGAGTCGCCGTTTTGGAATCGGACGTACAACGTCGGCCTCGAACCGACCACCGCTTATCCCGGCGACACGCCCGGACAACACGAGACGGGCACGGTGAAAACACTCGAACCCGGCGAGACGGTGGAGGCGGAGTTCGTCGCGGCGATATACGGTGGTCTCTCGGCCGTTGGCACAGTCACGCCGGACGGCGAGGTGCGCGGAACTGAGCACTGAGACGAACCTCTCATCGGGGACATTCCTAACGATGAACGCAACGGGTACGGTGACGGACACCACGTTTCATAACCCGCGGATGCGCAGGCACACGTAGATTCGACATGCAAGAAGAGACCATCTACGAGGAGTTGGGCGTGCCGCGCGTCGTCAACGCAGCGGGGACGAAGACGCGAATCGGCGGGAGCCTCATCCGACCCGAGGCCGTCGAGGCGATGAGTCGCGCCGCGGAATCGTTCGTCCGCCTTTCGGACCTGCAGGTTCGGGCGGGTGAACTCATCTCGGAGGTGACGGGCGCGGAGGCTGGATACGTCGGAAGCGGTGCGGCCGCCTGTATGACGCTCGCCGCCGCCGCCGCCATCGCCGGCGACGACTTGGGGACGATGTCACGACTGCCCGAGACGGAAGGAATCGCAGACGAGATAGTGATGCCGCGCACCCACCGCAACGGTTACGACCACGCGTTCCGCGCGGCGGGCGCGAGAATCGTCGACGTCGGGAACAACGACAACTATCTCGGCACGGGGTCGAACAGTACCGAACCGTGGGAGATAGCCGACGCCATCACCGAGGATACCGTCGCCGTCGGCTACATGGAGAAGGCGTTCAGCACGCCGCCCCTCGAAGAGGTGATCCGAGTCGCTCACGATCATGACGTCCCGGTCATCGTCGACGCCGCCGCCGAGGTACCGCCGCGCGAGAATCTCTCCGCGTTCGTCGACGCGGGCGCGGACATGGTCGTCTTCAGCGGCGGGAAGGCTATCCGCGGTCCGCAGACGACCGGTATCCTAGCAGGCAGGCAGGAATACGTCCGTTCGGCCGCTCTGCAACACCTCGATATGCACGTCGCCGAGTCCGTCTGGGAACCACCGACCGAACTGTTCGACAAGGCGTCGCTGGCGGGCGTCCCCCGGCAGGGAATCGGCCGCCCGCTGAAAGTCGGAAAGGAGGAGGTCGTCGGTCTCATCGCGGCACTGGAGGCGTTCGTCGAAGAGGATCAAGACGCGTTGGACGAGGAGTGGAACGCCCGCCTCGACATCGTCGAGAAGGGACTCGACGAAATAGCGGGCGTGACGACGCGCCGCGAACCCGGTGGCAAACTGATGGTCGCACCGGAGGTACACGTCGAGGTCGACCCCGCAGCGGCCGGCACCGACGCCGTCGAACTCGTCGGGTCACTTAGAACGGAGAACCCGCGCATCTTCGTCGGGTCCGACGACCTGTTGGACGACGCCTTCACGGTGAATCCGATGTGTCTCACCGACGAGGAAGCGGGGTACGTCGCCGAACGAATTCAGAACGCGCTAGAGTAGAAAAGCGGGAGCGACGGGTCAGTCTTCGACTGCGGCGATAACCTCTATCTCGACGCCGATATCGATGGGAAGGTCTGCCACTTCAACGGCGCTCCGCGCCGGGTACGGGTCGGTCACGTACTCGGCGTATACCTCGTTTATCGCGTCGTAGTTCGACATGTCCGTGACGAACACAGTCGTCTTGACCACGCTGTCGAGCGAACTCCCGCCGGCTTCGAGTACAGCGGCGATATTTTCGAGCGTCCGTGCGGTCTGTTCGCCGATGTCCTCGCTCACTACTTCGCCGGAATCGGGGTCGACTGGACCCTGTCCGGAGACGAATATTCGTCCGCTGTCGATGATTCCCTGCGAGAAGGGGCCGATGCTATCGGGTGCTGCGTCCGTGTGAATCTCTTTCATCCGTCGTCCGTGAGGAACACGGGGGCAGGCTTAGTGGTTTCTCTCCAAGAAGCAGGGCGATTCCGAGTCGCTCTCCCCATACGCGGCGGAACGGCTTTGTGGGCAGCAAACGACCACAGATCATGGTCCGACCGGCGATTCAGCTGTACACGCTCAGAGAGATCGGAGAACCGCTGACCGAGACGCTCGACCGCGTCGCCGAGACGGTGTACGAAGGCGTCGAGTTCGCCGGATTGGGTGAGGAGTCACCCGATGCCGTTGCCGACGCTCTCGAATCGACGGGTCTCGAAGCCGTCGGCGCGCACGTCCCCCTCGACGACCTACAGGACGACTACGAGGCGACTGTCGAGGCGTACGACGTGATAGGATGTGAACGAATCGTCGTCCCCACCTACGGCGAGGAGGGATTCACCTCCGAGTCGGCCGTCAAGGCAACAGCCGAGGAACTGACGACGCTCGCCGACCGACTCGCAGACGACGGCTTCGAGGCCCACTACCACAACCACGCCTACGAGTTCGCCGAGATGCGGGGCGAGTTCGGAACGGCGTACGACGCCTTCGCCGCGCGCACTGACGACCGACTGGGTTTAGAGTTCGACGTCGGACTCGCCCGCCACGGCGGCGCCAGTCCGACAGCGTACATCGACCGCTACGCCGACCGCATCTCCTTAGTCCACCTCACCGACACAGTACCGGACGACGAGAAGACACTCCACGTCGACCTCGGCGAGGGCGTCGTGGACCTCCGGGCGTGCGTCCACGCAGCCACAGACGCCGACGTAGCGTGGCTTATACACGAGAATGGCCTGACGACAGACCCCAAAGCGACGCTGACTCGGAGCGCGGACCGAGTCCGAGAACTACTCGACGGCCCGTAGTCCGCACGACCTAACGGCAGCCGAAATAACCGACGGCGGCGTAGGCGGGTCACAATACTTATCAGAAGCGCTGTGGTACGCTGGCGCATGCGAAAAATCGTCGCGGTCGGACCCGAGACGGCGGTGCGAGCCCACGTCGAGCGGTACGACCGGTTCGACGATGCATCTGTTGTCGGCGTCGCTGGCGTCTCCGAGACGTTCGCCGACGACGTGGGCCTATCGCGGTACGAGTCGGCCGCGCGTGCGCTTGCGGACACGTCGGTGGACGGCGTCGACGTTTGCGGACCCGGCGCGGCCCACGGTGATGCTCTCCGCTCCGCTCTCGGTGCGGGGGTTCCGGTTCGGTGTGACCCGCCGCTGGCTCTCGATGACCACGAATTCGACCACCTCGTTTCGCTCGCCTCCGAAGGGGACGGTTGGCTGACAGCGCACTCACCGCACCGGCACTCCCGACTGTACGACCGCCTCCGCTCGGCCGTCGACGCAGGCACCATCGGCAGTATCGGTGTCGCCCGAATCAAGCGCACTGCGCCGTTCGACGGCGCGGGGTGGAACAGTTCGTATGCGGGTGTCTCGGCCGCCGCGGATCCGGTCGACGTCCTCTGTTCGGTTCTCGCGCACGATGTGGACGTGCTCACTTGGACGTTTGGAAGCGTCGAACGCGTGTTCGCGCGAGCGCGAACTAGCAACCAATACGATTACGCGCACGCAATGCTAACGTTTCGGGATGGCGGGCAGGCGACCGTCGAAGCGACGTGGAATAGCAAAAATGCCTCCGAACCGCGCGTCGCAGTCGAATACAGCGGAAACCACGGTCGCCTCGACTTCGACGAGTCCGACGCCGCCACCGCACTGCGAAACGGCGATGGGCCGCAACGCGTCGACCCCCCGGAAGACGACTGCCGAGGGCGACTTCTCCGGACGTTCCTCGACCAATTGGAAGGCGAAGAGCGGTCACCATCGGCCGTCGACCCCACGGCTCCCTCGCGCACCGCCACCGCGATGCGCCGGTCGGTCGTTGACGGACGTCCCGTCACGCTCCCGGGGGGGTCACGGTGACCGTCGACATCGGTATCTGCTCGACCAAGCACGTCAACGCCGAAGTGTACGCCGCTCTCCTGCCGAAGCTCTCCGAGGTGAATCTCGTTGGCGTATCGGGCGAACCACCGGCGCGCGTCCGTAAGCAGGCGAGCAGCGTCGACGCGCCGGCGATGACACACCGCGAACTGATGGACATCGCCGATGGCGTCGTCATCTGCTCGACGAACGCGGCTCACGAGGAGTTGATAGACCTCGCCCTCCGAAACAACGTTGCGTTCCTCTGCGAGAAACCCCTCGCCACGTCGCTGGCGACGGCGCAGGAGATTCGTGACCGCTGTGCGAACGCCAACGTGGTCGCCGGAATGGCGATGCCGGTCCGCTACAGTCGCCCGATGCAGCGACTCAAAGAACGATATGAGGCGGGCACCGTCGGCGAACTCGTGGCCGTCTCCGGGATCAACCGTGGTCGGATGCCTGGCGGGTGGTTCGTTGACCCCGAAGAGGCCGGTGGGGGAGCCGTCTCCGACCACACCGACCACATCGTCGATGTCGTCCGGTGGATAACTGGCGAGGAGGTCGAGGAGGTGTACGCCGAAATCGACACTCGGTTCTACGAGATTCCGGTCGAGGACGTGAATCTGCTCTCGATGACGCTGTCGAACGGCGCGTCGTTCGTGCTCGACGGATCGTGGAGCACCCCACAAAAGAACTCTTTCTGGGGCGACGCCAGCGTCGAACTCGTCGGCACGGAGGAGACGCTGTCGGCCGACTGCTTCGGCTACCAGTACGACCGAGTCAGTGACACCGGACAGGGACGGCACACCGAGTCAATTTACTGGGGTGCCGACCCGAACAACGCTCTCCTCCGAGACTTCGTCGATGCGCTTCGCGGTGAGTCCACGCTGATGGCAGCAACGATAGATGACGCCGTCCGAACCGCCGCGGTCATCGAGGCGGCGTACGAGTCGGCCGAACGGGGAGAACCCGTCGAAGTAAGCGACTAAACCGGCGGCTCTCCGCCTCTCTGCGTTCGTCGTCCGAATCAGTTCGTCGTCGCGGTCGGTTCGTCCGTCTCCACGGCGACGGACTCGGTTCGCTCAGCGGAGGCGTATGCCGCCTTCACGACGGCGACATCGTTGATGGCATCTGCGGCCGTCTTCAACGGCGGGCGGTCCTCGGCGACAGCGTCAACGAAGTCGGCGACGAGGCCCTCGTCCGGGTTCGACCCCCAGTAGATCGATTGGATGCCCGGATCCTTTGCGTCACGGGTCTGCTTTATTTTCTGGTCGAAGCAGTCGACGGAGACGACGCCCTCGGTGCCGACGAGACGGAGCGTCGCGTCGCCCCAGAAATCCCACTCGTCCGGCTTGCTCCACGATCCGTCGAGGACGAACTCCGTCCCGTCAGTGAGTTTCATCGAGAGAAGGTTCACGTCCTCCACAGGGATGTCGTTGAATCGCGTGTCGGTCTCGGCGTACACCTCCGCCACATCCTCGCCCGTGAGCCATCGGACGACATCGACGATGTGCACCGAGTGGTCAGTCACCGCGCCGCCGCCGGACGCCGCCTCGTCGACGAACCAACTGCCGGGCATCTGCCCCCGGTTCGTCCCGCTGAGGAACATGAGATCGCCGAGCAGACCGTCTTCGACCGCCGTCTTCGCGTTCCGAACGGGTTGGCTAAATCGGAGCGGCATCGCCACACCGACGTGCACCCCGGCTTCCCGGCCGGCGTCAACGATGGCTCTGGCCTCCGACACGGAGGGGGCGAGCGGTTTTTCACAGAGGATGTCGACGCCCGCCTCCGCGGCGCGTTCGACCCACGCGAGGTGGTTTGCGTTCGTCGAGCAAACGATGACGCCGTCGACATCGTCCAACAGGTCGTCCGGGTCGCGGAACTCGACGCCGTACTCGTCGGCCTTCGCACGTGCATCGTCGGTGCGGTCCCCGATTTCGGTGAGGCCGACGAACTCGGCATCGGGCATCTCGGTCAGGGCGGCGGCGTAGGAGTCGGCGTGGAGATGCGCGGTCGAACAGATACCGATACGGACAGTCATGTTCCCACCTCCGCGGGCGCGACAGGTTCACCGCACTCTGCGGACTCGATAGCCGCAAGGGCGATGCGGACGGCCTGCCGCGCGTCGTCCGGGGAGATGTCCGGTTCGGTTCCTGTCTCAACACACGTTACGAAATGTTCGAGCTCGGCCGTGTACGGACTCTTTGCGAGGGGACTGGCCGGAGCCTTCGTCCCTTCGGCGCCGCCAGAGACGCGAATGGCGTTCTCGTCACGGGCGTCGAACTCCAACAGACCCTCGTCGCCGGCGAGTTCGTAACTCGTGACGAACGGCGATCCCTCTGGGTAGCCCCACGAGGCCTCGACGTTGCCCGTCGCACCGTCCTCGAAGCGGAGGAGGACCGAGGAGTGTTGGTTCAGGTGCCCGTCGTCCCACTCAGCGGTGCGGGCGAACACGCGTTCCACGTCGCCGACGACCCAGCGGAGGTAGTCGAAGTCGTGGATAGCCATATCGAGAAGGACGCCTCCGCTCTGGTCTTTGTCGCCGAACCACGAGTTGCTGCCGTACCGTGGTGGCGCAGAGAGACGTTCGGTGGAGAGCGTTCCGGGAGTACCTATCTCACCCGCGTCGATTCGCCGTTTCGCTTCGGCGTACTCGGGGAAGTATCGCAAAACGTGCCCGGTCATGAACGTGATTCCGGCGTCCTCGACGGCTTCGACGATGGCGTCGGCGTCCGCAGCGGTGCGCGCGAGCGGTTTCTCGCAGAACGTATCGAGTCCACGCTCGGCCGCCGCCTCGACCAGCGGTCGGTGCGTCGGCGTCGGCGTGCAGACGTCGACGATAGTGATGTCCGCCTCGTCCATCATCGTCTCGGCGTCGTCGTACACGCCGGCCTCCGGTGCATGGTCGGCCGTGAACGCCTTTTTGTCGTCGTCGAGGGACGCAACGGCCACCACCTCGGCGTCCGATACCTCCTGGTAACTGTTAGCGTGAGTCGTGGCCATGAAGCCACTTCCCACTAGCCCAATTCGTTGCATCAGTGTTACCGTGCGGAACTACAGATATTAAACCTTCCCCAGCGGCAACTCGGATGCGGTCGGTGATCCGGACAGCGAATGGGAGGGTGGCTCAGATGTTCGACCACGTCGTCGTCACTTCGCCGGCGGAGAAACCGACGCCCGCAAAGCGGTCGCTCCCATCGAATCCCGACCGGATGACCGAGGGGTCTTCGAGGAGACGGTGCTGGAGATAGCTTCCGCGGGCGCGACCGCCGCCCGTTCGGGTTATCTCCAGCACTTCGAGGAACTCCCACTCGCGCAGGAGGTCGTGAACCCGCCGCTTCGACAGGGTCTCCAGTCCGGACTCCCCGCAGATATCTTCGTAGGCGGCGTACACCTCAGGCGTCTTGAACGTCCGCGTCTTCTCGACGAGGGCAAGCGAAGTGACGGCAAGGAGCGTGGCCTTCTGTTGTATCGTCGCACCGTCGATGAGTTCCCGCATTCGGTCCTGCTCGGCAACGTTCTTCGCGCGGTGGACGTGATCGACGGTGATGCGGTCGGCCTCCTCGCTCGCCGCGAGCTCTCCGCTGTGTCGGAGCAAGTTGATTGCCTTCCGCGCGTCGCCGTGTTCCTCAGCCGCTAGCGACGCGCACTCGGAAATCACGTCCTCGTCGAGGACACCGCCGTCGAAGGCGGCTAGCCGACTGCGGATGATCTCGCGGAGTGCCTCGCGATCGTACGGCGTGAACATGATTTCACGCTCTTGTAGGCTACTCTTGACGCGTTCTTCGAGTCGGTCGCGGTACCGCACCTTGTTACTGATACCGACGATGCCGACCGAACACCGGTCGAGCTTCTTCGCCTCCGTCGCACGGGACAGTTGCATTAGGAAGTCCGTCCCGTCGAGGCAGTCTATCTCGTCGAGGACGACGAACGCGACGTCGAAGCGCGCGTCCAACACTTCCCAGAGCAAACTGTAGTACCGCGACCGACCCAGCCCCGTTTCCGGAATCGTAAGGTCGGTGACTTCGGGGTCGTTCAGCCCGCGGACCGTCGCTCGGACCGCCCGCGTCTCAGTGTTGTCCTGCGAACAATCGACGACGACGCAGCCTACGTCGACTTTCTCCTCGGCCGCCGCGTCGACGATGCGTCTCGTCGTGTACCGCGCGCACAGCGACTTACCGGTGCCCGTTTTGCCATACAGGAAGACGTTGCTCGGTGCCGCACCCGAGATGGCCGGGTTCAGTGCGGTCGCGAGTCGGCGAATCTCCTCGTTGCGCGCGACGATGTGTTCAGGACCGGGGACGTAACCGACATCGAGGAGCGCTTTATCCGAGAACACGCCGTTGCGGGCGCTGAATGCGTCCCCGAGGGCGCTCGCGTTTTCGACCGGATCGTTGCGCCTTGCCATACCATGACAATAGCGCGACGCATCTGATAAATTCACCGGCGCAAACGAAATTGTGAACGTGAATTTGTCAGATTCTTCTACCGTCAACAGAGGTCTCCCGCTTGTAACCCCCACCCCTCGTTTCACCTGTATTGCATTACAGTACTACGTCTGTAACGGGATGTGAGATGATTACAATCACGTAGATTTGCTCGGCCAACGAGAAGCGAATTGGCAGCGGCTCAGCGATATCGATCTCCTCGCGTCGAGGCGTTTCGCAAAAACGATCCGCAGTTCGGTCGGACAGTGCGTCGCTCAGCCGAGGTAGTCGTCAGCGCTCTTGTGGAGGGGGACGAACCCCTCGGCGAACGTCACGCCACGAGTCCGGCCGAGCACCCTCGCCTCGGCGCGCATCCCCTCGATGAGACCGTCGAACTCGGCGTCGATACCGCCATGTTCCTCCAACCACTCGACCTGCGACTCGTGTTCGAGGACGGCATCCTCCTTCGTCGACTGGTGGTCGGTCACGTCAATGTACGTCTCGGGCTCGAACGACGAGGTGGCCTTGCCGAAATAGTAGACGTTCTCCGGTTCCCACGGTTCGGCCTCTGTCTCCAACAGAGGGAGGGAGCACATATAGTAGGCGTCTGTCACCAGTCGAGAGGTGGTCCGATGGTCGGGGTGCATGTCGTCGCGGAAGTGCGTGAGGACGACGTCCGGTTGGAGTTCGCGGAGAGCGTCGACAAGTTCGAGGCGATTCTCCAACGAGTAGGTGATGCGGCCGTCCTCGAAGTTGAGGAACCGCGCCTCGGCGCCCAGTGTCTCAGCGGCGGCCATCGCTTCCGTCTCGCGCGTGGCCGCGAGTTCTTCTTCGGTGGTATCGAACCCTCCGTACTCGCCGCGGGTCATGTACAGTACCGTTACGTCGTCACCGCGGGCAGCGTGCTTGGCTAGCGTTCCCCCGCAGAAGATGTCGGCGTCGTCGGGATGTGCAACTACTGCTGTGAGATGCATACACATGCAAGTCAGACAAACAGGTATTAAGCATTGTGCCGACTGCCGCGGAAGGCGATCCCGCGCGGTTACGAGAACAGATGTGCGAGGTCGGCGCGCACACGCGGCGGCATTCGTTCGGGCGCCGTCCGGTACGGCGACACCTCGGCGGTCACCCATCCGTCGTAGTCGATAGCTTCGAGCGCAGCGTTGACTGCCTCCCAATCCACGTCACCCTCCAGCGGGTAGGTAAAGCCGTCTATCGTGTCGATATCGGTCCGGTAATCTTTCACGTGGACACGTTCGACCCGGTCGCCGAGGATTCGAATCCACTGCTCGGGGCGACCGAACCGCCGGACGTTACCCACGTCGAAGTACGCTGCAACTGGACCTGACTCCGCCGCCTCGTCCACGAACTCGGCGAACTCCAGTGGTGACAGCAGGAAGTCGTTCCAGACGTTCTCTACACAGACGGTCACGCCGGCGTCAGCGCCGACGGCGGCGAGTTCGCCGACTGATTCGAGGGCGCGGTCGTACGCCTCGTCGTAACGCGTCGTCTCGTCTACGACCGCGGGGACGATAAGGACGGCGTCAGCGTTGAGGGTGTCGGCGACGGCGATCATTCGCTTACCGGCTTCGACGCCGGCCGCACGCGTCTCTGCGTCTGGGCTTGACAGCGGGCGGTCCCAGTGCAGCGTCGTCGACACCGCGGGTACGTCTAACCCGATTTCGTCGACGTGGGCGGCGAAGTCATCGACCAGGTCGTCGTCCCAGAGGGGACCGTCGGCGGTCAGATTTGGTTCGATGCCATCGTAGCCGGCGTCAGCCAGTAGCTCGGCGTTCGATTCGAGGTCCTCTGCCGGAAATCCCATCTGGTTGAGTGCGAACCGCATGCGTACCGCTTCGCCCCCGCGCCGAGTTATAGCTTCGCGTGGCGGGCCGAAACGTCGGCATCGGAGCACAGACGTTGACGACGAAGCCGACGACAACGCTGGGACGCCAGCAGATACGCTTAACACGGTGCGACAGTGAGGGTGGAACCGTGACACTCTCGGTCGGATTCGTCGGTGCAGGAGGTATCGCCTCGATTCACATGGAGACGCTGGATGCCGCGGTCGGCGGTGAGTTGTCCGGTTTCGATGACGAAATTGTCGATGTCGAACTGGCTGCCGTTGCCGACGTAGATGAGTCGCGGGCGCGGGAAGTCGCCGGACCGCGGAGCGCGACAGCCTACGTAGACGGCGTCGAACTCATTGAAGAGGAATCTGTGGATGCCGTCGTCGTCGCGGTGCCGCCGTTCGCTCACGGCGAGTACGAACGGGCGGCGGCCGACGCGGGCGTCGATCTGTTCGTAGAGAAACCGCCCGGTCTCGACACAGAGACCGTGCGCGAGACGGGTCAGCACGTCGACGAAGCGGGAATTCTCGCTCAGGTTGGTTACGTCTGCCGCTATGCGCGGATAACGGAACGAGCGCTGGAACTGCTCGACGGCCGGACCGTCGGACACATCGACAGCACGTACTGGGCGCCGATGCCCGAGACGTCGTGGTGGCGCGAACGCGCGCGATCCGGCGGGCAGATAGTCGAGCAGTCGACGCACGTCTACGACCTGCATCGGTACCTCGCGGGCGACGTGACGGAGGCGGCGGGAAGCGGAACCGACGAGCTCTTCGCGGATAGCGTCGACTTTCAAGACTCCACGTCGGTGACGATGGACCACGAGTCGGGTGCCGTCTCGCACGTCTCCTCCGCATGCGCCTCACCCGAGTTCCGGTTCGAGGTTCGAGTCGCCGCCGAGAACGTCGTCCTCGAACTCGACTACGCCGAACACACCCTGACGGGAACGGTCGACGGCGAGTCGATATCGTTCGAGGGCGACGGCGACTGGTATCGCCGAGAGTTCGAGTTGTTCCTCCGCGCAGCGGCTGACGACGGCGCGTCCGGCGGAGACGATGCAGCCACGAAAGCCGGGATGGCGCACGGCGACATCCGGTCGGACTTCGCCGACGCGACGGAGACGCTGGCGCTGACACTCGGAGCCCGCGAAGCAGCGGAATCGAACCGAAGGGTGACGTTTGAGTAGTCCCAAAACGGACTGTCAGACTCAGAAGTCGGCCTGTGCATTTATTATGTACTACCCCAATTCGGCACGTAGTGAGTTTCCATGGGTAACTTAGACATCCGTAATCTCCGAAAGGAGTTCGCGGACGGCGACAGCAGCATCGTCGCCGTGGACGACCTGAACATCGACGTGAAGGACGGCGAGTTCATCGTGTTCGTCGGTCCGTCCGGGTGCGGGAAGTCGACCACGTTACGCTGCATCGCCGGCCTCGAACTGCCGACGAGCGGCACCATCCTCCTCAACGACGACGATATCACGAACCAGAACGCGACCAACCGGGATATGGCGATGGTGTTCCAAAACTACGCGCTGTACCCCCACATGACAGCGCGGGAGAATATGTCGTTCGGCCTCCGGATGGGGACTGACCTCCCGAAAAACGAGATAAACGAGCGGGTCCAGAATACGGCCGAGATGATGGGAATCGAGGAACTCCTAGAAAAACGGCCCGGCGAACTCTCGGGCGGACAGCAACAGCGGGTCGCCCTCGGTCGGTCGATCGTCCGCGAACCCGAGGTGTTTCTGATGGACGAACCGCTCTCGAACCTCGACGCGAAACTCCGCACGACGATGCGGACCGAACTGCAGGAGCTCCAACAACGCCTCGGCGTCACGACTATCTACGTCACTCACGATCAGACGGAGGCGATGACAATGGGTGACCGAGTCGCCATCCTGAACGACGGGCGACTTCAGCAGATAGGAACGCCGTTGGAGTGTTACCACGAACCAGCGAACGAGTTCGTCGCGGGATTCATCGGGTCTCCTTCAATGAACTTCATCGACGTCTCGGTCCGATCGGAAACGGGGGAACTCGTCCACGACCGCTTCACCTACCCACTGAGCGCAGAGACGCAGTCGCTGATAACGGATGCCGGAGCGAGCGACCGACTCACGCTGGGTATCCGACCGGAGGATATCCGAGTCATCCCCGAAGAGACGGACTCGTCGTTCCCGGTGACCGTGCAGGTGGTGGAACCGCTCGGCGAGGTCAGCTACGTCTACTTCGACCTCGGAGGCGAGGAGAGTTACACCGTGAGCGTCGACGGCGACGTACTCATCGACGAGGGGTCGACTGTGCACATCGAGTTCCCCGAGGACAAAATTCACCTCTTCGACGGCAGGACGGGCGAAGCCATCAAGAATCGGACCGCACCGAAGGAGATGACGCTGGACCACCAGAGCATCTGAAATCCGAGAACGAGCACATCCGAGAGTTGTTGTTCTGGAGACTGTTGTGTGTTTTGACTACATGCAAAAACATTATATATCCCGGATAGAGTCATGTGAACGTATGACTAGAGTCAACAGGCGAACGCTCCTCGGAGCGATCGGATCGGCCAGCGTCGCCGGTCTCGCAGGGTGCAGCGGCGGATCCAACGGTAGCTCCGGCGGCGGCGGTTCCACGGGAGGGGACGGTTCGGGAGGCGACTCTACCCAGGGCAGCGGGTCCGGCGACTCGTCGAACCAACTCCCGGACTCGATGACGAACTGGGCGTGGAACGACCCATCGCTCCAACCGGTCCGCAAGGAACAGGCGGCCGAATTCGAGGAGATGACGGGGACATCCATCAACTGGCAGACGTTCCCTTTCGAGAACTTCACCGCCAAGTTCACGTCCGCGCTTCAGGGCGGCAACGCGCCGGATTCGACCGCTCTGTCGGTGCTGTGGGTTCCGCGCTACGCGTCCCAAGAGGTTATCCTGGACCTCGAACAGGAGGGGTTCAACGCGGACGATTACGTCGCCGGCGCGAAGCGCAACGCGATGTCGAACGGGTCGCTATACAGCGTCCCGTGGTACGCCGACTGCCGGGCGCTCGCGATCAACAAGACGATGTTCGAGGACGCCGGATTAGAGGTGCCCGACCCGATGAAGCGCCCCTCTTGGGAGGAGTGGAGGTCGTGGGTGAACGCGTTGGCGAAGGAGCACGATGCGGGGTACGGGATGCCGGCCGGCGAGGGGTTCGACGGCTTCGTGCTCTCAAACGGCGGCGGCTACATCAACGACGACGGCACGAAGGCCATCATCAACAACCAGGCGGCGCTGGAAGCCGCCGAGTTCCTCCAACCGTTGGCGATGGACGGGAAAATACAGACGTTCACCGGCGGCGGCGCGACGACGGCCGGCGCGCAATTCGAATCGAAGAATATCCCGATGTACTACGCCGGGTCGTGGGACTACGGCCGGATGGAGGACTCCGGCATCGACTGGCAGTACGTCCCGCACCCGAGCGGTCCGCGCATCGACACCAGTCACACGTGGAGCGCCGGGGTGTACTACACCGTCCCGAGTCGTGGCGGGGCGAACAAACAGGCCGGTCTCCGGTTCCTCGAGTATATCGCCTCGGAGGAGACGCAGAAGAAGGTGGTCGACGCTGTGGGCGGCTTCCCCGGACTCAAGGCGGCGTACGAGACCGACTACTTCAACAACTATATCGAAGAGCATCCGAAGCTCAAGACCATCGAGCAGGAGATGGAGAACACCATCGCCTTCCCGGACCATCCAGAGGTCAGCACGATGTGGTCGGCAGTCCACACGTCAGCGCAGGCGCTCTGGACGGGGACCGATCCGCAGAAGGCGCTGGACGACGCCGCGAAGGAAATAAAAGGTGTCCTCTAACTGCCTCGAACCAGCATGAGCACGCAATCAGTGCGGGAGATGTCGAAGCGGGTGTCCGAGCGGTTAGCGGACGCCGGTTTCGTGGACGCACAGACGAACCCGACGTGGTACCTCATCGTTATCCCGAAGGTACTGCTGTTCGGGCTTATCATGATCGTCCCGTTCCTCGGGGCGTTCTACGTGAGCCTTCACCAGTGGGCACCGCTGGCACAGACCCATCCGTTCGTCGGACTGGAAAACTACGTGCAGTTGCTCCACGACAAGGTGTTCTGGAAGTCACTGCAGAACACCGTATTCTACGCCGGGATGTTGCTGCTGTTCGACGTGCCGATCGCGCTCGGATTGGCGCTGCTGCTCAACATGAAGCTCAAAGGGACGCGGTTCTACTCGGCGGCCATCTTCCTCCCGGTCGTCACCTCATGGGTTGTTGTCTCGCTCATCTGGACGTGGATCTACAGCCCGACGAACGGCATCCTGAACGTCAGCCTCGCATCGCTGGGCCTCCCGACGTACGACTGGCTCGGGAACCGCGCTCTCGCGATGCCCGCCGTCACCGCGATGAGCATCTGGAAACACATCGGTTTCAACATGGTCATCTTCCTTGCGGGCCTCGGCAGTATCCCCGACCACTACTACGAGGCGGCCATCGTCGACGGCGCGAATCGCTGGCAGCGCTTCCGGTACATCACCCTGCCGCTGCTGAAGCCGACTGCGTTCTTCGTCATCGTCGTCACGATGATATTCTCGTTCCGCGTGTACACGCAGGTGTACGTCATGACGAACGGCGGCCCGGTGCACGCGACGTACACGCTCATGTACTACTTCTGGGAGCAGGGCTTCGGACAGTTCAACTACGGCTACGCCAGCGCGATGGCGGTCGTACTCCTGGTGATCGTGTTCGGACTGAGCATCCTACAGCAACGCACGTGGGGGTCCGACGTTGAGTACTGATCTCGACCTCGGCGGCGAGGATCGAATAGGGACGGGCCGCGCCGCCGGTACCGGCCAGTACGTCGTCAAAGCGCTCGCCCACGGTATCCTTATCGTCGCGAGCGCGCTCGCCATCATCCCGTTCGCGTACGCCCTGCTGACGTCGCTGAAGCCCGAAGAGAAGATCTTCACCACGATGGCCCAGATCATCCCGGCCGAGCCGACGGTGATGAACTACGTCAACATCTGGATGCAGAACCCGCTCGACCGGTGGATATTCAACAGTCTGCTCCTCGCCGCGGGCGTGGTCTTCTTCACGCTTCTGTTGGACAGTCTCGCGGGGTTCGCCCTCGCGAAAGGCGACTTCAAGGGACAGCGGTTCGTCTACCTCCTCGTCGTCGGGACGCTCATCGTGCCGCCGCAGGCCATCGTCGTCCCGCTGTACATCGAGATGTCGCAGTTCAACCTCGTCAACACCTACTGGGCGGTGATGTTCCTCTACATCGCCAACCCGTTCGGGGTGTTCATGATGCGGCAGTTCTTCCTCTCGGTGCCGGACTCCTATCTGGAGGCGGCCCGAATGGACGGCTGTAGCACGCTCCAGATATACACCCGGATCATGCTCCCGATGGCGAAGCCGGCACTCTCGTCGCTGGCCGTGTTCACGTTCACGTTCATCTGGGGGGCGTTCCTCTGGCCGCTCATCGTCCTCTCGGATAACGCGATGTATCCCTTACAGGTCGGCCTCGCCGGCCTCACCGGACAGTACAGCTCGCAGTGGGGACAGCTGATGGCCGCGGCCATCATCGCCGCGTTCCCGGTCATCACCGCCTACCTGCTCGCACAGAAGACGTTCATGGAAGGCATCGCCCTCACGGGGTCGAAAGGATGATCTCCGCTTTCACCCTGGCGCTCATCCCGCTCAAACTCGGCACCGCGGGACTCGATGAGCCGATCTGGACCGGCGTTATCGTCTTCGGCTTCGTCACCCTCGCCATCGGGTATCTCTCGTTCGTGAGGCAGGAGTTCGGCGCGGGAATCGTCCTGAAGGCGGGGACGATCCTGCTGTTCCTCCTGACGCTGCTGTCGTACTTCTGGCCAAGTCGCCCCTGGCCACACTGATCGCGACGGGCGTTGTCTCTGTTTTCAGGGGGTATTTTATCTCCCTCCCTCTTATCCGACTCGCATGAGCGCACGATGGTGGTACGATGTGGCGACGACGTCGCTCGTCTGGGCCGTCTACCTTCTGTTGGGCCGATCGACGGATCTCGTCGCACTGCTGTCGACATCCGAGGTCGGTCTCGGCCTCCGCGGACTGCTGTTCGTCCTCTGGTTCCTCCTTCCGATATTCGTCGCCCTCGACTGGCGTCGCATCCGAGACGACGTTCCATGGGACCCCGCCATCGGTCCGTGGCTGCTCGTCTCGGTCATCTGGCTCGCCAACGCCGCCGCGGGAGCCGCCTACTGCCTTCGCCGCGAGAGTGCGCTCCGGAACACCGTCCCATCCGGGCAGTGGGTGTACGGGGGCGTCGCAGGACTCGCGTTCTGGGCGAGTCTCGTCCTCGTCAACCTCGCGTCAGCAGTGATTCCGACCGGCGTGGTCGGGACCGTCCTTTCGGGACCGCTAGTCCTCGTCGCGCTCGTTGGCTGCCCACTGTCGTTCTATCTCGACGCCGAGCACGTGCGCGGACACACACACTGGAACCCATCGCTGCGGTTCTGGCTCGTCGGTCTCGCCGTCCCCGTCGTGAACGTCGTCGTCGGTGCGGTCTACCTCGTCCGCCGACGCGCCGAGTTCGAGGAGACCAGTGACCCGGATACCGTCGAGCTCCTCGGCGTCGACGTGGAGCCGACTCCGCCGATCCCCTCACCGTGGTACCGTCGCGTGGCGCTCGCGACCGGCCTCTACTTCCTCCTGTTCGTCGTCCTCGGCGGTACGCCCGGACTCGTCACCCTCGGGTTGGGGCGGTTGGCCGCGCTCCTGTGGCTGCCGTTCGGCGTCGCCCTCCTCCCGATGGTCTATCTCGACCTCGCCGCCCTCGCCGATTACGGGTTCAAGTGGGGACCGACGCGCTATCTCTACGGAACGATGCTCTTCCTTCCACCCGTCGCGTTCGTCTACCTCCTCCGCCGATCGACAGTGGGCCGACGAGCGCTCGGTCTATAGGGGGCCTCGTCTCTCATTGACGCCCCGGAGCGATCCCGGGGACTGCCGTCAGGGGACGATTCATGAGGGTGCCTCGCATATCTCCCGGTATGAAAATCGCAGTCGGAGCGATGAGCCACGAGACGAACACGTTCGCTATGGGGACGACCAGCCTCGAGACGTTCGACACCGCCGTTGGTTCCGACCTACTGACAACCGACCGTGTTGGACGTTCCATCGGCGGTATCGTTGAGACACTGGACGATGCGGGCGTCGAGATACTGCCGACTGTCGGAGCGAGCGCGCTCCCCGCCCCGACCGTCGAAACCGAGGCGTACGAGTGGATGAAGCGTGAGTTCCTCGACGCCCTCGACGGCGAGAGTGTCGACGGGGTTTGTCTCGACCTCCACGGCTCGATGTTCGTCGCCGACGAACCCGACCCGGAGGGTAACCTTCTAGCTGCGATCCGGAACACCGTCGGTCCAAACACGATGATAACCGCCGCGCTGGACATGCACGCGACGGTGACGGAGCGGATGGTCGAGCACCTCGACGGCGTTGCAGGCTACCGCACTGCGCCGCACACTGACGTTGTCGAGACGGGCGTGCGCGCGGCGACCCTGCTCCTCGATGCCCTCAACGGCGACACGGACCTCGCCCTCGGCTGGGAGCCGTTCCCGATGCTGCTAGCCGGCGAGCGATCCGAGTCCGAGGCCGAACCGATGTGCACGCTGGTCGGACTGCTCGAAGACGCGGACGGACGAGAGGGAGTTTACGACGCAAACTACTTTTTGGGGTTCCCGTGGGCCGACTCGCCGCACGCGGGATGTCACGCTCTCGTCACCGGCGCTGCCGGGGCGCAGGTCGTTGTCGAAGAGGTGGCGACGGACCTCGCGGAAGAGTTCTGGCGTCGGCGCGACGAGTTCGACTTCACGACCGAGGCGTACGACCCTGGAACCGCACTGGACGAGGCAGCAGAAACGGATGCGCGGCCCGTCGTCGTTGCCGACACGGGCGACATCCCTGGCGCGGGCGCGGGCGAAAACACGACGAATCTCCTCGCTGCGATGCTGGCTCGCGATGATCTCGGAACTCCGCTCGTCGCCGTCGTCGCCGACGTCGAATGCTACGAGGCGTGCCGTGAGGCGGGCAGAGGAGAAGACGTGAGACTCTCGCTCGGGCGGTTGTATCCCAGCGGGGAACCGCTCGAAACGACGGGAACGCCAGTCGCGTTCCGTGAGGAAGAAGGTGCACAGACGGTCCTCGTGTCGCTTGACGGCGTAGATGTGATCGTCGCGGACCGCCGGACGAACGTCCACCGCGACCCCGAGTTCGTTCGCCGACTCGGCGTCGATCCGGCGACGCGGGCTGTCATCGCCCTGAAGAGCGGATACCTGAGTCCGGCGTGGAAGGAGGCGGCCGCGCGGCGACTGTTCGCACTGACGCCCGGAGAGACGAACCAACAACTCGCTGACCTGCCGTACGAACGTGTCCCGCGCCCGACGTACCCACTGGACGAGGACGCGACGTGGCAGAGATGAGACGGAAGCACAGCGGCGGAGGTAGAGCGGTAACGGCGGAGGCTTGACTCAGGGGTCCAACGCCGTCGACTTCGAGTGGTCCTTCACCTCTTCGGCGGTAACTTCTCGACCGAATTCGTTCGATAAGTAGATGCCTTCCATCACGAGCATCGAGTTCAGCGCGATTTCGGCAGTGGGAATCGCCGAGTCATCCTCTTGGATTCCGCGGATCCACTGGTAGAGGTCGTTGTCCCAAAGGTCGGCGTTCTGCGCGGGGTCGTCCGCAGCGAACCGACGCTCACGGCGAGCGAAGTCGTCGACTTCGACTGTCGCCGACAGTTCCGTGTCGGCCATCGTTGTGCGGAACTCAAACGGGTCGAGTTCGATGCCGCCCGTTGCGCCGACGACGGCGCTGGTATCGGAGTCATCGGCGAACATCCCCCACGCCGCCTCCACGGTGAGAATCTTGCCGTCCGCGAGGCGAACGAAGCCGAATCCCACGTCCTCCATCGGATCGCCTTCGGAGAGACGGCTCTCGTATCGGTCGAGGTTGTCACCGACGTGTTCCTCCGAGAAGAGTTCGTCCGTTCCGTCGAATGTCGCGCCGCTCACCCGTTCGACGTCTGGGTTGCCGAGGAGGTAGAGTAGTTGACCGATGGGGTACGTCCCGAGGTCGTAGACGGGGCCACCGCCGGCGGTTGCCTCCTGTTGGAACGATGCGGTGCCGTAGCCGTTGATGTACGGTCGGCCGCGGACGCGCTTGTAGGCCGCGTGGCCGTAGTACAGCGACCCGAGGCGGCCGTCGTCGATAAGGCGTTTCGCCGCCCGGGTCTCAGCGGCGTAGAGATAGACGTTCTGGACTGCGAGTTCCCGGTCGTTGCGCTCGGCTGCTTCGTACATCGCCTCGGCGTCGGCGTAGCTTCCGGCCATCGGTTTCTCGCTGTAGACGTGCTTGCCGGCGTCAAGAGCGTCGACGGCGATAGGGGCGTGGAGGTTGTTGTGGACACAGATGTCGACGATGTCAAGGGAGTCGTCGTCGAGGGCGTCTCGGTAGTCCGTGTGCGTCGTTGGGACGCCGTAACGATCCGCGAACGCCGAGGCTCGTTCCTCGTCGATGTCAACGACAGTGGCGACGTCCGCGCTGTCGGTCTGACTGTACACAGTTTCGATATGCGCCGCGCCGCGGTTGCCGGCCCCGACGATGGCGACGGAGAGTGAGTCCATCGTTGTCGGTCGTACGGTACCGCGCAACGTCTATCAGTTGTTGGAAACCAGCAAAACAACCGTGAGGGACAGGTGGTTCAACTGTCCGTCGGGATCAGTCCGTCGGCACCGAGTGACCCGTCAAGCAGTCCGGTCACCGCGACGACGACCACGCCGACGACGGCGACGTACTGGTACATCGATTGGACACCGACGAGATCCAGCAGGTGGCCTGAAGCGAGTTCGCCCAGTGCGGACCCGGCGACGAAGCCGAATCCAGTGAGGAACGTCTGCGCCGTCGACCCGAGTGAGAGGGGAGCAAGCTCGGCCGCGAGATTCACCGCCGCGAGCATGAACGCGGCGTAGCCGACGCCGAGGAGCAGTTGGGCGGCGACAACGAACGTCGGCGGAGGTGCAGTGGCGTAGAACGCGAACGTGAGGACGTGACACCCCGCTCCGACGACGAGCAGGCGGCGGTACGTCGTCGCAAAGCGCGCGGCGTAAAGGAAGACGACGGCCTCCCCGGCCGTCTTCGCGGCAACGGAGAGGCCGGTTATTGCGTCGCTTCCGCCGAGGCTCCGCACGAGGACAGAGAGATACGCGCTCCCCGCCGGGAACATTGCGCCCATAAGGAAGGCAGCGACCAACAACGCGGCGAAGTTCCGGTTCCGCACAAGGGAGATGGCGCGGAGACCGACGCTCTCCGTCGGCGGGCGATTCTCGACGGGGATGCGCAGGAGGATGACAGCGAGGACGGCCATCCCGACGCCGAAACCGTAGAAGACAGCGGCAGTACCGACATGCGAACTGATGAGACCGAACCCGAGGGCAGCGACGCCGAACGCGACGCTCCCGTAAGCGCGGACGGTCCCGTACGGCACACCTGTCGAGAGCACCATCGCGTTGGCGACGGGCTTGACCGGTGCACGGAACGCAGCGAACGCGACGGAGACGAGAGCGAGGAGGGGGAACACCGACGCAGCACTCGGATAGACCGCTCCGAGTACACCCGAAGTGACGACGCTGGCGAGCAGAATCGTCTTCTGTGCGCCGTATCGGTCACCGAGCAGCCCCCACGCGGGAAGCGCAAGAATGCCCGCCGTGCGGAGCAGAAACCCAATAGTCCCCATCTCGGCACCGGTCATGCCAATATCCTCGAAGTAGGCGTTTCGGAACACGACGAACCCGCTCCAGGCGGCGAAGTAGAGGAAGTAGAACGCCTTGAAGTAGCTCTCCTCGTCTCTTTCGCGCACCACCTCGCGAACGGTCACGGGGTGTCGAACTCGACGACCGTCTTTATTACATCCTCACCCGTCTCGAACGCTGACTCCACCTCCTGGGGTGCGTAAACGCCGGTGACGAACGCGTCGAGGAACCAGTCGGGGAACTCGGAGAGTCGCTCCCTCGCGGCCTCGTATTGTCCGATGTTCGAGTTGACGCTCCCGAACAGCGCCTTGTTTTCCAAGACGAGTTCGCGGTGGAGCCGCCCGCCATCTACCTCGAACGCCCAGTCGTTCGGGATGCCGAGGAGGGCACCGACGCCGTTTGGTGCGAGGGCGTCGACGGTCTGGAAGGCGTGCTTCGCATATCCCGTCGCCTCGTAGACGAAGTCCATCGGTTCGAACGCCTCGGCCACCCTGTCGACGGGCGTTTCACGGGAATCAACGTAGGTACCGCCGAGTCGCTCAATGATGTCGATAGAGGGGTCGGGCCTGTCCCGCCGGCCGAGACAGTAGTTCCGTTCGAACGGCGAGGTATCCGTCTCCAGCATAGCGAGCGTGAGCAGTCCGAGCGGTCCGTTTCCGAGGACGAGGGCGCTCTCGGGCGTCCATTCGAACGCTGATCGGGCGGCGAACGCGTGCTCGAACGCCTTCTCGGAGTTCGATATCGGTTCGACGAGGAACCCGTATTCTGCGTACGAATCGGGAACGGGAACGAGGAACTCGGGTGAACTCACAAAGAACTCCGACATATAGCCGTGCGCGCCGACGATACCGCGTTCGACGTACGCGCCGTCGGGCGCCATATCGGGTTCACCACGCTCGAAGTATTCGCCTCCGTCGACGTCCGTTTCGACGGATGGACGGCGAACTGTCGGTACGACGAGCTGACCCGCTTTCAAATCAGTCCCGTTCGGATCCTCGACGGCAGCAACGGCCTCGTGACCGAGAATCTGATAGTCGTCGTCCACCGGGTAGCCCCCGTGATTGCCTTGGATGACCTCGCGATCAGTGCCGTCGATGCCGACGCGGAGCGTCCGGAGAAGAGCCTCTCCCGCGTCGGGAATCGGTTCAGAAACGTCGAGAAGCGTCGGTTGAGAGCTCCCTCGTTCGACAGCGATAGCTTTCATCGTATCGCCCCTCCGAGCGTTACTCTGGAGTCGGATGTATCTATCAGTCGGCGAACCGCGTCGTCACTACAAGGCATGTCACACGATTTCCATCAGAGCTAATAAACACTCCGACGAGAGCGAAGTCGTGTCCGTAGGACTCCGTTCTGTTCACCAGTCAAACTCGACTGAGATACGCTCTGAAATTTGATAGCAAATTCTACGCCACGGACACCATAATAGTGCTTAGTAGATGATTCACTCCCAATTGAACCGGCTGTGTTCTTGGTGTCGTCCTGTGCCAGACCGGCCAACAATAAATTAGAATCGTATATGAAAAATTGGCGATGGATAAGGCAAATTCTACACTATATAGGGGCAAACTCTTCGCCGGAGTCGGGAAGATACTCAAGGATACTCTGGTAGGCGCCGAATTCGCTGATAATCGTCTGTAGCGCGTTAACGACGGTCGCGATGTCGCGGTTGAGTTGGTGTTCACGGTACGTTCCACCGTCCTGGCCACGGTGTTCCATATGCGAGAGGGTCAGATTGAGGATCTCGAAATCAGACAGGAAGCTACGTATCCGCCGAGTGGTACGCGGATCCCGCCCTTGGAACTCACAGAGTTTTTTGTAGCGTTGGTAGATAAGTCGCGACCAAACTGGTGTAGCTGTCGGGATATTCACCGTTAATAATTGGCTGCAGAGCCGCTTCGTACTCCTCAATCTTGTTGTCTCGTCCAACGATGTTATCTGGGACGTATTCTACTTTGAGTGTGTTCCGACGTTTGTACAACGTGTCGTCCGGATGAAACCATCATTTCCAGTGAAACCAGTAAGTCGTGGATGGCCAACCCACCCCATTGTTTCCGGTAACTTACAGAGACTCTATGTAATCAGTCACGAGAGGAAGAACCACAGGGTTCCAGTATTTCCAGTAAATGGTTCTTTATATACTTGAGGGACCCCACTATTTCCAGTATACTCCATTAGAACGCAAACCAGCAGACAATAGAGGGACGCAGTTGAGGGGGAGACCAGAACACCCCCTCCCCATTATTTCCAGTAAAGCACCACGAAAGAGAACCATCTGCTGGAGAAGAATTCTAAACTAGTGGAAAGTTTATGTTATCAACGCTTGAGTTAGTCCGTAAGAGACCTATAGAATATTACTATTGCGGTTGTTTCTCGTGAAAAGAAAGTAGCAAGAGAGTTCAGGAGACCTTCGTCGCTAGCTTTACTGGAAATTATGGGGGGTGGGTGGCTAGATAGACCCGCTAGTTCTCATCGTGTAAGCCTATTAGTGGAAATAGTGGGGTCTGACACCTGTCAGACGCCTCTGGTTAACCAACGGAAAACGGTGTGTTGTCACTCGTTGGTTAATAACCCATTGTAAGTGGAACAACTTCTACTCATATTCAGTGAGTTAGGGAAACCGGATTCATAGTCACTACACCACCGTTTCCAGTAAACCACCGTTCATCCACTTTACCGACAAGCGAGAACTAATTCTCCGAATCGACCGGTCTTTGTACTTAGAAAGCATTCTTCCGCCCGCTCTCCCCTAACCAGTAGTCGTACTGATTGTTATTGTTTTTTCCACCGTGATCGTCGCTTTCGAAGAGACGTCGTCCGGGAGGTTCTCCGGCCACTCCTAGAATCCTCCAGAATACCTATTAGTTTCTATGTTTTAATCTTTGATCTCAAATAGTCGAACTATTTCATCTAAATTCTATTTTTGAGGGCTGGATTTGACAAACTGACCGCAAAATATTCATATTTGAATATAATAGGTCTGTTTTGATTTACTTTCTTGGCAGATAGAACTGGCTGCGGCGGAATGTACGCATCTACTTCGGTTCTCCGCTTCGGTTCAACCCGGAAACGAGTTAGACACGGTCGTGTGACCTCTTCTCACAGTGGAATCACGTTAGGGAAAGGTATTATAGCTTAGATAAATATACTTACAATTACAGGTATAATTCTGTAATCCGTATCTATTCTGTACGACTACTCGGTCGGTGGAGCGCCACACTCAGTGAGAGAGAATCTGCTGCGCTTCGCGTCGGAACCGGGGACGGTTTCGTCTCCCCCCGAGCCACAGAGTCCTTCGGAACCTCCGCGTCTCGTAGTCGGGCTACGCTTATATTTGCCTCCCGCGAAGTGGGAAGGTATGAACAGTCGAGCAGAAGCGACACCCGGCAGGAGTCGGTAGCAATGGGGGGGTACACAGCGGTCGCGGACGCCAGCGAGACAGTCGTCAAGTTGCTCCGCGGTCGGATGCGCGATTTGCTCGACGCGGACGACGTCGCCCTCTCCTCGCCCGGCGCGACCAGAGCGAACGGCGCCCCTCGACTCACACTGTTTCTCTACCGGACCGCGGTGAACCCCTACCTCCGGAACCGCGATCGCCTCGGCGACGGACCGCCGGACCCGGGGTCGGTCCCTCTTGACCTGCACTACTTGGTGACCGCCCATTCGAGTGATGGCGGAACAGACGAGACGGCACAGTCGCTCGAACAGCACCGCGTCCTCGGCCGGACGATACAGGTATTCGCCGACAATCCGGTCGTCTCGGGATCTGACCTGTTGGGATCCCTCTCAGAGGACCGCGAACTCCGCATCGTCGTCGACTCACAGTCAGCCGACGACGCGTTCGAGGTTTGGAACACGTTCACCGACGTCCCCTACCAACCCTCGCTCGTCTGCGTCGTCGGTCCGGTGTTCGTCTCGACCGAGGCGCCGTCCCCGACGCCGCGCGTCGTCGAACGCCGGGTGGACGACCACCTCATGGGAGGGACTGATGCCGGCGAGTGACCGTCTCGGTGAGCGGCTCGGCACCTCGACCGCGCGACTCTCGCTGGCGGTCCGCCCCGTCGATGCGTTCGCCGGGACGTGCCTCCGCGACCAACTGACGGTCCGATTGTCGGGTGCTGCGAGACCGGTTCCATCGCCGAGCGGTCACTTCCTCTTTTTCGATCTCGACGAGACGAAAGACCCCCGGACCGTCATCGTGACGAGTGAGGATCGGTTCCTCCCCACCGAGGTGGCGGTCACGCTCGCTGATCTCGAACCGCTCTCACCCGTCATCGAGGTTCCGCTAACGCCGGCGCCGGCCTACCGGTTCCCCGCATGGGCGACACTCGTCCGAGGGCGGGTACTCACGGCGGCGACGGAACCGGTCGCCGACGCGACGATCACGCTTTCGGGACTCGATACGACTGGTCGAACTGACGACCGCGGCGAGTTCGTCGTCGGACTTCCTCCGCTCGACGCCCGCGACGTCGTCGAACGGGACGGTCGGCGCGTCGTCGTCCCGGCGGGTGACCCGCTGACGGTGATGGCGACGCACCCGACACTGGACCTCGTCTCGGAGTCGACCGAAGTCACGGTGACGGAGGGCGAAACAGTGTCGGTCTCGCTCTCGCTAGTCAAACATGATTAATAGATAATGTTATATCGGATTCAATCATCTCAGTGGTATGTACGCCGACCCGGCGGGGAGCGTGTCGTAGATGCCCGAGTATCTCGCTCCGGGCGTCTACGTCGAAGAGGTACAGATCGGCTCGCGACCAATTGAGGGCGTGAGTACGAGTACGGCCGGTTTCTTGGGAGAGACGGAGCGAGGTCCGACGGAGCCGCGGCTGCTCGACAGCTTCGCAAACTTTGAGCGGACGTACGGCGGGTTCGACCTTTACCGAAAGAGCGGGGCTCTCCAGACGAAGTACTTCGCCTACGCCGTGGAAGGTTTCTTCAGGAACGGCGGGAAGCGGTGTTACGTCGGTCGGGTAGTGACAAAAGATGCGAAAGAGGCGAAGACGGTCCTCAATGCGGCCGGGGATCCTATGCCGGGAATGCTCGGCGGATCCGCCCGACTCGGACTAGGACTCGTCGCGGTCGGCGAGACGGCGACGAAGACGCTCTCGGTGCGGAACATCGGCAGGACCGACCTCGTCGTCAGCGCCGACGACCTGACCGTCTCGGGCGGTGCCGACACCGAGGACGAAGAATTCGTCGTCACGTCCGAATCCGACGGAGAGACGACACTCGCGCCGGGTGACTCCGTCGAGCTCACGGTCACGTTCGAACCGGAGAGCGCGGGCGAGAAGAACGCGACACTGGAGGTGGATGCCGGCGAGACGCCCCTGGAAGTCCGCCTCGAAGGGAGCGCCCGCGACGGCGTCCTCAACGCGTCCCCGTGGCGCGTCGACTTCGGTTCGGTGTCCGGCGGAGAGACGGCGACGGCGGCGCTCACTCTTACGAATACGGGCGAGGAGGCGGTCACCGTTGCCGAGGAAGATGTCGAAGTCGTCGCCGGCGGGGACACCGGAACCGACGAGTTTGCCGCGGCGGTTGACCTCGGCGAGGAGGGAACGACGACGCTCGCGCCGGGCGACGCCCTCGACCTCTCGGTACGGTTCGCCCCGAACGACGACGAACCCAAGCGAGCGACGGTCGTCACGTCCGCCGCGGACGGACTGGTCGCGGTCCGTGTTGTCGGGAACCTCGCCGACGAAGAGGAGAGGTCGTCCGGACCGACATCGACCGAGTCGGACGCGCCGGTCCTCGAAGCGACCGCCGTCGGCCCCGGACCCTGGGGGAACAACGTTGCCCTCGTCGTCAGCGACGCGTTGGGTGCACAACCCGGTTCCGACGATGCGCCGTTCCGCCTCACCGTCCGATACTGGAGCGACGCCGACGCCGAGGCAGCGTTCGACCACGGCGCCAACCCCGAACACGACGCCGTCCCCGATCCATCGGTCGAGGAGGTGTTCGACGGTCTCTCCGTGAACGAGGCCGACGGGAACTACTACGAGAAGGTCGTCAACGGCACCTCGAACCTCGTCACGGTTCGGCGACTGGGCGAGGGCCGCCCGGCGACCGGGGCGCCCGGGTCGCCCGCGGTCTCTCGGCTCGACGGTGGATCCGGTGGGTCGGCGCAGTTGTCCGACTACGCGGGGCGAACGACAGCGGGCGAGCGTACCGGACTCGCAGCGTTCGAGGAGGTGGACGACATCGCTATCGTCTGCGCACCAGACGAGGTGACGGTCGCGAACCTCACGAACGAACTCGTCGACCATTGCGAGCGGATGGGCGACCGCTTCGCGGTCCTCCAAGCGCCGGAACGAGCCGACCGCCCGTCAAAGCTCCGACCGCCCGTCGACTCCGGTAACGCGGCGTTCTACTATCCGTGGATTCGAGTGGCCGACCCTGCGACGAATGCGGAGAAACTTGTCCCGCCGGGCGGGCACATTACGGGCGTCTACGCCCGAACCGACGCGGAACGCGGTGTCCACAAAGCGCCCGCAAACGAGGTGGTTCGCGGCGCCATCGGCCTCCAGAAGAACGTCTCGAAGGGCGACCAGGACGTCCTCAATCCGAAGGGCGTCAACTGCATTCGGAGCTTCCCGGGGCGCGGTGTGCGCGTCTGGGGCGCCCGGACCACGTCGAGCGACGCCGCCGACCGTTACGTCAACGTGCGTCGGCTGATGCTCTACATCGAGGAGTCGCTCGACGAGGGCACCCAGCACGTCGTTTTCGAACCGAACGACGAACCGCTCTGGGCGCGCGTCAGGCAGAGTATCAGCGGCTTCCTCACCACCACGTGGCGTGATGGCGCGTTGCAGGGGGCGACGCCCGAGGAGGCGTTCTTCGTCAAGTGTGACCGGACGACGATGACACAGGACGATATCGACAACGGGCGATTAAAGATCCTCGTCGGCGTCGCGCCGGTGAAACCCGCCGAGTTCGTCATCATCAGAATCGCGCAGTGGACGGGGGATGCCGCGAACTGACGATGTTCCCCAACTGATCCGGTTGCCGGTCATCACACCCGGCAACCACCCCCGACCGCACGACGAATACACCAACCACGAACACGAAATAATCACCCATGCCAGACAGACACGGACCATTCCGAAACTTCCGCTTCCTCCTCGAGATAGACGGCATCACGCAGGCCGGATTCAGCCAGGCGACCGTCCCCGAAGTGCAGACGGAGTTAGTTGAGTACCGCAACGGCGACGAACCCGCCACAAACAGAAAGCTCGCGGGTCGCACCGCGTACGGCAACCTCACGCTGCAGACCGGCATCACTGAATCGACCGAACTGTTCGAGTGGCGGCAGGCCGTCACGAACGGACAGGTCGACGACGCTCGGCGCAACGTCGCCCTCATCGTCCTCGACGAGGAGGGCAACCCCGGCCCGCGCTATGAGTTCACGAACGCGTGGCCGCGCCAGTACGACGCCCCCGACATGAACGCGACCGAGAACAACGTCGCCATCGAATCGCTCGAACTCGTCCACGAGGGCATGGAGCGGACCGCATGAGTGGGATGCTCCAGACCGAGTTCGAGTTCACGCTCCCGAGTGGCTACGTCGACGACGAGGGGACGCTCCACCGCGACGGTGTGATGCGCCTCGCCACGGCCGCCGACGAGATTCTCCCGCTGAAGGACCCGCGCGTCCGCTCGAACGAGTCGTACCTGACTGTCATCCTCATCTCACGCGTCGTCACGCAACTCGGCAGCCTCGACGACGTCTCGCCGAGCGTCGTAGAGAACCTGTTCGTGACCGACTTGGGCTACCTACAGGACCTCTACGTTAGGGTGAACAGCCGCGGGGCGGATGTCGTTGACGCCGTCTGCCCGGCATGCGGCGAAGAGCACGAGGTGGAACTGCACCCGACCGCGGCGGCCGCAGACGGGTCGTTCGACGTGGGGGCGGACGACGAACTCGCCCCCGCTGAGTCGGCGGGAAGGTCCAGTGCCGCCGGCGATTCCGACGAGGGTGACGACTCCGGCGACACCACTGCCGTCACCTCGCCCTCGGGAAACTCGCGACCGTGACGCGCTATCCGCTCGACCAGTTGTACGAGGAGGTTTCGTTCGTCGCGTACCATTTCAACTGGTCGCACGACGACGTACTCAACCTGCCGCACTGGGAGCGCCGTCGCTGGTGTGAGGAGATAAGCCGCATCAACGAGCGGATGAACGTCGAGCCGGGGAGCGGTGGTGGTGCCGCCTTCGACGGTGCGACGAACGGGACGACCAACCTGCTGGATCTCGGTGATCTCTAGTGACGACCGAAGAGCGGTCCGACCCGTACCTCGGTCACCGGTTCGTCGTCGAGATAGACTCCGTCGTCGCCGGCGGGTTCTCTGGCGTGAGCGGGCTGTCGATGGAGATGCAACCGCAGGAGGTGGAGGAGGGCGGACAGAACGGGTTCAGCCACAAGCTTCCGACGCGCATCGGCCACCAGAACCTCGTCCTCAAGCGGGGGCTGACGGACTACGTCGGCTTCTGGAGCTGGATTTGGGCCGTCGCCAACGGCAGTGTCACCCGCAAGCGAGTCGACGTCTACCTGCAGGACGCCCCTGGCCCCGACGACCGCGTGTGGGGATGGTCGTTCGCCTCGGCCTACCCCGTCAAGTGGACCGGACCAGAGTTCAGCGCCGAGCAGTCCGCCGTCGCGCTTGAGACGCTCGAACTCGCCCACGAGGGAGTCAGCAAAGTCGAGGGGCTCCCGCCGACGTGACCGTCGATGACCGCCATCACTCTCCCCCATCTCGGACGCCTCGCCGATAGCGTCGATGCCGGAGAGCGGACGCGGAACCGTGGCGTTTCGGGCGGTTTAGATGCAGCTACCAGCGGACATCCGTCCGCTGTCGATCTTCCCGACGTTCTGGGGTGGCGAGCGTGACCGACAGATGGACGGATTCCTCTCTCGCGGTGGAACCGTACGTCGACAGCACCGACCACATCCGCGACGCGCTGGAACGACTCGATATCCTCCTCCGATACCACCTAGAAACGTGGTGGGCGGCTGGAGACGGCGTCGTGGACGAGTTACGCGGGCTGTACGTCTCCGATGAGACAGTCGACGTGCTATTTCCTGCCGATGTCGCGGGTCGCGTCCGGTCCGACGAAGCGAACGGAGCGGGGACGGGCGAACGTCCACCGCCGAATCCGGACCTCCTAGTGACCGTCGACGAGCGGGCAGATATCGTCGCAGCGAGGGTGCGCCGTACGCTCGCGGCCGGGACAGACCTTCGCCTTGCCCACTTGGCGGACCAGTTCGACCTCTCCGCAGCGGACGTGGACGCGCTGTTACTCGCATTCGCCCCGACGCACGACGCACGCTACGAGACGCTGTACTCGTACCTGCACGACGACGTGACGGCGAAGCGGCCGACTATCGGCCTCGTCTGCACTGTCCTCGCCCGAGACGGCGACGAGTCGGCAGTCCTCCGGCGGCTGTTCGCCCGTGGCGGTCCGCTCCGGCGCCACAACCTGCTTCGACTCCGCGAGAGCGACGAGCGACCGCTCCGCTCCCGCCCGGTGACCGTCGACGAGCGAATCGCAGAGTACCTCCTCGGTGCTGACGACGTCGACCCGGAACTCGACGGCGTCGCCGAACTCGTCGTCGCCGATGACGTCTCCGCTGACGGCTCAGACCTCACGCGGACGCTCGGACTTTCGACATGCGCGCGGACCGCACTGGACCGACTTCTCGACGCGGAGTCCGACCACCGCGTGCGGAACTCGAACCCGCTGCCCGACCCCGATTCGCGGACGAGGGGGGAATCCCGTCCGCCGATGGCGTACGCTTGGGGCCCGCGCGGGTCCGGTCGGCATGCGGTGGCGGCCGCGGTGAGTCGCAGTCGTGCCCGCGACGCGGCGTTGCTCGCCATCGATGCCTCGCAGCTAACCGACGCGCCGCTCGGACTCTCGACGACGCTCGCCCGCGTCGGGCGTGAAGGGCTGCTTCGGGGGGCCGCTCTCTCGGTGCGAAACTTCGACTCACTGTCGCACGACGAGCGGGAACGCCTCGCCGGGGCGGTGGACGAGTTCCCCGGCCCGGTCGTGCTCTCGGGTGGAACCGAATGGCAGCCACAGACGCCACCGTCGACGCACGTCTTCACGGCGCTGGCGCTGTCGGTCCCCGGCACTGAGGCTCGGCGACGACTCTGGCGGGCGGCGCTCGCGTCGACCGGCGTCGGCGACGACGAGGCGGACGCGCTGGCGTCGAAATTCCGGCTCACATCCGGTGCGATTCGCGACGCCGTCGAGACCGCTCGTCAGACGACGGACGGAGAGGAGCCGAGCGTCGCGGCACTGTACGACGCCTGTCGACACCAGGCGGGCGGGTCGCTGACCGACCTCGCGCAGGCAGTCCCGCAGCCGTACGCGTGGGAAGACATCGTCCTCCCGCCCGAACAGATGGTGCAACTCCGCGAAGTGGCCGCCCACGTCGCCCATCGTGGAACCGTCTACGACGACTGGGGGTTCGCCGAGCGCTACGCCGCCGGTACCGGGCTCATCGCGCTCTTCAGCGGCCCCTCAGGAACCGGCAAGACGATGGCGGCGAGCATCGTCGCCCGAGAGGCGGGACTCGACCTCTACCGCGTTGATCTCTCCTCGGTCGTGAGCAAGTACGTCGGCGAGACGGAGAAGAACCTCGGTCGCGTCTTCGACGAAGCGGGGAAGGGCGACGCTGTGTTGCTGTTCGACGAGGCCGACGCGCTGTTCGGCAAGCGCTCGGAGGTTCGGGACGCGCACGACCGCTACGCGAACGTCGAGGTGAACTATCTTCTCCAGCGCGTCGAGGCGTACGACGGCGTCGTCGTCCTCACGACGAACTTCAAGCGTAACATCGACGAGGCGTTCACCCGCCGTATCCACCTGTGCGTGGAGTTCCCCCGCCCGACTCGGGCGGCGCGCGAGGGGATATGGCGCAGTGTGTTTCCCCCGGAGACGCCGGTCGAGGAACTCGACTTCGAGTTCCTCTCGACGCTGGAACTGACCGGCGGCAACGTGAAGAACGCCGCGCTGACCGCCGCGTTCATGGCCGCCGACGCGGGCGAAAGCGTGCGGATGGCGCACGTCGTCAAAGCGGTGAAACGCGAGTTACAGAAGACTGGGACGCTGGTCTCCCCCGAAGCGTTCGGCAACTACTGGGAGGATCCGACGTGAGACCATGAGAACCGAACGAACCCGCGGCACGTCGGACGAAGCGGCACGGACCCGACGGAGCGGACGGACGAACCCGAACGCACGAAGTGAGGAGCGGTCTGCCGCGACGCGTCGCGGCGACGCCGTCGACGGCGGAATCCACGCCGCGTCCATCGTTCAACTCCAGCAGACGGCGGGTAACCGGGCTGTCCAAGCGCTCCGTCGGAAAGGCAGTGGCCCCGCGGGTCTGGCCGCAATGTCGTCTCCGTCGTGCGCGGCTTCGACGTCACAGACGTCCCCGGCGTCGCACTCGACCGAGTCGCGGTCGAAGAGCGAGAACGCAGGAAATCGAGCGTCGGAGCCACGGGACGATCGGGAGTCCGAGGAATCGATCAAACGAGATGAGATGCCGAATACGACAGTGCAGATGACGGCCACCCTTCCGGCGCCTGAGGCACCACCGGTGCCGCCGTCACCGTCGTCGCCGACCGGCGGACCGGCGGCGCACGGCGTCTTCCCGAAGCTCCGGGTCGGGCAACCGGCCGGTCGATACGAACGCGAGGCGGACGCTGTCGCGCGCGCGGTAACGACGAACGCTCCCGCGCCCGTGATTTCGACGCTCCCCGCGGACGGGTGGAGTGAAGCGGCCCGTCGAGCGATTGTCGAAACGGACGAGGAGGAGGATGAACTCCTGCAGACGCGGCGGAGCGGTCCATGGGGTGAGAAGGAGGATGTCCCACCCGAGACGGTCGCGGCGGTTCGCCGTCCGGGCGGCGGCGCTCCCGTCCCGGAGAGCGTTCGACGCCGCGTCGAACCGCGGCTTGGGGCGGACCTAAGCGGCGTGCGAGTCCACACCGACACGACGGCCGCGACGGCGGTGCGGAGCCTCCACGCGCGGGCGTTCACGCATCGGAACCACATCTTCCTCGGGAGGGGTGAGTCGACGTACGACCTCGGTCTGATGGCGCACGAGGCGACGCACGTCGTCCAACAGGACGAAGCACCCGCGACTGTCCCACAGGTGCAGCGGTTCAGCCTTGACGATCTACCAGGAATCGATGCGAAGAAGATAGCGAGGCGCATCCCCGGTTTCACCCTAGTGACCGTGCTTGTCGGGTACAACCCAGTGTCGGACTCCGACGTGGTGTTCAATGCGGAGAATCTGTTTCAAGGGTTCGTCGAACTGCTGCCGTTCGGCGCCGACGTCTACGACGCATTGAAGGAATACGAGGTAGTGCAGGAGGCGTTCGAGTGGATACGCAAGAACGCCCCGGACATCACGCTGAAGCGCGTCTGGGACACGCTGAAGGCGGCGGCCGACGAAATCGGTCTCCTAGACGTATTCGACACGTTCGACATCATCGAAGAGAAATTCACACCCCTGTACGGGGAAGTGAAAGAATTCTTCTGGTCGACCGTCGACCGGATTGTCGAGTTGGTCAAGGAGGCGGCTATCGGCGTCGCCGAGGGGTTCCTGACGGAGAACGGTCTGTGGCCGCTCGTGAAGAAGGTCCTCGGTTACGATCCGCTCCGCGACGAGGAGGTTGAGGCGACCCCGACGGAGATACTTGAGGACTTCCTGCTGTTCATCGATAAAGAGGAACACCTCGAACGGATGCGCGAGCAGGGGACCGTTGAGGAGACGGCGAAGTGGCTGACGACGCAGATAGAGACGTTCACGGGGCTCATCGATCGGTTGGGTGACCTGTTCACGGAGGCGTGGAAAGCGATTCAGCCCGAGAACTTGCTGAATCTGGCGACTAACCTCCGCTCGCTGGCGACGCAGGTGTTGGAATTCGTCGCCGACGTAGGGTCGTTCGCCTGGACGGTGGCCGAGGAGGTGTTCGCGCGCGTCAAGGACGCCCTCCTCGGTTGGCTGAGCGAACACGTCGACTCGGAACTCCCCGGCTTCGACCTCCTTACGGTTATCATCGGGCGGAACCCGTTCACCAGTGAGGAGGTACCGCGGACAGCAGCGAACCTCGTCAGGGGGTTCATCACGCTGCTCCCGGGCGGACACGCAATCCACCAGCAACTGGCGGAGTCGGGGGTCCTCGCCGAGGCGGGCGCACGTATCGAAGGCGCGGTCGAACGCCTCGGCATCAGCTGGGAGCTCATTCGCGGCCTCTTCGCAGAGATCTGGGACAGTATCACCATCGAAGCGCTGGCCGAGCCGTTCGACACCGTGCTGGCGATGGTCGCGCGGTTCGGAGAACCCGTCTCCCGGCTGCTCGGGTTCGTCAACGTCGTCCTCCGGGAGGTTTTCTTCCTCGTGCTCGCCGCGATGGACTTCCCCGTCGACCTGATCCAGGGTATCGTCGCCCGGGTGATGCAAGCCATCGACGATGTCAAGCGCGACCCGGTGGCGTTCCTCTCGAACATGCTCGAAGCCGTCAAACTGGGCTTCTCGAACTTCTTCGATAACGCCCTCACGCACCTCGGCGGCGGCCTCGTCGAGTGGCTCTTCCGTGGCCTCCGGGATGCCGGCCTCGAACCGCCGGACCTCTCTTCGCTGGAGTCCGTCCTCTCGTTCGCGCTCGACATCCTCGGTGTCAGCGTCGAGAAGCTCTGGGAGAAGCTCGGTGAGCGCATCGGCGAGGAGAACGTCGAGCGTATCCGCGGTGCTATCGATCGGCTGACCGGTATCTGGAACTTCGTGAAGGACGTTCAGGAACGTGGGGTCGCCGCCATCTGGGAGTACATCGAGGGACAGATCAGCGGCCTCTGGGACTCCGTCCTTGAGATGGCCGAAGAGTGGATCATGGAGCGCGTCGTCGAACGCGCCGCCACCTGGCTCCTGAGCTTGGTCGACCCCACCGGCGTCACAGCGATCATCAACAGTTTCAGAGCCGTGTTCAACGCCATCAGTTCGGCGATAGAGTACGCCCGTGACATCCTCGCCATCGTCCACGACTACGTCAGCACCGTCGGCAGCGTCGCGCGCGGCGACCTCGAGTCGGGGGCGAAAATACTCGAAGAGGGGCTGGCCAAGGCCATCCCGGTCGCCATCGGGTTCCTCGCCAAGCAACTCGGCATCGGTGACCTCGGCGAGAAGATAGTCGAGATCGTCGGAACGGTTCGTGCGGTCATCGATGAGGCCATCGACTGGCTCATCGACCGGGCAATGCGGGGCATGGAGTCCATCCTTAGTGGACTCGGTATAGACAGTGAGAGTGACGAAGACGAAGCTACGACATCTACGGACCGTGAGTCGTGGTGGATGCTTCGGGAACCTATCGAAGTGAGAGATCAAAAGCACACACTGCTCTTCGAGGGCGACGGGATCGATTCGGAACTTGTCGTCAGATCCGACCGAACGCCGCTCGTTCAGTGGGTTGAGGAGGCGGAGAGAGAGATATCGATTCTAAAGGCCGAGAGCATGTTGAGCGACGACGAGTACGGGAAAAACAGCGGCGCCCTCTCCCAGATACGGACCCTCGCTTCGCTCATCAATAAACAGCGGACCCGTCTACGGAAGTCGGGCGACCGGCGGGGCCAGCCAATAACTAAGCGCGGCGGACGCGTCATCAGCCGCGCTTACAGGCAGATTCACAACCTGATGAAGCGCATCAAGTACAGAGGAAAGAGCGACGCTCGGCCGCCGACACAGATCCCAGTACAGGTCACGCAGTCGGTCACGTCCACCTCTGATCAGATCGGGAAGGTGATGGTCGCGCAACCGCTCTCAACGAATTCTGGCGGATTGAATCCGAGGAGTCCGGGAGGGGACCGTTCCAAGCTATACACGAAAGTGAAAGCCGTCAGGCCAGGATTCTACGTGCAGGCTCACCTCCTCAGCGATCAACTTCACGGGCCTAACGACAGTCGCAATCTAACTCCATTCCCGAACCGAAGCAACGGAGAGATGGAGCGAGCGTTCGAGAGTGATATCAAAAAAGCCGTCGACCAAGAGAACAAGGTCGTGAGCTATCGAGTCCAATTTGTCTACGGGAGACATGGTAACCCGAATCTGAACCCCTACGAGCGAGAGGTACCGACGGCGGTGTTCGGAGAGGCCTACGAGATGAAGATGAAGCGGAGCGCGCCCTCAACCGACGATGCCGCGATGAACCCGAACAACTGGAAAGTCGACCGTTCGAAGAAAATAGTCGGTCCGCGAGAGGTTCGAGCGGTGATGCCAGGGGCCCCGGCCGCAGTCGTCATCGCGCGGCGGCTGTCACTGAGCGAAAAGCTTCCGTCCGACAAGAGGGACGCGGCCATCGCCACTTTGGTTGAGGTCACAAACATCGGACCGAAGACTGCTGAGGAAATCGTCTCCCGTCTCGAAGAGAGCGGTATCTCCTCTCTCGACGAACTGATGGCGGTTTCGGGTATCGGCAAAAAGCGTGCAGACGCGATCCTCTCCAGCGATCAGATCATTCAACAAGGGAGTTCCGAGTGGGAGGTGGCATGAAACCGTTGTCGCTCTCGAACGTACTTTGAGCAGACGCAGCTCGGTCCTACGATAGGGACTCCCGAACAGAAGCCCACCTCTAGAAGTGGCTCGAAAAAGTCCTCAGCGTCGTGTCGGTGTTGGGCCGCTTCGGGATATGAATATAAAGAAAACGATACGGCGGCTCAGAAGACTGCTGATCACGCCTGTTCGCGGTGTCCGGCGGCGTCTCGAAGGGTTCACTCCCGGCGAGGACGCGCCAACCGACCCGGAGACACC
This sequence comes from Halogeometricum sp. S1BR25-6, assembly GCF_031624495.1. Classification (NCBI taxonomy): domain Archaea; kingdom Methanobacteriati; phylum Methanobacteriota; class Halobacteria; order Halobacteriales; family Haloferacaceae; genus Halogeometricum; species Halogeometricum salsisoli. The sequence continues at coordinate 300,961 of NZ_JAMQOP010000005.1, read as the reverse complement.
GACGCCGTCGAAGCGCGATGTCCCGACGGGACGACGCGTCCGATGTCCGTGACCCCGCTGGGAGAAACGATTATGCCCGCTCTCGCCGTCTACCTAGCAGACGTCGCGACCGGTGCGACCCCCCCAGTACCATCGTGAAGCCACTCACCGCCGGAGCCGAGATACCGCTCGCCTCGACGCCGCCCGCGCCGACCCGAGCGAACGGCACGCCCCTTCCGAGACGGACGGGCATCCTCTCCGTCCACTCCCCGTTCTCGGGCGTTCTACCCCGTCTCGTTGGCACCCCCGGATCCGCGCCGAATCCGCTCGCCGCGCTCGACCTCTCCTACCTTGTCCTCGCATCCTACGAGACGGTTCGCCGCGAAGTCGTCTCGCGAAAGACCGTTCACCGCGAGTCGACCGCGCGACTCGGGGTCGAACGAGGGAAATTGTCGAGCGTTCCCGGAAGACGCGATGGCCGGGGGCAACTCGCTAACGACGCCGCTCGGCCCGAGGCCGTTCACGTCCGGCACGCCGTGACTCCGCGGGCGTTATCACCGAGTCCGTTCCCGATCTCGACTCACGTAACGAACTTCGTTCCTCTCCCGGTCGGCGTTGGAACCGAGAGCGCGGTGCGTTCGCCCGCGACGACCAACACCGTCGGACGCGCTCGGAGTCCATCCAACGCCGGTCGGAACGACTCCCGATCCGAGTCGGCGCTCTCGCCTTCACTGATCGTTCGTTCTCCTGCGTTCCTCGTCCCGCCCCTCCCGGGGAGGGCCTCGCCGGACGCGTTCGGAGAGTCCCGAGCGCAGTCCTCGCTCTCGGTCCAAGAGACGGGGACCGGGAGGGAGACCGTCGAAGGACCTCAACGGGGCGCCTTCCGTACACTCCCTCCGACCGGCCTCGCTTCCCGGTCGGCGATGCCGGTTCGGTCCCCGGTTCGAACTCCCATCGCCGGCTTCCCGTCGCCCGTCGCGCGGTCCCGCCTATCAATCGAACGCACTCGGTCGCACGCTCCGACCGGCCGCGACGGTCGACGCGGTACGGTCCCCGTCCTCCGTCCCGACCACCTCGCGGGAACGCTCCGCGGATCGTCGACCGACGTCGCCGTCCGTGGCGCCGCGCGGTCCTGCGGCGTCCTTCGCTCGTCGACGACGCCGGCGGTCGACTCGCCTTCGCGCCTCGTCGGCCGGTCGACTCCGGTTCGTCGCACCGACCCTCTCGACGGTGCCACCGGGCGCGAGGAGGGGACGTCAGCCGTTCCCTACGAGACGCGCCGACCACCGGCGGACGAGGACGGCGACCGTTTCGGGGAACAGTCGAACGTGGAGCGGTCGGACGACCATCCGTTGGACGCGGAACGAGCGAGGCTCGTCGCGCGCGTCCGGCAGACTACGGGCCGGTGGTCGACGCTTCGGCGGGCGAGTGAAGCCCGACGTTCGCTCGCGACGCGGTCCCGAGTGAGTCTCTCGACCGGGCGCGCCCGCCGACCCGATGCGCGGTCGTCGTCGACCCGAGTCGACGCGCCCGGACGGAGTGACCGTCCCGAACGCAGAGGCGAGGAAATCACTCATGGCCGATTCGGTTCGCGGACGTCGACCGAGGCGGATGAGGACGACCCACCGTTGGCCGTCGCCTCCTCGACCGTACCCGCCGTACCGTTCTCAAGTCGCGGCAGTTCGCTCACCTATCGCCGGTCGAGCGACCGGTTTGCCCCGCCGTCCGGCGCCGACTCGCCCGCAATCGACGAACCGACGTTCGGTACCTCGGACCACACGTCGGAGGGGCGGACCCCAACGGTGCCGACCGCTCAACCGTCGAACAAAGCGATGTCAAGGCCGAGTTCTCCTCCGGCCCGACCTTCGTCCTCCGCGTCCGCTCCGTCGCCGCTCGATTCGATAGACAGATACGAGGTGAATCGACTCGTCGACCGATTGTACGGTCAACTGGAACGCAAGCTGCGCATCGAACGCGAACGGCGGGGGCTCTGACTGATGGCGAACGATCGTCCGACGAGTTCGGAACTCACGAAGGCGCGAATCGAGGTGCTGGACCGGAGCGGACGGGTCGACGACGACAGGACCGTCACGGTGACGTTCAACCCCGCGGAGTACAAGCTGGTGACGGACGTCAACTACGAGCAGCAGAACACAGCGGGGCGGACGAACGCGGATCCGCAGTTCGCCGGCGGACGGCCGGAGACGCTCTCGATGACGCTGTTGTTCGACACGTACGAGGCTGGCACCGACGTACGAACCGAGTACACGGACAAGCTCGACGCGCTCTTGACGAAGGCTGACGACCGACACGCGCCGCCGAGATGTCGGTTCGTCTGGGGGACGTTCGGGTTCGTCGGCCACCTCATGAGCGCGGACAAGTCGTTCACCATGTTCCGACCGGACGGGACGCCAGTCCGCGCGAACGTCAGCGTCAGTTTCACCGGACTCCAGATGGGCCGCGAGGAGCAGACGGGCGGTGCAGCAGAGACGACCGACCAGACCCGGACACGGACTGTTGTGCAGGGCGACACCCTCTGGGCCATCTCCGGCGAGGAGTACGGCGACCCGACCGAATGGCGACGCATCGCGGACGCCAACGACATCGACGACCCGAAGACCCTCCAAATCGGGACAGAACTCGTCATTCCGCCGCGGAGCGGGTAGATGAAGTACGCCGAACTCGAAGAAAGATACGACGGCTTCTACGCGCCACGGTTCGAGGTGCGGATCGCCGAACAGACGTACACGGAGGCCGAAGGCACGGTCACGGCGCTCGAAATCGACACGGTGGTTGATGGCGCTGACCGGTGTTCGCTGCTTCTCGACGCGCCGTTCGACCCCGAACGGGGGGCGCTTGAAGGGATGAATTGGGACGATATCGCTGTCGGAAATACCCTCGTCGTCGCCATCGGTTACGGTGACCGTCTGAAGACGCTGTTCGACGGTCGGATCAGCTCTGTCCGGCCGGAGTTCGCGACGGACGGGCCGCCGGCGGTCGAGGTGAACGGCTACGACCGGTCGTTCGCGATGACGCACGAGACGAAGTCCCGGTCGTGGGACGAGACGACCGACAGCGACGTCGTTGAGGACGTCGTCTCGGCGTACGAGTTCACGGAGGTCACCGTCGACCCGACAGGCGTGGTCCACCGAAAGCGGTTCCAAGAACGCGAGAGCGACTACCGATTCCTCGTGCGACTCGCCGAACGCAACGGGTTCGAGCTGTTTTCCCGAAACGGCGCGCTCGCGTTCCGATCGCCGCCGTACGATGCCGATCCAAGCGTCACGCTGGCTTACGGGCAATCGCTCGCCGCGTTCATGCCCGAGTTCGCCGACCGGGGCGAGGTCGGGACCGTGCACGTCCGACACTGGGACCCGGCGAATAAACGCGAAATCGTCGGCACCGCGGAGAACCCCGCAGGCGGCGACGCCGTCCGCGTTCTTCGACTACCGGTGGCATCGAAGGAAGAGGCCGACCGTGAGGCCGCGGCGGCGCTCAACAGCCTTCGGAATCGGACGGTCCGTGGGAGCGGCGAGTCGGTCGGAATCCCAGAGATCCGGGCGGGCGAGACGATCGAACTCAAAAACATAGATATGTTCACAAACGTTTATTATATTCAAAGTGCTACACATAGCGTGTCTAATTCGGGATATACCACCGCGTTCGAGGTGACGGAGCGATCCGCATGACCCCGAGAGACCTGTTCGGCGGCGAGGGGGAGGAACGATCTGTCGTCCGCGGCGTGGCCGCCGCCATTGTCACCGACAACGTCGACCCCGAGAGTCTCGGACGCGTCAAGGTGACGTACCCGTGGCGGGACGCCGACGACGAGAGCTACTGGGCGCGACTCGCCGTCCCGATGGCCGGGCCGGATCGGGGGACGTACTTCCTCCCCGAAGTCGACGACGAGGTGCTCGTCGCCTTCGAGGACGGCGACATCCACTACCCGTACGTGCTGGGTGCGCTCTGGAACGGACGGGACAAACCGCCGGAGGACAACGCGAGCGAGACGAACGACGTGCGGGTTGTCCGCTCTCGGAGCGGCCACGAACTCGTCTTCGATGACGCCGAGGGGAAATCGCGGGTAGAACTGACGACCGGCGGCGGGCACCGTCTCGTCCTTGACGACGCCGAGGGGGCCGCAACAGTCGAACTGACGACGACCGGCGGGCACGCCGTGACGTTGGACGACACGCCCGGAGGCGAGTCGATCACGATAACGGACAAGACCGGCTCGAACCGCGTCGTCCTCGACGCCGTTTCGGGCGCCGTCGAGGTGTCCGCCGCCGCGACGCTGCGGGTGAGCGCACCGATGCTTGAATTCTCCGGCGACGGCAACGTCACGGTCGAGGCTGGTGGCATCCTCACACTCAAGGGGGCGATGGTGATGATAAATTGACTCGCGTGACTACCGCGGAGGTGCGCTGACGTGCCACCCGCAGCACGCGTGACCGACCAGACGGCGCACGGAACGCCGCTCACCGGCGTTGGCAGTCCGAACGTGTTCATCGGCGGACTGCCGGCGTGGCGTGTGGGGGCGGACGTCCACGTCTGCCCGCTCATCACCGGGACCGTCCCGCACGTCGGTGGCCCCGTGGCGATGGGGAGCGCGACCGTGTTCGTCAACGGCCTTCCGGCCGCCCGACAGGGTGACCTTATTACGGAGACGGGACCGCCGAACTCCATCGCCCTCGGCTATCCGACGGTCCTCATCGGCTAGTCCGGCGCCGCGAGGATCGTTGAGCGACGTGCGAACAACTACAGCAAACAAACCACGACAAGACAATGACAAAAACGTTTCTCGGGACGGGATGGAGCTTCCCCGTGCGGACGGACGACCGGAGTGCGGTCGCCACCGCGACGGGCGAAGCGGACGTCGAACAGTCGATCAGGATACTCCTCGGCACCGCAAAAGGCGAGCGCGTGATGCGACCGGAGTTCGGCTGCGACATCCATAACTACGCCTTCGCCGTCGTCGACACGACGACGCGCACGCTGATATCCGCGAGCGTTGAGAAGGCGCTCGCCCGCTGGGAGCCGCGGATCGAGGTCGAACGGGTTGAGACGTCCGCGGCCGACTTGGACGCCGGCCGCCTCCTCGTCTCCATCGACTACCGAATCCGGAGCAGCAACGCGCGCCGAAACCTGGTCTACCCGTTCTACGTCGAGGGGTGAGAAGGCGTGTCATCAGACCCGATACTCGACGGACGCGACCGGGACGAGTTCCTCGAAGCGGCGTTCACGCGGGCGCCGCAGTACGTCCCGGAGTGGGAGAGTGCCGAAGGGGAGTTCGGTACCGCCCTGCTCCGCCTCCACGCGGAACTCGTCGGCGACGTGGCCGAACGCGCCGACAGACTACTGGAGAAGCACCGCGCCGCCTTCGCGGACGCGTTGGGGTTCGAGCGCGCGCCGCCATCACCGTCACGTCTCGCCGTCTCCGTCGCCGTCACGCCGACTGCGACCGCGAACGTCCCGATTCCGCCGCGGACGCGCGTCCTCGCAACCGGCCTCGATGGCGTCGAGCGAACGTTCGAGGTGGAGGCGGATGCCGCCTTCGAGGCGACGCCCGCGCGACTCCGACGCGTCTTCAGCGTCGCGCCGCGCGTCGACGCCGTCTACGACCACACGTCGGCCCTCGGTTCCGAGGAGGAATCCCACCACTCGTTCTCCCCGTTCACGGGTGAGAACCGACAACGACACGATCTCTACCTCGGCGACGACGACCTGCTGACGCTCGCGCCGGGGTCGTCCCTCCGGGTGCTGTTCACGACGCGGTGGTCCCCGGCGCTGTTCCGCGACTGCCTTACGTGGGAGTACCACGGCGTTGAGACGGACGCCGAGGGAACAGAGCGGGAGGGTTGGCACCCACTTGAACTCCAGACGAGTGCGCGTGCGTGTCGGTACTCGCTCCGGGCGGTCGCGCGTCGTCTCGCCGACCTCGTCGCCGAGCGACGCCCCGAGTACGTCGTCCGGACCGCGACCGACGACGCGGAGGCCGCCAGCGTCACCGCCGTGGCCGCGGCGCTCCGCGAGTGGGCGACCGACCGGAATCAACGAACGGAGCGGGCCGTCCTCGACGCGCTTCTCCCAATCGACGCGACTGACGACGACCGCGCCGCGGCGACGGATGCGTTCCGGTCGCTGGACTACCCCGACACGCGCTCGGCAGTTCGGGACAGTCCGTCGACGGTGACGCTCGATTTCACCGTGCGTGGCGAACCGACCCCGGTTGCGGTCGCCGGTGTCGAAAGCCAGTGGGTCAGGGGACGGCTCCCCCCGGGAACGCCATTCGAGGGCCTGTTCTCGGTGTCGGTCTCGGAGCCGTCGTTCCGTGTCCTGACGCGTGGAACGGTGTTCACCGGCGGCGTCCGCCCCGATCGACTCCTCTACGGCGTCGTACCGCTCTCCGTCGAGGAGGGATCGTCGTTCCGACCGCTCGGTCCGACGCCGAATCTGCAGGACGCGTTCTACGTGGCCTCCGACGAGGCATTCACCAAGCGCGGCGAGCGCGTCACTCTCGGGTTCACGTACGCCGACGGCGACGACACGGCCGACCGGGGCGTCGAGGGCGGAGCGCCGACGCTCTCGTGGGAGTACTGGGACGGCGTCGGGTGGGCAGAACTCCCGGACGTGACCGACGGGACCGAGGCGCTGACCACCGAAGGGACGGTCGGGTTCACCGTTCCGACCGACCTCGCGCCGACGAGCGTCGTCGGCCGCGAGGGGCGTTGGATTCGCGCCCGCCTCGTCGACGGTCGATATCTCCGGACGACGTACGCGCAGTCGAACGGGACGGTCGAGACGGAGACGACGGGCGCGTCACCCCGATACGGCGACCTACGACTCAGCTACAATACGCGCGCCCCAGCCGCACACGTCCTCACCTACAACGGCTTCGAGTACAGCGCCGACCTGGCCGGAGGCGACGGACCGATACAACCGTTCTCCGGCCTGCCGGACGTCGACCAGACGCTCTATCTCGGCTTCGACGCCCCGTTGACTGACGGACCGCTCAGCATCCTGTTCGACATTGAGGCGCGTGAGTACCCCGCCGAGTTCCGCCCGAGACTTCGCTGGGAGCGGTGTGCGAGCCCGGAGCACGATAGATGGGTGCCCGTATCGTCGACCGACCAGACGGCCGGCCTGACGGAACGCGAGACGACCTCGCTGACGTTCGAGGCGCCGACCGTCCCGACCATGCGCTTCGGGAGCGAACTGCACTGGCTCCGCGCGCGGGTGACGGACGACGCGTTCGCCGTCACGGACGAACCGCTCCTCCGCCGACACCCCCGTCGAGCGAACGACGATGGGGCATCGGCGGAGGGGTTCGTCACCCCCGACCAGACGGGCGAGCGGTTGGTCGCCGGCGACCGGACCGCCGGTCGGACGACGACACCCCCGACTCTCGAGGGTATCCACTCAAACACGGGATGGGCGCGCGACGTCCGGACCGTCGAGGCGGAGGTGCTGGGGTCGAGCGACGGGTCAGTGAACCAGTCCTTTGCGGCCGGTATCTCCCCCGTTTTCGAAGAGACGATCTGGGTGGACGAATCGGCCACGCTCTCGACGGGCGAGCGAGCCGACCTCGCAGCGTCTTGTCCCGAGGACGTCGAGTCAGTTGCTGACGCCGACGGCCGTCTCCGGGCGTTCTGGGTCCGATGGACGCGCGTCTCGGCGTTTCTCGCCTCAGACTCGACCGATCGCCACTACACCCTCGACGCCGTGGCAGGCGAGGTCCGGTTCGGTGACGGCGTGTCCGGTCGTATCCCTCCGCGGGGGCGGGAGAACGTCCGAGCGACGTACCTAACCGGCGGCGGCATCGCCGGGAACGTCCCTCCGGGGGCGGTGACCGGTCTCACCAGCGGCGTGCCGCTGATCGAGGCCGTCGTTAACCCCATCGGCGCCGACGGCGGAGCGGACGGAGAGTCGACCGCCGCGGTACTCGACCGGGTACCAGGAGCGATCCGGGATCGCGGACGGGCCGTCGCGGCCGCGGACCTCGAACGCATCGCAAAGGCCGCAGTGCCGCGAGTGGCGCGGGCGAAGTGCCTCCCGGATCTCGGCCCGTCGGGCGACCCGACGCCCGGGTGGGTCACGCTGGTGGTGGTCCCTGACGCGCGCGAAGGGCTACCCTCGCCGTCCCGCGAACTCCGTCGGGTGGTCCACGAGACACTCCGAGAACACGTCCCCGCGTCACTGGTCGTTCCGGGTCGGGAACGCTTGCTCGTCCGCGGGCCGAACTTCGTCACGGTCTCCGTCGAGACGACAGTCGTCGGCACCGATATCACGAGCGTCACGACGCTCGAACAGTTAGCCACCGAACACATCGGCGCATTCCTCAACCCGCTCACTGGCGGCCCGGGCGGGACCGGTTGGTGGTTCGGCGAACTCCCCTCGCTGTCGGAGGTGTACGCAATGCTCGAACGCATCGAGGGCGTGGATCACGTGGAACGGCTGTCGGTGACGTACCGCGGCAGCGAACGCGACGTGACGGTGACGGAGGGCGAACCGCTTCCTACGGTAGCGGCTGACGTGCTCGCGTTCGGCGGCACCCACGATGTCACGGCCACCGGAGGCCGCTGATGGGCGTCGACGTCCCTGAGCTAGACGACCGCGGCTACGTCGACATCCTGACAGACGCGCGGAAGCGAATCGCCGTCCACGCGGAGGAGTGGACCGACCACAACGCCCACGACCCCGGCATCACGTTACTGGAGACGCTCGTGTGGGTGGCCGAAGCGGCGCGCTACCGGCTCGACCGCGTGACCGAACGCCACGTGCTGAAGTACCTGTGGTTGCTCGGCGTCAGACCGGACCCGCCGGTGCCGGCGTCGGTCGAACTCCGCGTCCGCAGTACCGACGGCGGTCCGTTACCCGACACCCTCGACGGCGTCGAGATTCCGTCTGGTGAGCGTCTCCTCGCGGACGATGGTTCCGACGAGCCGCTCGTCTTCGAGACGACGACTCCGGTCACGCTAATCGTCGCTGACCTCGGCGCAGTCCAGACCGACCACTCCGGCAGAACGGCGAACAATCTCGCGGCGAACCGCTCGGACGGCGTCCACTTCCTCGCGTTCGGTCCGACGGCCGAGCGCGGAAGCAGCCTCGCTCTCGGCTTCACGTCCGACCCGTTCGCGGTCGCACCCCGCCTTGATCTCTCGATCTCTCTCGACGAGACGGACCTCCCGCCGGTCTCGACGCACGAGGTCGGCGAAGTCGTCTTCGAACCGTCAGTAGAACTCGACTGGGAGTACCACGCGGAGACCGACGACGGCGCATCGTGGCTACCGCTGGACGTCGTCCGCGACGGAACCGCGCGCTTCTACGAGAGCGGCCGGGTCACGCTGGCCCGACCCGCTGGATGGTCGCCGGCCGATTGGGCGCCGACGGGCGTCTCCGATCAACGGTTTGTTGCCATCCGGTGTCGGGTCTCGATCCCCGGCTACGAGATTCCGCCGCGCATCGACCGCGTGGCGGTGAACATCGTCGAGGCCCGCCACGACGCGACGCGGCGGGAGACCGTCCTCCACCAACCCGACGGGACAGTTGAGACGACCGCGCTTCCCCATCAGACGTACGTGCTGCCGGATCCGCCGGTCCTCGACGCGACCATCGACCTCGTCGCCGAACGGGGAGACACCGAACGGCGCGAGCGGTGGACCGAGGTCGGAGACTTCGACGCATCCGCCCCGGACGACAGGCACTACGTGCTTGATCGCGCCCGCGGCGAGGTACGTTTCGGAACGAACGTCCGCGGAGCGGTTCCGCCGGTCGGATGCCAAGTCGTCGCCGGAATCTCGCACCACGGGGGCGGTGCTGCGGGGAACGTCCCGCGAACGACCGCGTGGGCGTTCGACGCCGATGGATCCGGCACCGCTGAGGTCGAGACAGGCGAAACCGGCGCGGGCGAGAACGACGACACTCCGTGGCGTGGACGGGCGCTGTTGGGTCCGCTCGGTCCCGCGACGGGGGGTCGGGACGCTGAGTCCGTCGCGGCGGCCGTCGACCGACTCCAGGCAGACATCGAGATGCCTTCCCGGGCAGTCACCGCCGACGACTACCGATACCTCGCCGAACACACACCCGGCGTCCGGGTGGCTCGCGCGGCGACGCACGTCCTCGCCGGCGCCGGTCCCGACGGGGCCGACGTGACGCGGGTCACGGTGATGCCGCACAGCACGCTCCCGAAGTCCGTCGAACCGGTGCCGAGTGTCGGTCTGCTCGCGGCGGTTGATCGGCACCTCCGGAGGCATCGACTCCTTACCGACCGCGTCGAAGTGGCCGCCCCTAAATACGTCGGCGTCGGCGTCACCGTCGAAGCGCGAATCGTTCCGGGCTACTCAATTGAGGGCCGCACGCGAGCGATAGTAGCGGCGCTCGACGCCTTCCTCGACCCGTTAACGGGGTTCGAGGGCCAGGGATGGCCGTTCGGTCGTCCGGTGTACAAATCCGAGCTGTACGGCGTGGTCAAGGAGGTATCGGGCGTCGACTGGGTCATCGGTATCTCCGTCCGGGCGGCGGGCCACGCGGGCGTCGACGGAGAGGGGAACGTGCTGGTCGACGAGTCGGCGCTGGTCCGCCCGCTGGCACACGACGTCTCGGTGCGCTTCCGCTCTGAGACGACGGGAGTGAATCCCCGATGACGGCCGGATTCGTCGGCGCCGCTACCTCGAGCGAGTGGGACGAGTGGAAGCACACGAACGCACTGGTCGAGGAGGGCGTGGTCATCCGGCGGACGTTCGGTCCCAAAACGGTCATCCACGCTTCCGGAGATGACGCGACGGCGGACGTCGCACTCGACCGGTGCGGGAGACTGTACGTCCTGACAGGGGACGGGACGGTCACACGGTACGACCCCGGCATCGGCGACGTCCGACGCTACGACGACTTCGACGGCGACGGCGTCGCCGACGGATTCGCCTCCCCCCGGGCGTTGTGCGTCCACGAGGGGACGCTCTACGTCGCAACCGGTGGACTCGACGACACAGACAGATCAGAGGGACGCCTCTTCGCCGCATCTCGGCGCACGCTCGTTGCTCGCGTCGTCGAAGGTGTCATTCCTGCTGCCGCCGTCGCCCTCGTCGCGTCGAACCAGATGCTCTACCTGCTCGACCGCGGCGCCGAACCCGGTTCGGGTGCCGTCGTTCGAGTCGACCCGTCCGGTCGAACTGCCCCTGAGCGAGTCATCGAGGGACTGACTGCGCCGCGCGATCTCGCGTTCGGCGGCGACGGAACGCTCGCCGTCCTGGACGCCGTAGACGCCGGCGACCCGGACGTGTCGGGTGACTCGGCCGATCCGAACGGACCGGACGACCCCGGGTCGAACGGGACGTGGCGTGTTCGATTGTTCGACGTCATCCGGGGGAGCGACGGTGGGGAGTCGGTCGACCCCCGATCAGACGTGACTGTTGACGACGAGGCGGGCACGCTCGAAGCCACCTGCGTCTCCGTCGTCTCCGATCGGTTTGGCGTCGTGGGCGTCGTCGACGCGTCGGCCCGAGGCGGCGTGCGCCGTTACCGCCTGACCGACGATAGCGATCAGGAGGTGCTCGCCGACTCACTCGACATCCGGCCGATGAGGCTCCTCACCGGTCGTTCGGCGTCGGAGCGGCGCGGCGTCTACTACGTCGTCGACGGCGACACCGACGACGTAGTCGCGGTCGAGGCGGGGGCGCGGAACCGACGCGACGAGTCGACCGGACGGTTCGAGGCACGCCTCGTGACCCGCTTGGACTCGGGCGTGGCGGGCATGCGGTGGCACCGGGTGACCCTCGACGTCGACGAGGGAGTCGTCGGCTCCGGCACCCGCGAGTCGAGTTCACAGGTCCGGCTCCGATACGGCGCTACCGACGACGCCTCGGTCCGCGAGACGTTCGTCGAAGCCGTCCCGGGTATCGGCCCGACGTACGCTCGCCGGCTTCGGGACGCGGGAGTCGTCTGGACCTCACAACTCGCTGCGTACGATGCCGCGGAACTCGCGTCGTTCGCGGCTCCGTCTCCCGAGCAGGCGAGTGGGCTCCGAACGCGGGCGCAGGGGTGGCTCGACGCCGTCGCCGAGCGAGCGGTGCCGTGGAGGGCCACGCCCGCTCCAAACCCGACCGACGCGCTCCTCGAAGCCGCGGGCCGTTACCTGTGGATCGAACTCGAACTCGTCGGGAGCGAGTACGTCTCACCGCGCGTCCGCGAACTCCGCGCCTCCTTCCCGCGAGAGTCGTACCTCCGATACCTCCCGACGGTGTACCGTACCGACGAGGAGAGCGCGGTGTTCCTCGAACGCTTCCTCGCGATTCCCGAGAGCGACTTCGAGAGCGTCGAGGCGAACGTCGATACCTTGACGCGCTACCTCGACCGGGAGGGCGTCCCGGCGGAGTCGCTCTCGTGGCTCGGCCGGTGGGTCGGCGTCAAGACTGACGAGACGTGGCCCGAGCGCGTCCGACGGGCGTTCGTGGTCAACGCCCCGTGGCTCTCTAAGACGCGGGGGACGCCGAGCGGTCTACTGGAGACGCTCCGACTCTACCTTGACGCGAACGCGGCGGTCGACGGGTCGATCACCGGTGTGCGGGAGGCGGGCGAGAACGACGGAAGCGCCGAAAACGGAGGTGGCGAAAGCGGCGGTAACGAGGACGGGGGGACCGACGACGGACGGGATGACGGTCCCTTGGCGCCTGCGGCCGTCGCGGCGGAACTGTCGAGAGTGCTCGCGCTCTGGGAACACGCGGACCTCGATCCTATCGAACGACCGGCCGCCCGCGAGCCGTACGGACGCCTCGTGAACTCGCCCGTCGGATTCGTGGTGCTGGTGGGACCGGACGTCACCGACGAGGAGGTGACCGCCCTCGACCGACTCGTCCGGGCGGAAACGCCGATTCACGCCGTCGGCCGGGTCGTACGACTGACGCCGTGGATACGGTTGGGCGGGCACTCCTACCTCGGGCTCAACACCTCGCTCGCAACCCGGGAGTTCGTCCTTGACCGCTCGCTCCTCGGCGTTGACTCCACAGTCTTGGACTATCCCGGTGTGGGGCGATGAGAGTTATCTTGATACGCTGAGAGGTCGTAGCTCGTGTAAGCCCATGAGTGCTAATGCCGAACGAGAGCGCACGGCGAGCCGTGGCGACCTGCCGTCGCTCGAACGGAACCGCTTCTTCTACGGGAAGCTGATGACGCCGCGCGACATGCACGACGAGCAGGAGTTCCATCGCGTCCGGTTCGATACGCTCGCCCGACACGTCGCGGGCGTGGGCATCGTCGACGGACTCGAGACGAACGAGATTCACGAGCGTCGCGACCGCGACGGCCAAGAGACCGAACTCGAAGTGACGGTCCAGCCGGGTGTCGCCATCGACGCCGCGGGTCGATTACTCGTCGTCGAAAACACCGTCCGTCAGGAGTTCACCGCACCTGATAACGACGACACCGTGGTTCACGTCTACCTCCGATACCGAGAGACCGAGACCGAGCGAGTTCCGACGCCGGACCTCGGGAGCGCCGTCACCGAGGGCTGTGAGTTCAACCGGATCGTGGAGTCACCCGAGATCGTCTGTCGGTACTACTCGGACGGCGCGACGGAGACTCAGGGGGTCTCCAAACCGGTACCGACGCTCGATGTCGATATCTCCCTCGACACCGGCGAGACGCTCGCCCCGACAGACACCCGACTGGGCGAACTGGCCCGCGGCTACCGTGCGGCGACCGCCGACCTGCCGTTTCCCGACGAATCGGCCGTTTTCCTCGGCGCGTTCGAACGGTCCGAGGGGGCGTGGCGGGCGACCGGAGCGGAGCGCCGACCGTTAGTGTACTCGAACGACATGCTCTACGGCGCACTGGTCCGCCACGTCTTCGACCACGACAACCCCCACCGCGTGACCGGCGGTGGCGGCGAGACGGGCGTGCCGACGGAACTCCGCGAGCGCGTCGCCGACCTCGAGACGGCGGTTTCGGAGCTTCGTGACCGCGTCGAACACGACGAGGCCACGATATCGACGCTCGAAGGCTACGTGATAGATCGGTCGCTCGAAGAGGCCGTACAGGCGTTCGAGGCGGTCACCGAGGAGTTCGAGAGCGAGGCCGCTCACGACATCGCTAAGACGCTCCGCGAACGGATTGAGGACGACCCGTTCGTCGGCCCCGAGAAGTACTTCGAACTCGTCGGCGAACTCGTGGAGCTGGCTACCGAATTGCGGAGCGAAATCCGCGACGAAGCGACCGAGGAGAGCCTCGAACGCTACCGGCGGGCCGTCGATCGACTTGACGAAGTCTGGAGCGAGGAGCGCGACAAGGAGGAGACTGACCGGGATATCCTCCGAGTCGTACTCGCGCAGGACCGGGTGAGCGAGACGGCATCCTGGCTTCTCATTAAACTCGCCGTCTACCGATAGGCTGACTCCGGCGCCGATACCGGTACAAATGTTTATGACGGCATGACACGTATCCACATGGTATCGGACGAACGCCGGCCCCACCGGGGTTTCGTGCGGCGTTTTCCCGAACAGAGGAATAAGAAACGTGTCAGCCAGAGATATCAGAGAGCAATGAGCCGCAGTGACCGATCGGACGACGGCGAGCGACCCGAGAAGCGCCGAGCTGGCGGTGGGTTCGCCGCCTCGCTACAGCGTGACCTGACCGAGCTAGTGATGCTCATCGTCAAGGGTGTGTTCACTTTCTTCGCGTTTCTTGTCCTCTTCTTCCTCGTCCGAGGATTCGTCAACAACTTCCTCTTTCTGGGTTTCGTCAGCAGGTTCTTTCTGACGGTGCTGCTCTCGCTGGTTATTCTCGTCGCTGGACGTCGGCTGTACCGTCGCATCCGCGGAAAGCCGGCGAACGATCCTGAGAGGCTAGAGTCCGACCCCGATCCGGAAGTGGACCCAGAGCCAGTCGAAAAGCCTGAACCGGAATCAGAACCGTGGCAGGACGTCGTCGTCGTCGAAGTCGAGGACCGTCGGAACCGCAAGGACCTCGTCTTGCAGAATACCAGCGACGACCCCTGGGATCTCTCGGGAGCTATCCTCGTTGACGACCGAGGAGAGGAGTTCACGTTCCGCGATGGGTTAGTCATCAATCCCGGGGACCGGGAGTCGCTGCCCGTCGAGAAGCATCTCGACGTCACCTACGGGGCGCCTGTCACGCTCCGGACGAAATCGGGAGAACAGTACGAACTGCCGTGGCTGAGCGTTGTCCGCGAGCGGCGGTCGAACGACCAGTGATGGCACAGACGTAGCTCAACGACGAAACGGCAGGTCCGACCGTCGGGAACGTATCGAGTACCAAATTCTTATATAACTAAAGTTTATGACATTTGGGAGCGTACATCACGTGAACTAGTCGGAGAGATGAGTCCGCGCTAGTGAGCGACCGGTTTCGGAGAGAGATCCATGTTCACGATATCCACACAAAGAAAAGAAACTCGACGCGGAACATCGACGCTCGGATCGAAAGCGAGACGGTTCACCGTACTGGCAGTGGTGTTCGTTACCATCGTCGCCGGTGCCGTTCCGTCCGTCGCGACGGCGACGGAGCAGACGGAGGTAACGTACGACTTCGAGGACGGCGACGTCGGTGAGACGGTCACCGAGTACGGCGAACGCGTTGAGTTCGACGGTGGTGTCGTGATAGCGTCCGCAACGGAGACGTCTCGCGGCGGCGGTGTCGTCGTCGAGAGTCGTTCGGACGGTGAGTCGATCGAGATTATGTTCTCGGAACCGCAGGAGGAGGTCAGGTTCTCGGTTCGCGGCGGTGATCAGGACCCGCCCCAGGTATCGCTCTTTGGTCCGACGTACATCGCTGAATACACTGATATCGAGGTTACTGCGTACGATAAGGGCAATGCGGTGGTCGCCTCGTACAGCGAGACGCAGCTACTGTACTACTGGAACGAAGTGACGCTAAACACGTCCGGCTCTGACCGTCTCTCGCGCGTCGTAGTATCGTACTCCGACGGAGAACCGGATTTCTGCTTCGATGGAGACGACTGCTCGTTCCCCATCGTCGCGCAACTCGACGATCTTTCGTTCACTGCTAGTGGTCCAGAGATAGGCCTCATCGATGTGTCTGACTCTGTCGGTGTCAACTCCGACGTTACGTTCGAGACCACCGGAACGCAAACGGCCGGAACGATCGTCAGCACGGAGTGGGACTTCGACGACGGAGAAACATCAACCGGCAGCTCGCCGACGCACCGGTTCGCCTCACCTGGTGAGAAAGTGGTCAGGCTCACCGTCACTGACGAACTGGGCCTCCAGGACACCGTGACGACCCGCGTAATCGTCGCAGGAGATCTGGATGCCGTCTTCACGTTCGATCCCAACATTCCCGACGAGAAAGAGATCGTCAGATTCGACGCGTCGGGGACGGATGCAGACGGAATCATCGAACGCTTCGAGTGGGAGTTCGGAGACGGGATGAAAGGCACGGGTGAGTTCCCTCAGCATGCCTATGAGGAGGGCGGAACGTACACGGTCGTTCTTACCGTCACCGACAGTTACGGACAGACCGGAACCGACAGCCGACCGATCATGGTGAACGCGCCCCCGGAGGGAAACTTCACCGCGAACTCCCCGTCCGAGCGGATATTCCTCGGGGATAGGGTCACCTTCGACGCCTCGGGGGCGACCGACGAATCCGCATCGAGGCTCACCTACGCGTGGAACTTCGGCGATGGAGGCGACGCATCGGGCGTCCGACCGACGCACGTGTACGACGAAGCTGGAACCTACGCGGTGACGCTCATCCTCACTGACGCTCGCGGTGCCTCGACCATCGTGACCGACGAGGTGCGAGTTCTCGCACCCCCGACGGCAGGTCTGGTCGCCTCGGGTGCTGACCTCGCGACCGACGAAGAGGTCACGTTCGATGCCTCCGGGTCGAACGACCCAGATGGACGAATCGCGGAGTACCGGTGGGATTTCGGCGATGAAACCACGACGGTGACCGACGGGCCGTCGGCGACGCACATCTACGATGAACCCGGAACGTACACGGCGACGGTGACCGTCGTTGACGACGACGGTCTCAGCGACTCGACCCAACTGACCGTTCAGATCGCTTCACCCTTCCCGCTGGAACTCCTGTTAGCTGCGGGCGGACTGCTCGTCGCGGCCGCTCTCGCCTACCTGCTGTACCGATGGTATAGCAACCGCGAGTCTGGAGAATCTAAGCCGGATCCCGGCTTAGGATCCGGCCTGGGGTCCGACGAGGAGGTCTGGCGGGACATCCTCATCGAGTCTGTCGACGAACGACGCGATAGCAAGCGGTTGGTATTACGGAACACCAGTGAGAAGACGTACGACCTGTCGGGTGCAGCCATCCTCGATGACGACGGTGAACGCTTCACCTTCAAGGAGGGACTGCGCCTTGAACCTAGCGAGCGCAAATCGCTCCCCGTCGCCGAGAGCATGACGCTCACGCCTGGGAGAGTGGTGCTACTGCAAACCGACGACGAGCGATACGAACTCCTCTGGCAGGACTTCCCCGGCGGCCGCGGGTCGGGCAGCTGAACCTCCGAAGTCTCGTTTTAGCTGAGTGTTTCTCTCTTCGGATGCGAACCGGTGGCTGACTGTCCTCATCTTCATATATCATACTAGATACTATCCCGGGCCTGAAAACGTGGGTATCTCTCTCCGTTATAAGAATAACGTCATACAGATGTCATCTGTTTTCATTGAATCTAAGAATCCATGAATCAGTGATTCACTAATTGGTATCTCGATCAGTGTGATTGCAGTACTAACTCTCAAAAATCGATAAAATGGAGGTTTAAACGAGGGAGATTCCACCAGAGGTCGTCAGTGGTGGGGCACCCGATTATTTTCATCGGTCCAAACCTTGCCCTGTGATGCTCTTTCGTACGAGAACAAATCGATAGGGGTGGCTCTTCATCCGGTCAATCGGAATACGAGCATCGGGATCTACACTGCACCAGCATCGATGCGTACGATTCTCGTGTCATAGATACGGGTCAAATTGAGCAGCAACTTCCGGTTAACCAACGGAAAGCTGTCTTTCGGAGGTGCCGTTGGTTAATCACGCTAGTTACAACTAGCGAGCTCGTGAGCTGCTTTGGCGATGACTTCCGTCTTCCCCGAACCCGGAGGCCCCACGACGAGCGAGAGGTCGCCAACGCCGAGACTGAGAATATCTGCAAGGACGGCTTGCTGTGAGTCGTCTAGCTTAAATCCGTCAAGGCTCCGGCTGTCGCTCAGTTCCGACGGGGTCGGACGGGAGAGCGACGATTGATCTAACGTGTCGAGCAGAAGATCGCGTTCGAGTCTGAGGGGAGAGAGTTAGTCAGATTGGGTGACCCTTCCCGTCTGTCCTAACCGTTTCGGCCCCGAATACGCTACCACGACGATGGTCGCGGCGACGAGGAACCCGACCATCGCGAGGCTCGCGGGATCGGAGTCGAGAATAGGGAACATTCCCTGGGCCCAGTTCCACGAGGTGTGCATGAGGAGCGCCGGGAGGAGGCTTCCGTTCGTACTATTGTACACCCACGTCATGAGCACGGAGAGCAAGGTGATGGAGACAACGAACCCGAGGAACGGATTGTCGTAGTAGATCGTCTCGCTCGGGATGTAGAACAACGGTAGATGCCAGACTGCCCAGACGAGTCCGACAGCGAGACCCCCACCGAGCGGCGTAAGCCGCTCTTGGAGCGGATCGAGGAGGTAGCCACGCCACCCGAACTCCTCTTGGATCGGTCCTCCCAGCACCAAGATCCAGCCGAACGCGATGAGGAGGACAATCGGTTGGCCCACCCAGGGGAACGTCGGTGTCGTGCCGGTGGCGACGGCCACCGCGAGCGCGCCGCCGACGATCGCCGGTGGGAGCAGCAGGGCCGCGAGAATCCATTGCTTGGGATAGTCGAGCTGGATCGCTCGACCAGCGAGCCGCCGCGCTCCCGCGAACCCATTCGCGTACGCGACGAGGAGAAACGCAGCGACTGTCGGACCGAACGCGCCGAGATTCGGCAGGACCGGAACACCCTCAACGACACCCATTTCGAGAAGGATCTTCGATCCCCAAAACCCCCATGACCACGCGAACGTCAGAACCAGGAACGCAACAATGCCGGCAATGCCGATGTCTTTGTCGCTCGATTTTGAGATCGCGTGAGTCATATTACCCGTATAGTATGTGTTTCAATGAGACCGACGTGAAATCGGTCAGTACAGGGTACGTCTCGGTCAGGCAGAATCGGGGCGCTCCGGGATGTCCGTATGGCCGAAGTGTCCCGTACGAGTGAAGATAACGCCTATAGCCGTCCCGAGCGCTGAGCCGAAACCGATTCTCATTCCCAACCAGAAGAGAAGGTCGCCAGTGATCGCCCCGATGGCAGTCCCCGCACCAGCCCCGAGTGCGTTTCCGAGACCTAAACCAAGAGCAATCGTACCGTTCGAATCGGAACCCATGCTCTCTATTGTCTCCGAGGGGCATAAAAATAGATCCTGGAGAACGAGAGGTATCCTGTTCACAGGCGTCTCGATGCCGATGTAACTGGCCGGTCGTGGTTGCTGAATACATCCTCTAAGTGTTGCACGTCGCTTCTGACAGCGTTTGGTGAGTTTCTGTGGCTGTGCTGAATAGAGGGCGCAAATCAGTCACTTACCAGTTCCTGTCTGGTGAAGGGTTAGGGTGCTAGTTACAGAGGATGGAGTCAGAAAGAGAACAATCGTCAATTCGGCACGGAGTTCGATATGGAATTATCATGCACAATACTATCTCCGGTCGGGTCAATTGATTCACATAGGGAAGTCACCGGGTGGCCTCTGAAGGAGAACGCACATGCAAAACAGAACCGACACAACGTCAATCGCCCCGTCAGTGAACCGCTCCCGTCGCCGGACACTCAAAGCACTCGGCGTCCTCGGTGTCGCGAGTATCGTCGGAAGCGGGACGGCCCTCGGCGCTCAACTCGATGCGCTCGTCACCGCCGGCCGCCTTACTGAGGTCCAGACCGCCCAGTTGTTCACCCAGGTCAAGAAGCTCACCGCCAGCGACGCTGCCGCCGGCGATAGCTTCGGTTATGCAGTGTCGGTGAGCGGCGACGGAAGTACGGCGCTCGTCGGAGCCCGTCAAGATGACGACGCTGGCCTTAGCTCGGGGTCAGCGTACGTTTACGACCTGACCCAGGACCCCCCAGTCGAGACGAAACTCGCCGCCAGCGACGCCGCCATGTTTGATTTCTTCGGTCATTCGGTGTCGATGAGCGACGACGGAACCACCGCCTTAGTGGGAGCTTATTTAGACGGCGACGCTGGACTCCAGTCAGGCTCGGTGTACGTCTACGACCTGACCCAAGACCCGCCGGCCGAGACGAAACTCACCGCCAGCGATGGTGCCGCCGGCGACATCTTCGGCTGGTCGGTGTCGGTGAGCGGCGACGGAAGAACAGCGCTCGTCGGAGCCCGTCAAGACGACGACGCTGGTTCTAGCTCGGGGTCGGCGTACGTTTACGACCTGACCCAGGACCCGCCGACCGAGACGAAACTCTCCGCCAGCGACGCTGCCGCCGGCGATTTTTTTGGTGACCCAGTGGCGATAAACTGCGACGGAAGTACAGCGCTCGTGGGGGCGTCTCACGACGACGACGCTGGTAGTGGCTCGGGAGCGGCATACGTCTACGACCTGACCCAGAATCCGCCGGTTGAGGCGAAACTCACTGCCAGCGACGCCACCAACGGCGAAAACTTCGGCCGGTCGGTTTCGATCAGCGGCGATGGAACCACCGCCCTCGTGGGGGCTCACTGGGGCGCCGCAGAGGGTTCTCGGTTGGGCTCGGCATACGTCTACGACCTCACCCAGGACCCGCCGACCGAGACGAAACTCTCCGCCAGTGATGCTGCCGCCAACGATTTCTTTGGCCATTCGGTGTCGATGAGCGACGACGGAAGAACAGCGCTCGTCGGAGCCTCTCTAGACGACGACGCTGGCCTTAGTTCGGGGTCAGCGTACGTGTTTGACCTGACCCAAGACCCGCCGGCCGAGACGAAACTCGCCGCCAGCGACGGCGCCGCCGGCGATAACTTCGGCCATTCGGTGTCGATAAGCGGCGACGGGAGCACGGCGCTCATCGGAGCTTATTTAGACGACGACGCTGGCCCTGACTCGGGGTCGGCGTACGTGTTCGAACTGGAACTGTTGGAGGTGTTCCCGGAGCCAATCGTTCTGAAGAGCGGGAAGGTGGTCGATCCCCAGGACCTCGACGGTGACGGGCTCTACGAGGACCTCGACGGCGATGACAACGTTGACGGCCAGGATGTATCGAATTTGACACAACTGGAGAACGCACAGCGGAAAGGAGAGATTCAGCTCACTGACGCGCAAGTGGCCGCATTAGACTTCAACGGCGACGGGGAGTTCACCAAGAAAGACATCGCCGCCTACAGCAAGCAGTAGGGCCCGTAGAACCGTCTGTTGAGGCAGGGGATCGGTGAAGTCCCTGCTACGTTTTGGACGCCCCAGCCGGTCAATTCGTCTATACGTCTCTCGACGGTTTCCCGGTCTGTACGAGTGTCCCCGCCGAAATCAGTATTTCACGATGTGGCCCCTTGTGCACTCTCTAATACGTGCAAACGGATGCACCAAGAACGAGAGGACAGCCCTCTGGAGTCGCCGACGCTTCGACCGACCTTCCTCGAATCCAGTAGCTCGCGGGAACGAGCTACTAGTCGTTTCGCTCAAACCGTTGCGAACTGAAGGCCGTCTAGTTGCTGAACTCACACTCTGAATCGGTCACGACGCTTCTGACAGCGTTCGGTGAAGTTTCTGTGGCCGTGCTGCATAGAGGGCGCGAGTCGGTCTTTGCTCAGTGGCCGTTTGAAAAATCCGATGAACCTCAGAGCGCGAGATGAGCATGATACGGGCCTGACACCGCGATATGACAAGTGTTGTCGTATATATGCTTATGCTGTTCTTTGGCTATCAGATAGTGACGACAGTTGATGTCGTAGCACCATGCAGGAATCACACTCTCCCACATCCAACCGCCGTACTGTACTGAAGACTGTCGGAACTCTCTCACTCCTCTCGACCGTCGGTGTAGGCACCGCGCTCGGAGCCAAGCCCGAACGGAAGGGGAACAACTTCGGCAACGGGAACGGCGTCGGGGCCTTTCTGAACGAGCCCGCCCTGTACAAGCCCTCACCCGTCTGGGCCGATGGTGTCGTCAATGCAACTGGACAGGACACCGTTGAGGTGGTCAACGGAGCGATGACGAACGTCACGCTTCCGGGCTTCCCCCCGATGCTCCCAGTCGCGTTCGACCCCGTGGCCGTCGAGGTGTCGCCCGGGACGGAGGTCGTCTGGACGTGGCAGGAATACCCTGAGGGGTTCCCACCGATTCCCCACAACGTCGTCTCATTGAAGCAAGACGGGAACGGCCCCCTATTCGAGAACCCCGACGGTGTCGTCTACCAGCCGGGGCTGACCTACGCGGTCACGTTCGACGAACCCGGCAACTACCTCTACTACTGTACGCCCCACGGCGCACCCTTCGAGGTACCGAACTTCGAAGGTGAGACGGTCTACAACGAGTTCGGAATGCGTGGTGCGGTCATCGTCACCGACGAGTAACGTCTCGGCCAACCCACCCCACTCTACCGCCGTCCACGTCGGTTCGCCGAACGGGCGCCTGCGGAATACATCCTCTAAGTCTTGCACGCACCTTCTGACAGCGTTCGGTGAAGTTTCTGTAGCCGTGCTGAATAGAGGGCGCGTATCTTACACCCCTGTCCCCGCTAGGAGCGTCCTCTTGCACTCCTTCGACTCCGAAGGGGGCTCGTTGCCGCTACAACAACATACCTTACTATTCGCATCCGTCTCTAGGGGTATGAGTCCCAGCGAGAGAGTCACTGCCGAAGAAGTGATGTCTTCCCCCCTAGAGACGACCTCGGCGGAAGCAACGGTCAAGGAAGCCGCACAACAGATGAGGGAGAAGGACGTCAACGCCCTCGTTGTCAGAACCACGCCACGAGGCATCATCAGCAGTACTGATGTACTTGCCGCCGTTGCTGAGGGGCGAAACGTCTCGGAGTTACAGGTGGCCGATATAATGACGACCAATGTCGAAACCGCTTCGCCGGACAATTACGTGGAGGAGGTGGCCGCGATGATGACCACATACGGTATCAAACACCTCCCGGTCGTTGATGACGATTACGTTGGGATGGTCTCCTCAAGCGACGTGACTGCCCACCTATCGAAATGAGGAGTATAGGCGCGCGCAACGAAACCGGTGGATACTCCCTCTGAGTGTTGCACACCTCTTCTGACAGAGTCTGAGGAGGTCTCTGCGGTCGTGCTGAACTCAGGGCCGTATCGGTCACGGAACTGTCTTGGGTCGGCATTAAGTACAGGGAAGCTACGAATCGTTCGGCAGAGGTGGGGTGGCTGTCGCAACTCAGTAGGTCTCTACGTCGAGATCTTCGACATCTTGAAAGTCGGAATCGTTCGAGACCACCGGCTCGTCGAGGAGTAGACCATGAGCAGCGACGACTGAGTCGGCACCGTCGAGTTCTCCCAGCACATCGGAGTTCATGTGTTCCCCGTTCAACTTGCCTGCCCGCCGGGCTACCTCCGGTGAGAGGTCAACAGTTGAACGGCTAGCGATCAGTCGCTCGTAGAGTGCGCGCAGTTTCTCCCCTCGCTCCGCCAGTGGAGCATTTCCAATACCAGTGTACACCTCCCAGAAGACTGCTGTCGGAACGAGAGTCGGAACGACTCTCTCATCAAGCTCTCGTGCCTTCTCGCGTGCAGCCTCGTCGCCGTCGGCCAGTGCACCCAGGCTGCGTGTCCAGAATCATTCCGACTCAGGCGGCGTCGCTTCGACCGACCCGTCAGTCGCCTCCTCGACGCTCACATCGAGATCAAGTTCCGCCGCGTCGTCGGCGAAGTCGGTGAGAGAATAGCCACCGACCAACCGGTCCAGTGTTTCGGCTAGCGTTTCCCCCTCCCAGTTCTCTGATTTCACCCGGGCGTGCAGGTCCTCGCTGACTCGCATCTGTTTCGTCCCCATACCCTCTTGTTTACGTCGTTGACAAAAAGAATCTGACACTGGTCCTGAAGCATAAGGATGGGCAAGAAATCCTTTGATCAGTTCGCACGGGCTTCCTATCGTGTGTTCAGGCTTCCTAACACGAAACACAGACCAACGAGTTGCTGCATACATCCTCTGTAGTCAGCACGTCGCTCCTGACAGCGCTCGGGGGGTTTCTGTGGCCATGCTAAGAGGGGGCCCGAATCTGCTATGGACCCGGCACCCGGTGAGGGTGAATCGAATCGCTCGGAACAGCGCGTATGTGTAACAGGTACCTGAACCAGTCGGCCGGACGAGAATCACGACGACGTCAAAGTAGGGGGCCGAATCGCCGGGCATTTCGATTCGCCGCCAACCACCGCAGCGAGATTCAGTCGCTCGTGACCTCAGCCGAGGCAGTCCTAGCCCAGTCCGCCGATCGGAGGTAGCGCCCGAAGACGACCCACGCGAGTCCGTACAACAGGAACGGCCCTGCCCACGGGTCGGCGCCCTCACCCATCACGTAGGTCGTGAAGGCGATGGCGAACGGCAGGCCGACGGGTAGTGCCGCGACCAGCAACCAAGCGCCGAGTCGTGGCGTCGTCGCAGCGTCGCTCCGAAGTACCGCGACACCGAAGACGAGTGCCCCGAGAAACGCGACGAGCCATCCGAGTAGGGTCGGGATAAAAGCCACCCCGGAGCCGTATTCCGCTATCGGGAGCGCCACTGTCGCGATGACCCACCCGACGGTCATCGTCCAGAACCCGGCAGTCGCGAGGCGACCGAACCATCGGTGTTCGCTCGCGTAGAGCGCCGGCAATCCGAGTGCGATAAGGATTGACGCGACGATGCCGATCGGACTGACGATCGCGAACTCGGCTTCGTTGAGAACGCTGAGCAGGGCGATCCCGGTGATCATGAGCAGGCCGCCGCCGACGAGCGCACTGATCGCACTCAGCCGCATCCGCTGTTGAGGGGTCGGTCGTTCTTCGAGCGCCGATTCGTACTGTGTCATAGTGTTTTCCGATCCCCGGTGAACTGCGCGAAAAGCGCCGGTCGTTCGAGAACCAGACGTTATATTGTCGGCGAGCCGAGATAAACACGTCGTACGTTGGCAAGAGACGAGGTAAATCGCAAGCCACTGAGGAAAGGTTGGAGAGTGTTGTCGTTCTTGAGGGCTGGATTTATCACTTGTCGAGAGACACAGAGCATCCATCTGTCGGTAGGCTCGGGTGGAAATTCATCACGTATTTCATCAAATAGGAGTAACAACACTGCAGTCGTGCTGAAAACAGGGAGTTCTGTTCGGCAATGAATCTGATAGCTCCAGAACCGAATCGGCGTCACTCTCGATTGGCTCGTCGGCTGCTGGTGCTTTCCGGGCGGCCCCATCGTGAGAGAGTCCGAATCGCCGGTCGTGTTCGCGCATCGGAACCATTTTCGCGAACTTTCCGATCCCGATCGGTGGGACGTTCCGGAAGAACGTCTCAAACGAGTCGCCGTCGATGACGTAGAGCTCTGCCCAGAACCCGAGTCCTCCGTCCGGGTCGGCCTTCTCGTTGTACCACTTCCACGCTGGGAGGTGAGAGCCGTTCGGATCAGTCGCGAACCGCTGGAGGTCCTCGAGTGACCGCCAGTACTGCATCGCAGCTCCTTTCCGAAATCCGAGGAAAATGGGCGTGTACCCGAGGAACCCGCTGTCCGGGTCCGCCTCCAGCTCCTTGAACATCTTCGCGACCTTCCAGTTCGCTAGCAGCCACTGTGGGAGCGCCCGGAGCTTGTTGAGCCGCATCCCGTTGATGTAGATGACGAATCCGTCATCCATCTCTGCGGCCATCCGTTCTCTGAATATCGGTGCCATTTGGTACTCTACGTCATCGCAGACGATAAACCAGAGAGACAGTTCGATGGCAGCACTGGGTTCGGAGTAGTCGCTGATTACCCCTGTGCTCTGTTCAGCACGGCCACTAACGGGGTTATGTCTATTGACATCGTACTAACTGGATGGAAGAACAGAATCCCGGCTCCAAGAAAGAACGTACAGAAAACCATCTAGTCGAGAGTGCTGAGACAAGCGAGTCTGGAACTGTCCAAACAACCGATATAAAGACGCACTACATACGTCGTGGGGACGGTCCCCCTATCGTTTTCATCCACGGTATGGCGATGAGCGCCATCCAGTGGGAATCGCAGATGGAGACTCTCAGCAACGAGTATACGACCGTCGCGTACGACGTGCGCGGTCACGGGTACACTGGTGGCTCAGATCGCGAGTCATATACCATGGAGTTATACGCAGCAGACCTTGATGCGCTTCTGACGACGCTAGACATCGAGGATCCCGTTCTCTGTGGGCTTTCGATGGGCGGATGCATTGCCCAGATGTACGCCGCGACGTATCCCGAAAAGGTGGCCGGCCTTGTGGTGTCCGATACGTTTACTGCAGCTCCGCTCCCCTTGACAGGCCGGCTGATCTTCGCCAACCTCCGGTTCTTCGGCCTACTTGACCGGTTTGTTCGGTACACGACGCTGAACCGGTTCCAAACCTGGGTAGGTAATCGTATGTCTCCGGGAGTTGCTGGTGACGGCGTGACTGTACAGCGACTCATGGAAAAAGCACCCAGGATTTCTCATAGAGAGTTCGTTAAGATTGCCAATTCAATGGCGCGCTTCCCGAGGAGTGACCTTGACGCTTCACAGATTACTACCCCAACGTTGGTTATGCACGGAGAGAATTTGCCAGCGGTGCTTCAGGATATGCACAGGAGGCTCGCGGAGGGCCTCATCAATGCCGACATAGAGTTCACCGTGGTTCCGGACGCTGGTCATGCTTCCAATATCGATAACCCCGATTTTTTCTCGGCGACGGTACAGGAATTTCTCTCCCGAATCACCTTGACGCGGTCACAACGCTTCTGACAGCGTTCGGTGAGGTTTCTATGGCCGTGCTGCAGAGAGGGCGCGAGTCGGTCAATCGCCCAGACAATTATCGACTGTCACAGTTATCATTTCAGAGGACGTGTCAAATGGTATGTCAAAAGTTAGCGTGCAGTCCGCGGACGCCGTAACAATCCACGGCACTGTCGAGCCCGGGTTCGAGCCTGTCCGTGAAGTGTTCGCGGAGAATTTTCACGACCGCAACGAATTGGGGGCGGCGATTGCCGTCTACTCTCGTGGCGAGCTCGTCGTCGACCTCTGGGGTGGCTACCGGGACACCGACCACGAGCATCCGTGGGAGGCCGACACGATGGTCCTCGTGGCCTCGGGGACGAAGGGGATGACGGCGGCAGCCATCGCTGTCGCGCTCTCGCGAGGGTTGTTCGCACTCGACGACCGCATCGCCGACTACTGGCCAGCGTTCGCCCAGCACGGGAAGGGTGAAGTCACGGTCCGACAGTTGCTGAGTCACCAGGCAGGGCTCGCGACGCTCGATGGGCGCCTTTCACCAGAGCAGATTGCCGACACGGAGTTCCTCTCGGGCCTGCTCGCGAGCGAGAAACTCGACTGGGTGCCCGGCACCCGCCACGGCTACCATGCGTTCACACTGGGCTGGTACGCAAGCGAACTGCTCCGACACACCGACGGACGGACGCTGGGCCAGTTCTTCGCCGACGAGGTGGCCGAGCCGCTCGACCTGGAATTCTACATCGGGCTTCCCGAGAAGATTCCAACCGACCGCGTGGCAGACCTCGATGCATTTGGGTATCTGGACATGCTCTTGAACCTCCGGACACTGTCGCCGCGGTTCGTCCTGTCGTTCTTCAACCCGTGGTCAGTGACGAATCGGGCGCTGAACGTGCTCGATACCCGGCGTCCGGCCGACCTGAACAGTCCGGCATTCCGTGCGGTGGAGATTCCCTCGGGCAACGGCATCGGGACCGCCCGCGCGATGGCACGGCTGTATGGTGAACTCGCAACGGGCGGCGAGGCGCTAGGTCTCGACAAGGACGTGTTCGCGGAATTGACCGCACCCCCGGTGCCGCCGTCAGGTGACCGGCGGGACGTCGTCATCGGCATGGAGACGGCGTACGCGATGGGGTACTCGAAACCGTCGCCCGACTTCCGGTTCGGGACTTCAGATGCCTCGTTCGGTACACCAGGCGCCGGCGGCTCGTTCGGGTTCGCGGACCCCGATGTGGAACTGGGCTTTGCCTACACACCCAACCGATTGGGCCTCCACCTGAAGGACGACCCCCGGGAGATGGCACTCAGAGAAGCCGTCTACGAGTGCATCGAACGACGGAGCCAAGAGACGGACTCACCCCGTACCCGATTCTGACGTTCTGAATAATTCGACAACGCCGCGAATACAGGTTCCCGGCAGATTGCTGTCGCCTACCTGGCTCTTGCTTTACTCGTGACGGTCGCGGCCGGGTTGAGAAATGTATACTCTGTAGTCAGCACACTACTTCTGGCAGTAGTTGGAGAGGTTTCTGCGAGTGTGCTGAATACGCGCTCTGTATTCAGCACAAAGTCTGTTCAGATCTGCTTCTCCGATCAAGGAGATATTGAAAATACGCCAAGTAGTGCGATGGAGGTGAAAGAGATACCATCTCTTTTGGAGAGTCCTTAGACTGATGGATCTTCGTATCGGGAGTCGCTGAGTTGGGTATTTCGGGTTGCGGATCAGTAGCAATGGGATAGGGAGCGGCTCTTGTACCGCCGTGATCCCAGACGATCGATTTGCCCGGGGTCCCGTCGAGCTGGCCTCCTCAGAGTAATTTCCTGAGGGCGTTCACGTCCTTTCTACTGAGGATACCATCGCCATTGAAGTCAAGCGCCGTGACTTGGTACTGGTTCAGCGCAAGGCTCCCGGACTCGTAGTCTGCAACGATGGCGTTCAGTGCATCAACGTCGTCGGTTTCGGGGTCTGGCGGTCCGGTAACGTCTTGTGCGACCCCATCGGCATTCACGTCTTCGTAGAGTCCATCGCCGTCCAGGTCTTGTGGCGGCCCAATCGAAAGCGAAATATTGCGAAACGTCACCACGAGCGGATCGGCGAAGACGACGACCGGCACAGTCTGGGTGGCCATGTCGGTCTCGCCGGCATCGTCGGTCACCGTCAGCGTCACCTCGTAGTCAGCCTCAGCAGTGTAGGTGTGGGTCGTCGTCTGGCCAGTTCCCGTCGTCCCGTCATCGAAGCTCCAGTCGTAGGAGACAATCGTCCCGTCACCGTCGGGGTCGGTCGACCCGCTGGCGTCGAAGGTGAGCTCCTCTCCGACTTCGGGATCGGTTGGGTCGTAGCTGAACGACGCCGTCGGTGGCTGGTTTTCGGGCTCGGTCGATCGCGTGAACACATATGCCGCCCCGGAACCGATGAGATCAGAAGGTTGCTGCTTGGGAGCGCCCGCGAGCGCCGTATTGCCGTCCGCACTCCCTGCGATTGAATCACCGAGTAGAGCGCCCCCGCTGCTATCGCTGACGGTGAACTTCGACTCGGTCGGTGGACTCACGCTCAGGTCGTAGACGTACACCGCACCCGTATCAGCGCTAGCACCATCGTCACCGGGGTTACCGACGAACGCCGTGTTTCCGTCACCGCTCACCGCCACCGATTGACCGAAGCGATCGGCACTAGAGATATCACTGGAGACGAGTTTCGTCTCAGTCGGTGGACTCACGCTCAGGTCGTAGACGTACGCTGAGCCCGAGTTTGTACTGGTCCCAGCGGTGTCGTCTCCAGGAGAACTGATGATAGCAGTGTTGCCGTTGCTGCTCACCGCCACTGATTCACCGAACCTATCGTCGGCGCTACCATCGCTGGCAACGAGTTTCGTCTCGGTCGGTGGACTCACGCTCAGGTCGTAGACGTAGGCCGCGCCCCAGTCACTACTGAACGCACTTCTGTCGACCCGGGGAGCCCCGACGAGTGCAGTGTTCCCGTCACTACTTACCGCGACTGCACTCCCAAACAGATCGGCATCGGCTGCGTCGCTGGCGGTAACTTTCGACTCGGTCGGTGGACTCACGCTCAGGTCGTAGATGTACACACCGCCCGAATTATCGCCAGCGTCATCATCTGTGCTATCACCGATGAGTGCCGTGTTCCCGTCTTTACTTAGCGCCGCCGAAACCCCGAAATAATCGCCGTCCACGTCGTCGCTGGCGGTGAGTTTCGTCTCGGTCGGTGGACTCACGCTCAGGTCGTAGACGTACGCCGAACCCGAACTATCGTCAAAGCCGAATACCGTGGGTGCGCTGACGAGAGCCGTGCTCCCATTACTGCTTATCCCTACCGACCAACCGAAGCGAGATCCAGCCTCGCCGTCGCTGGCGGTGAGTTTCGTCTCGGTCGGTGGGCTTGCGTTCAGGTCGTAGAGGTATGCCGCCTCTGTTCGTGCTGACCCGATGAGCGCGGTGGTACCATCCTCGCTCAACGCTACTGATCGACCGAACTCTGCGTTCGATGTGGCGTCGCTTGCAGTGAGCTTTATCTGTTCAAGCCACTCATCAACAACCTCTGCGGCCACGGGAGCTGGCAACCCCCCGAGTGCGCCGCCACCGAGTCCGAGCAGTGTCGCGGCCCCGATGAACGTCCGCCGGTCGAGTCCCCACTCCCTCGGCTGTTCTCTCTCTGAATCGGTCTCCGTGTCGGTGGTCGTTGTTTTATCCGCCCGGTACAGTCGTTTCTCTGGTTTCCTTTCGTCCATTATCTTCTGTTTCCAGTGATGTCTCTATTCGCTGCTCGACTCGCTTCGGCAGCACTCCTCACGAGACCTTTCCACGCAGCTGGCGTGCCTCGGCAGGGATTGTCCCCGGCGAAACGTCAATCCGACTTACGCTCAACTACGGCGGTTATAACGGTTCCACCGGTGGGATAGATCTATTTGTTTTCGACCTTCTCGTTCCGTCCTACTACCGTTACCCACGTGAACGTGTAACATTTTCACGCTGCGATGGTGTGATGAGCAACTGAGTGAATCACGACCAACCAGATGGGACGTGTGCTGCATCTATCCTCTGAATCGGTCACGACGCTTCTGACAGCGTTCGGTGAGGTTTCTGCGAGTGTGCTGAATACAGAGCGCGAATCGGTCACTCTCCGTGCCGGTCATAAAGACGATGCTGGACGCTTTCGATTCAGCCTCAAATTTAGATGAGCCCCATAACCCAAGAGATTACGATGAGGAGAGAGATGGCAATGCTGATTATGCCTACCACGTTCCCGAGACGTTTCTTTTGGGTTGCGTTCATACTTCTAACATTTTTTCTCCCCTTGAAAATATTGCGTTGGCCCGCCTCTGATCGAGGCATCTCTCTATGCAGCGTGCAGCATCTGTCACTACGTGTAGATTACACCGAGAATTAGTCCAAGCAGTTACTCGATCAAATCTTCCGGTGCAACACCACCGTGACTGAGCAACTCTCCGTCGAAGGTAACCATGGTCGTATCAACATCGTCCGCTAATGCGAGGAGCACACAGTCCATTGTGTAGAGCAGAGTATCTCGCTGTAATTCATACGCTGTAATCTGGTCACTGATTTCGGGTGCATAGATATCCACGCTACTGTAGATGTCCGACAACACCGCTTCGACGCGGTCCTACTCAACGCGCTTCTTCTTCGTCATGACTGACCGAATTTCCATGAGATTCAGAATAGATGTGCAGAACTCGTGGTCTCCGTTGAGCAACCGCGTCGCAATCTCACCACGACTCGGTTCGTCAGTCAAACTGGCGATGAAGACGTTCGTATCGATGAAGAGCTTCATTCCCGCTTTCGTTCGTCACGTACCGCCTCTACGGAATCAACAGTAACATCTGCAAGTCGGCCTGAAAGCAGGTCACCGAGTCGAGGCCGAGGTTCGTCGTCGTCTGACGATTCATCGGTCCAATTCGGTGGTGTTGCGTAGCTACCCATTATCGGTACTTGCAGACGTGCCTGTAAATCGTTTTCTCTGTTCGAGATTCGCCTCACCGGATTCACTGGGACGAGTAACGATGTGCTGCACTCTCCCTCTACAGTCAACACGTCGTTGTTGACAACGTTCGGTACGGTTTCTGTGGTTGTGCTGAATAGAGGGCGCGTATTCAGCACGCTTCCCGTCTGGTGGATCGTGAGTCACTCAGTTGCTCGTCACACCATCACAGCGTGAAATTGGTACCACTTTACACGGCTGGTGGTTCATGTCAGTATGGATATAAATAATATGAGTGAATCACGTACCGAAGTAAACGAGACAAACGTGTTGGAAGACATCGAGATAAATGTAAAACTGAAGCTCGCGGGGTTGTGGACATCATTTATGTTTTTATATGTATATGTAGACATTTTTGGGTTTTACAAGCCAGGGACTATTGAGGATATACTAATTGGAAAAGTATTCACGTTCGACATTACGCCAACATGGGCGCTGGTTGCACTAGTATTTGTGTCAATTCCGGGTTTGATGATTTTCCTGTCACTGTCATTGCCGGCAAAAGTGAATCGCTGGACGAATATCGTCGTGGCAATACTCTATATTCCTTTTACTTTATTCAATATAGTGGGTGAATCTTGGCCACATATGTATTTTGGTGTTATTGTAGAAGTCGTTCTTCTTGCACTAGTTCTCAGGTATGCCTGGAAATGGCCTCGGACTACAGGGAGTAGTTCAGATTCTGAGACTGGCTCAACCACTGCACATACATAGATCGAAGGCGGGACACCGTCTAGTGGTTTGTCAAGCATGGAGTTGCGGGCTCGCCTGTCCCTATTGAATAGTTCTCGTGGCGCGTGCAAGATACGCACGTCTCTACTGAACGACTGTTTTGCAATCAACGGTGTGAAAAGAACAGCAATGACGTGCTGAATACAACCCTCTATATCTCGCACACCGAGTTCAACACATCTGCGGTCTGCCACGTTGGAACGTATGAAGACTTGCGCTAATCGCTATGAGAAGTCCGTGACCACAGCCAACATCGCCACCATACTCTACTCAGCCATTCGGGAGGCGACATCCAGTCTAGCGTCCGTGGTTTGTGGGGATGAACTTCTCTTTTGCATCCGGGCGGGAAATCCGGGTGGCGAAGCCAGACAATGGTTGGGGTAAAACAGTTCGTTAGGCGGGTGCGTGTGGAGGTTGTTCCCGTACCCTGGTAGCGCGTTGATTTCGGTTACTGTGGGCGATCCGTCTGTTACGGTACTGTCCATAACGATGGTGATGATCGCCCCGAGGAATAGATAGTGTTCGGCTGAGTCACCGTCGAAACTGTAGTGACTGGTCGAATCGTCAGACAGGACTCTAACCGGGTTAGACGACTGGAGCCTAGATAAGTGTTCACATGCAGCAAAAGAACAGGCTAACGTCGTCACCATGTCGATATGATTGCGAATGATTGGTATTCACCGCGTACCGAAGAGTGAGTTACTGGGCAGCTCCGAGTGAGTTCAAACAGTATGTACGAGACTGGATTCTTGGTCCCTATCCGATATCCCCTGCGAGAAAGTAGCGTTCGAACCCTGAAACGAGCGATTGAACTTGCTCATGGACATGAAAACTCTCACCTGTATATTCTCTATGTGAATCTCCTCCACAAGGGCGAGCACGTCGAGCGGGAAGAACTCGTTCGCGCGGTCGGGCGTGAGTTCGGCTCACTCCCGAACGCGAGCTACCACGTCCGAAACGCGTTCTTGCTCGAAGAGGCCATCCTTTACGAGGCCATACAGCAAGACGTCGACTACGTCGTCATCGGAAAGGACACCAAAGCACGGTGGCGTCAGATACTCTCCGATCGCCTCGACATCGACACAGATCTCGAGGTGTTCTTGCAGCGCCATCTGAACACGAAACTGGTCGTCGTGTAGTTATCAACTCCTCTCTGTGGGTTCACGATCGAAA
This sequence comes from Halogeometricum sp. S1BR25-6, assembly GCF_031624495.1. Lineage (NCBI taxonomy): Archaea > Methanobacteriati > Methanobacteriota > Halobacteria > Halobacteriales > Haloferacaceae > Halogeometricum > Halogeometricum salsisoli. Next base: position 267,149 of record NZ_JAMQOP010000005.1, on the reverse strand, counting down.
GCGTCCCGTCGTCGAATACAGGACTTCACTTCTCCCGAGCAGTCCGATACGCACACGAACCAAATGCGAATGTGAGCGACGAAGCCGGTGTTAAGTACGCCGCCACCACCGACACACTCACCATCCGTAGATGTTGTACAAACGTTCATTCGTCTTGCACCCCTTCTAGAACCATGGCCGAGTTTCCAGACGAACGACAGCTCGTACTACGGGCGCGTTCCCAGTTGGACCAGTGGACGAAAAGTGCCCGGATGGAGGCGTACACTGAACTGTTCGAAGGTGACGATCCTCTCCTCTCCACCAAAGAGGTACAGTTGCTCGATGCACTCGACTCCGAACTGGAGCGAGAGGGCGGCGATGGTGTCTGGGGAACCGATCAGTACGGAATCCACACGGCGGGGACCTTGAGTTCGGATACCCCACTCGGCGTCGTTTGTGTGTACCACCCGCAGATCACCAAAGACTCCGTCCTTCGTGGGGCAGACGACCTCGACGACGAGGCCGAAGAGCGACTCAACGCAGCACTCTGGCGATATAGTGAACGGGTTGCGACGCTCATCGAAGAAGCACTCGACGAATTCATCCGTCAAACACAGAGCTGACGATTCGTATCGCCTCTTCTGCCAGACCGCTCTCGGGGTGCAACTACCGTCTGGTTCTACTGCCTCCTGGATCCACTCGGGCAGCGGCCGGGGTTCATTCAACCCTGTAACTCCCAGAGGGTTTCAACAGAGCTTCTATTACCGTGTTCAGTGAAGATTTTCAAACATCCCGTTTGGACCAATTGACCGAGACGCGCCCTCTATGCAGCACGCCCACAGAAACCTCACCAAACGCTGTCAGAAGCGTCGTGACCGACTCAGTGGGTGAGTTCAGTAGTCTCCATTCGACGGCAGCCATAGACCATTATTTAGAATTGTGTTTCGCAACGTTCCCCTGGTACCCCGGGTTGCGGTCCGGGGTCGTCACCGCGCGTTTTTGAAAGTTGAGCGAACAGCTTATGTCCTCGTGAACCCTTCCTGACATATGATTGTTGGTGGCCCAGGCAGTACCGGTTGCGCCGAACTGGGCGCTCCCGTCCCGGCGATCCAATGCCGCGTTTCGGTTTGCTGATGCGCCGGAGCCGAGCGGGCGACAAGGAGACGAAGGCGGACGGTGACGGAAGAAGGCGTACCGAGGCGAGGCGGCAAGATCAGAAACCGAGGTGGCGAGTGGGGACACGCGAACGCCCGGGCCCGGTTCCGGGGGACCGAGACCGTCCGCTGTTGCGATTACAGCGGAGCCACGGTAACCAAGCGGTGCAACGGCTGGTGGCCGAATGGAGCGAACCGAAAACCCGGTCGGAGATGAGAGTCGGACAGCCAGACGACAAGTACGAGCAAGAGGCCGATCGGGTAACAGAGCAGGTCATGCGGATGCCGGATGGAACCGCCGTCCAGCCCGTGCGCGTTACGCAGCCCGGCCCACGCCAGATCACTCCATCGCCGGACTCTCTTTTGACACGGAAAGACGGGTATAGAAAGGTAGCCGCTAATCCCGAGCTACAGCGTGACGCCGCTGAGCCACCCTCCGGCACCGTCCCGCCAGAGGTACACAAGGTCCTGCGCACGCCCGGCCGACCACTCGAGCCGGTCACACGTGGTTTCATGGAACAACGCTTCGGCCACGACTTTTCTCGAGTGCGAGTACACACTGACGCACCCGCCGAGCGATCAGCGCGGGCGGTGAACGCCCGGGCGTACACGGTAGGGAACGACGTGATTTTCGATGAGGGTCGGTTTGCACCGAGGACACAGGAGGGACGGCGGTTAATTGCGCACGAGCTGGCGCATGTCGTACAGCAGTCCAACGTGGGCGGGATTCGTCCGGGCTCGGACGAGAGAGAGCATGGATTGTCATCCGTCTTACCGTACAGCGGGCAGTCCACTGGGAGAAAGCGGCTTCAGGGTCATGAGCAGCCCCACGTCGCGCATCGGATCAATAGCGTAATTCAACGACAACGAGACAGACCAAGTGTCAAAATAACTAATGTTCTCACGAGTGTTGATGAGAGGCAGGCTGAAGAGAAGGCGCGGGAGATCGCAGAACGTATCAGAGCTGGAAAGAGCGGGTCGGAGGACGACTGGCAACTAGTAAACCGCTACCTAGAATTCTTCGAGGGCAAGGCTTTGACATCGTTTGTTCTGACACTCCAGGATAGCCTTGGAGAGAAGTTGGATACTGAGCGAGAAACGACATACTATCCCGAAGTCCAAGAAGCGACGTCTGAAATGAGAACCATCGTCCCCACTTCGTCACCTAAAATCGTCCGTGGGGGATTGGAGGTCGTGTTCCAGCTCTCCATCTTCAAGCAAACCAGTGACAGCATCAGTATTGTATCATACACTGAGGGGAGTGGGAGTTTCAAAGGAGGGATTGGACTTTCGGCCAAAAAAGTGTTCAACTTCTCCGTGGGTGGAGAATGGAAAGCGGGGACAAGAAAATCGAAAGCGAACGAAAGGAAGAGCGGCAGTGCGAGTGGCGTAGCGACCAGACGGACGTTCACTGTTCAAAAGCTAGAGCGTGACGTCCTTCTCGCCAAGTATCTCAAGCGATATCACGGGGTAAATCCCCCAAAACCATGGGGGCTGAACGAAGGACAACTCGCTACAAAGACCGAATACATTAGTAAAGGGAATCAGTCCGAGACTCAAATAGGCTACAGGATCCTTCCAAAGTCGGGTGGTGAGCCGTGGGGGCCGTTTTGGAACGTCTTCAGAGGGTATCAGCAGGTCGAAGGAACGGCGCTTGACCAAGTGTGGGAAATCATCGCAACTGAACAGCGGAAGGCCGCTGAAATGTTGGCGTATGGCTTCAACAGAGGCGAGTGATCGTGAGGGTTCTACCTGTACAGAGTTCCGTCGACTAACCCGCAAAAAGGGTGAGTAATCCTATTACTGAGAGTTCATCGAGGAAACAGATCAGTGATTGGAGCTATCGATGAGGGAACCGCGGCCGAAGACGAACAGAGTCACACGCCACCACGTGTACGTCGTCGATCGACTCATACAAGACCATCCTCAGCCACCCGAGAGAGCCTCGTCCCTTCACTCCGTGAGCTTGCGCCGCTGGACCTTCCCGGTCACGGTGGTCGGGAACTCCTCGACGAACTCCACCTGTCGCGGGTACTTGTAGGCGGCCTCAATGGATGATGCCGATTGCGAATGCAAGATACGCGCCCTGAGTTCAGCACACCCACAGAAACCTCATCAAGCGCTGTCAGGAGCGACGTACTGAAGGGAGAGGGTGAGTTCAGCAAGACTTCGATGTTCGTGTCACACGACTATTGATGAAACAGCCGTTAGGCAGGTGTGCCTACTCCTCAATCGAGAATTACATATCTTTATTCTCGATTGCTCAGTCCAGCTCCAATTGCAGCACCAAGTGCCACTCCGATAGCGAGCCACAGTCCAAGATTATCTGTCGCAGAACCGATAGCGACCCCGATTGCAAGTCCAATCGCCATTCCTACCCCCACGTCTTTCCCGCTTGATGTTGTCTCGCTTTCCTCGCTCATGTACTCTCGTGGATTTTTGGAGGTAGTAAGTCCACCGTACACCTAACACCGAGACCGGCACAGTCGAGTGACCGACTCGCGCCCTGTATATAGCACGGCCGCTGAGTTCTACTCAGGTGCTGTCAGAAGCGTCGTGCAAGATCGAGAGGATATGTGCAGTACAAGGATTCCAGCAAGTTCACGGCAGACTCCGACACATCCCATCGTCGTGTTAGGAATCAAAGACATGTCCTCTACCGATTCACAACTAGAGTGGACGAGCCCGGAACACGTCGCAACCGTCGCTGTTACTCTTTATATAGGAGATGCCGGTAGTGTCCACTTGGATTATCGAGGTACGACCCCGCCTCACACTGCCTCACGCCGACTCGCGCGTAACAGGAGGATGCCGAGGCCGGCGAACCAGACAATCTGGGTAATCCCGAAGATGCCGCCGCCGACTTCGCCGAGTGCCGGGATGGCTGAAAGGATGCCTGCCGTACCGACCACGAGACCAACATAGTTCAGCGCCCGGTGTAGTGCCCGTGCCCGTAGTGCGACCACACTCACGAGAAGGGTCCAGATACCGCCGACGATCTCGTTGCCGCCACCAAGCCCGTCGATGACCGGACTGACCGCTAGCCAGACCGTCGTTGCTTGGGTCGGGTCCGTGCCGTACAGATCTACGACGACGCCCGTGGCGATGTTGGCGACCATCCCACTAGCGATGACAAGCCCGGCCCAAATCAGCCCGAACGCGGTCGTCGCCCCCATCAGCATCGGTGCGTCGGTCTTGAGGCGCGCGTGGAGTGACAAGACGAGCGCTACCAGAACGACGCCGAAGACCACGTAGATGAGTAGGTACATCGCGTACAGACTCGTCTGGTTCGTCACGAACAGTTCGACCTGCTGGAGCGGCGTGGTAACGTTCGCAAAGTCAAGGACGACGAGGAAGTACACGATGCCGGCCACGTAGATCGCCGCCTCGGTTAGCGCTGCCAGACCACCGACCCGCAGGTAGTTCCACCGACTCACACCGGCCGGCCGCTCAATACTCTCGACTGCTTGGTTAGTAGACGATGCCACTTTGTATCACTGATATTACAATAGCTGTCTGAGAAGATAACCGTGCCGCTGGTGCCGGCATTCGTCAATCATACTGTCCTCGTCTCTGTCCAGACGATCCAGATGAGCTCGCCATCTTGCCCGGCAGTCGAGAAACAAGATTGTCCACAGCCGACCAGGTGTGTCTGGGCTGTGGACTACCTGATCGGATTCCGACCGAGCATTGTCGAAATCCTGGCGAACATGCCCAAGAGGGGGCGCTGCAGCCACCATGGGATCGCCGCGAGACGCACGTCCGCTCGGTAGTGGGAGAGCACCGCCACCACCGCAAATAAGTCCGGCTCCCCGCCTGCACTAGCTTCATAGAGCGCCCGAATCGAACCTTCGAATTCGCCTGGCGGGCGTAGCGTCGTCCGAACGACAAGCGTGTCGCCGAAGACGACGACACACCACTCGTCAGCGTGACGAGCACGCGGAGTCTCCGGCGGTGGGCGACGTCGGCGGCTGAGATCGTGCGAGAGGAGACAGGCGACGACGGCTGGTCGTACCTCGCGTTTCACGACCTCCGGCGGACGTGGGCAACGGCGCTTGCGTCGGCTGACGTTGACCCGCTACTGGTCTGTGACTGGGGTGGGTGGAACGACCTCAATACGTTCCTTGAGCACTATCGCGGGTCGCACGCGCCGGAGGCTCAGAGGAGGGAACGGGAGAAAGTCAACTGGCTCTGAAGACGAACAGAGGAGCATCCTTCAACTATTATTCGAAACTGAGATGTTCGGCGTGCTGAATAGAGAGCATCAGTACAGCAGTCGCGAGGAGCGAGTAGTGGGCTGGCCGAAGTCGGGAGTCAGTCTGCGGTTCCAGTGAGCCTCCATTCGACAGTCATTCAATCCGGGTTCTGAACTCCTCAAGGACTGAGGCCAACTCGTCGGGGCGGCTCAGCATCGGGAGATGCCCGGTGTTGAGGGTGACGACGTCGTCGGTTTCGAGAGTAACAGCCATCTTCGCCTGCTGGTCCGGCGTTATCGACTCGTCCGTACCTGTCTGGATATATTGCCTCTCTACGTCAGGGATGATGCCGTCCACCGGATCGGTGTAGAGATAGCGCGATTCAGGAACGAACTCAGTAACGACACGGTCTGCTTGTTCGTCAGTCAATTCCGCACAGAGCGATCCACGGATAATTCGCTCCGGCGGCCGAGTTCCGGCGAACCGTAGTATGGCTTGTTGGACGACGCGCTGGTGGAAGGGGAAACACGACAGAAACGACTGTCCGGGTTCCGGAATCCCCGCACTCAGACCGACGAAGCCCGTGAGACGGTTTACGAGCCGAGAGGCAACCTCCATGCAGACTGCGCCACCAATCGAGTGGGCGACGAGAATCACACGAGACGTATCCCACTCCTCGACTTGCTCGGTGACTGCTTCCGAGTAATCCGCCAAGCGAAGGTCGTCTCGCGCCGATTGGTCGGCCTCCCGGGCAGGAAACCTGGCTGACAATGTCGGAGCCTGCATGCGCGAAACCAATTCCTCCCAGATCCACACGTCGAATCCTGCTCCGTGAACCAGTACGAATCCGACGTCCTCCGAAGAGTCAGTAGGTGCACTCATGTTCTGCTCGACCGAATTAGCGAGTATAAGTGTATCCCCGCCATAGCCGATTCGCGCACTGTATTCAGCACGACCATAGAGACCTCACCAAACGCTGTCAGAAAAGGCGTGACACAGACAGAGGATGTATTCAGTACAGAGGACTCGTTTATTCCGCCTCACCCACGCTGAACTAACTGATGGGTAGCGCGTGCGAACCCACCGATCACTCACTAATCGTGTCCGAGATGACAGTCGCGTTCAAATCCTGTGAGATGAGTCCAGTCAGTGCTTGTTTGCCGTGTCCGTGGTCGCCTCATTAATGGGCTCTCTCGCTCGTCGATAACTCCGGATGAACGCATAGATCAGTCCGAGTACTGCTCCGATACTCAGGACGCCTGGACCGACGGCAAGAGAGATTTCGGTCGGCGTTGAGACGAACGAGAAGAGGTACGTGAGCGTCCCCTCGGTTCCGACCGTCAGCGACTCGACACCGAGAACATCCAGGATAAGTGGCCCACCAATTGCAAGGAGGACGAACACCGCGACGGTAGTGACTGCCGCGCCCGAGAGGGCGTCCCACACGAGGGCAGTCACAGAAATTCGGCGTGGCCGATCGCTCGCCCGTCCGTAGATCCGGACGCCGGTTCGATGATCTTGGAGTCTGGCGTCGGCGGGCACACCGAGCAGCGTCAGCGTCATCCAGAGGTCAGCGATTGCCCCGCCGGCATTCGCCGATAGCGGCACGATGAGCCAGCCCCACTCGAAGATGAGCATTACCGGCACCCCGACGGCGGTCATCACGACCAGCGGTGTCAGGAGTAAGACGATGAACTGGTTACGGGTGAACTCGTGATCGGTCGTCGCGTAGGCGTACGGCAGGATGAAGTGGGCAACCCCGACGCCGTACTTCGGCTCACCGCCGTAGTAGCGGATGGCAAGCCCGTGCAGCCACTCGTGAGGAATGAGAATGACAGTACCGAGAACCAAAATGACGAGCACATCCAGTGCACTCGTCCACCATTCGACCCCGGCGGGTGCGAACTGAAAGGTCGCCGCCTGACCGGTAACAGTCTGATAGAGTCCACTGAGAAGAGCTGCCGCGACGAACAATCCGAGCGTGCCGAGGCACATCATCTGGATGGTAAGCCCTCGCGTCAGTTCAAGATCTGCGAGCAGCGTCTCTTGTTCGGATTGAGTAGCTGTGACCATAGTGACCAGAGTGTTGGGCTGCTGAAATAATTACTCCGAGTATTGAGCACATTGAGGGAGAGACATATTACAATACGACTCGTCCTGAGTGATTCAATTCACTCTCTCCGGGTGCTATGTCGGTGACCAATTCGCGCTCTCTAATCAGTACGACAACAGAAACCTCACCGAGCGCTGTCAGAAACGTCGTGATCGATTCAGAGGGTGTATGTAGCAAACTGACTTCATTTATGGCGACAAATCTGTTATTTACGGTTATGCCGAAAAGCGAGTATCTCCTCGACGCAGCGATCGGGCTTCGATATCAATCCGAAGTGATCTGCTCCGTCGATCCGTACAATCCGACTGTCCGGGAGCGTCTCGTCTAAAGTCTTCGTCGTATCGTTGGCACCCGGGGAACTCTCCTCGCCAACGAGTAACAAGGTCGGTATTGTCACGTCTCTGAACCGGTCATGTTCGAACTCGTATTCAATGAGCTGTTCGAACTCACGAGGGAGTGTATCCGCTGCGTCCACGAGCTCCTGCCAGTTCGCGCCTGATCGAAGCTCCTTAACGGATGGTTCGGGCATTCTCACGGTGTTGAGAAGGGTGAGAAGTGCTTGTTCCTTCTCACCGTCGGTTATCAGGGGCCGGATCGTTCCGAGCAGTTGTTCCATAACTGGGAAACCCTCTTCGAACGAGATCCCCGGTTCGTATAGGACGAGGCCCTGGAGAGTATCGATCCGATCAGCGGCATTCAGGGCAACGACAGCGCCAAAAGAGTGGCCGAGAAGCGTCACCGGTTCGTCGATCGACTCGACGACGGCAGCCACGTCTTCGAGCTCGCATTCTAGGTCGTATTCATCAGTGTCGCCGCTCCCGCCACGCCCACGCCGGTCAATGGCATAGACCGTGTAGTGTGCCGCAAGCGCAGAACGGACGCTGGAGAGATCCCAGAAAGTGTGATCGAAACCCATTCCATGGACGAGCACGACTGGCGGCCCACTCCCGGTTCGTTCGAACGCGATCAACGTGCCATCCGCTGAAGTGACTGTTTCCACGATTGCTCAGCCATAACGTACGCTGCCCGCGTATGTCATCTTGTCGCACACAATGTGTTCGAGAAATCTGAGCGGCAAGCACATTGATCAGGTCCCAGCCCTGCAAGATACGCGCCCTGAGTTCAGCACAGCCACAGAAACCTCATCAAGCACTGTCAGAAGCGTCGTGACCGACTCAGAGCGCGAATGCAGCACGGAGGGGCGTCAGGATCAGTGTATTCGAATCGGGTGCGGGAAGGAAATTCAGCATTAGATCACTCCCTCTCTTCTCAGTGCATACTGAAAGTGAGACTCAGGGAGGCCTCTGTTAAGCAGATGAATCACTCCAGAGCGAAAACCAGCACTCCGAATCCGAGCGCGATGATTCCCGCAGAGAGAAGCAGGCTACGGTACCCGAACTGAAGAGAGAGGGTGGTGAACGCGATAGGCCCGCCCGCCCGACCAATCGAACTCGCACTCCCTCGGAGACTCAGCGCCCCTGCCCGGTACTCTGTCCGTACGAGGTCACTCACTCCGGCATCTATCGATGGTAAGGTCAACCCCCACCCAGCACCGAAACCAACCGTCGAAATCGCAATCAACACAGGTGATGTGGCGAACCAGACACCACCCAGACCCAGAGCTGTAGCCACAAACCCAACTGCGATAATGCGGGGGTCTGTGGAGTGTTGGGAGAGTCGGCCATTCTGGGTGGCAGCCACAATAGATGCCACCTCTCCCATTGTAAGGACGAGGCCGATGAGAATGGCTGACAGGCCGAAGTTGGCTTTCAGTAGAAATGGAAGAGCGGTGAAGACAGCGCCAAACAGCAGTAGATCGATTATCAACGCCGAGCCATAGAAAATTATGGCCTCTCGGGCGGAAAGGGCCGAGATGACCCGACGGACATACAGCGAACTCTGTGTTTCCCGCTTCCCTGACGGTTCGTCCAGTACGATCAGTGCGAAGAGCGCCACCGGCAACCCGAGGAGAAACATGGCGAAGGGAGCGTTCCACGATACAGCGACGAGCGCACCCCCGACGACTGGAAATGCAGCTGCTCCCATCGAAAGAATCGCCGTATTAACACCGAACACGGCGTTTCGTTGGACACCTTCGAACACGTCGCTAATCAGCGTGATCGTGGTAATCCCGAGCCCCGCCAGTGCTATGCCCTGAACGAGCCGGAGTGTCAGAACGAGCCAGAACGGAGGCGCGAGGGCAATAAAACCGCCAGCAAGGCTCCACAGCACGAGACTCGACAGAAGGACACGCCGTCGCCCCACCCGATCAGTGAGTAGACCAACGAGTGGTGAGAGGAAAATTCCAGGAATTACTATCGTCGACAGCAGGAGGCTCGCTGCTGGATCGGTGAGGGAGAACGCATCCCGAAAAACGGGTAATCCCGGACTGATGAGTGCGATGCTGAACGGAGCGATGAACGTCGTCAGGAGGACTACCTGGAGGGTCGACGATCGCCAGGGAATTGAGGTCGTCAGAGAGTTTTTAGTGGACAATGATAGAACCTCTCAATTTGTTGGCTATTTTCCCTGCTTCTGATTCAGTGGGCTCCTTGAAAAAAGCACCCATGAATGTATTCTCTGTATCTCGTACCGGTATATCGACATATACTCAGCACGTCGCGTTGCGTCTGCTGTAGACGAAGCGAAAGTTGCGTCTTCCGCTTGAGACGGCACTGTCTAGTTAAGGAGTGAGCAGGTCGAAGACGTACATTGCGAAACCATCACTTCGCGCGTCCCTCCCTCTACAATGAGGGGAGGGACAGGCATAACCGGCCTGCGTCCCTCACACTAGAGAGTTCACCCATGGATATCTCCGAAATTCTCTCGCCGAAGTTCACCGAGTTCGACATCGGCACACCGCTCTCAAAGGTCACGGGGGCATTCGAAAATCAAGAACTCGATGCCGTCGTCGTAACAGACGGCGACGAGTATCGCGGCGTCGTCAGTCGCCGACAGTTGGCGTCCTCGTCCAACCAGCCGTCTGCGAAGGTCGGCTCACAGGTACAGCACGTCCCGACTGTCGACCGCACCGAGGACGTCCGTGAGGTCGCGCGGCTCATGATCGGGAGCGACGCCAAGACGCTCCCCGTACTCGACGACGACCGTGTCGTCGGTGTCGTGACCGCCGATGCCGTCCTCAAGGCGGTCCGTCCGTTCCTCGACGCGGCGACTGTCGACGACGCCTACACGGCGGAACTGGTCAGCGCGACCCCGGAAACCACGATCGGAAAAGCGCTCAATACGCTTCGGGAAGCCGGAATCGCCCACCTCCCGGTCGTCGACGGTGAGGATCTCGCGGGAATGGTGAGCTTGTACGACGTCATTGAGTTCACGACGCGGGGCGGCAGTAAGAGCCAAGGCGGGTCGTCGAGCGGCTTCGGTGGCAGTGGCGGGGGGCAGAACCGTGGTGGGTTCGGCGCGCGCGAGGGCGACGCCGACCGGATGCTCGACCTGCCGATACGGAACCTGATGTCCGATGCAGTCGCGACAATCGAACGGAGCGCACCGCTCGACGAGGTCGTCGAGGCGATGTTCGATCGTGAGATCTCCTCGCTCGTCGTCACGGCCGATGACTCGGGTGAGCCGGTCGGTATCATCACGAAAACGGACGTCATCGAGGCGCTCACCTGGGAGCGCGAGGACCGGAACGCCGTCCAAGTGTTCGGACTCGACCTGCTGGAAGAGATGGACTACGACGACGTCTCCGCGCTGATCGAGAAGATGACCTCGAAGTACGGAGAGATGAGCGTGATCAAAGCCAGCATTCAACTGCAGGAGCACAAGGAACGAAGCCGGGGTGTACCGCTGGTGCTGGCACGGATTCGACTGGTCACCGACCGCGGGTACTTCACGGCCGATGGGGAGGGGTTCGGCGCCACGCACGCCCTTCGACTCGCGACGAACGCGGTCGAGCGTCAACTCCTCAAGGGGAAGACCTACGGCCAATCGAAGAAGCGTTCGGACGCCGAGGAGCAGGCACCGCTGTACGGTTGGTGGCTCGGCGGCTGATCCGGTCGGTGCCGACGGACGGACGAATACTCGACTTCCGGCACGGGTACCGTCCGTCGACGCGGCCCTGAGCCCCGCATACCGTGCTGACGAAGAACCGACGAGAAGACCCGCTGAGACGAATTTTTTCTCTATCTCGCTCGGGAAGGTGAGTAAACTACGCCGGTGAACGCTTCTGCGCTCAGCATGTAACCCACATAATGAAAAACCCGCGAGATGTGAAAATGTCGTCCGTTCATGATGCTGACGGGTGACATCCGAGTTATGCTACAACCGAATGTACTACAGATAAATGTTCCCGCGTTCCTCGAGGAGACGGTTGCGGAGATCGTCTCGTTTCTCCCCCGTCTGGTCGGGGCTCTCCTCGTTCTCCTGATCGGCTGGGTCCTCGGCGTCGCGGCCGCCAAGGTGGTCCGGAAGGTAGCGGACCGGGTCGAGATCGACCGGATGGTGCTCGAAACGCCGATCGGACGCATCCTCGGAGGAACCGAAGACGCCGTCTCGAACGCGTTCGGGACGCTCGCGAAGTGGTTCGTCTACGCGCTGGCGATTCTCGCCGCCGCGAACGTGCTCGCGATTTCGCTGCTGTCGGAGTGGATCTCGACGGCGGTCTCGTATCTCCCGGCGTTCGTCGCCGGACTGTTGGTGATCGTCCTCGGATTCGTCGTTGCGGACTTCATCGGCGACGCCATCATGCAGACCCGGACGGCCACCCAGACCGGGTACACCTCGTGGTTCGCGAGAGGCACGCGGATGTTCCTCTACTTCACCGCGATCGTGATCGGACTTGACACGATGGGCGTCGACGTCGGCATCCTGTTCGTCTTCGCCAACGCGTTAGCGTGGGGACTCGCCGCTGCCGTCGCAATCGGCGTCGGTATCGCCGTGGGATGGGGCGGCCACACCTACGTCGCGGAGAACGTCGACCGCTGGATGGGACGCGCGTCCGCCGGGACGCCGACACCGTACAACTCGCCGCAGGCCGACGGCGGTGAGGCGAGCGAGGCGAGTCGAACCTCGTCGGACGTTCAGTCCGACGACGGTGAGCGGAACCCCTTCGATGGCGGAGAGTAATACGTAGCTATCCGCCCTACCGGCGTCCGGGGCGTCACCGTTCGGATCACTATTTTGTTGGCCTCTTCCTTCCGACCCTCGTTCGACGTTGCCGTCCTGCGCCGGAGCACGACGCCTTGGCTGACCGACACGGCAACGGCGATACGCGACCGTGCGGTGAGTCACGTCGTCGCCGGCGCCGTGGAGAACCGAGTAACTCGGTTAATCAAAACAGATGGCGACCATCAAAATGAGACCACTTGAAGTGACAGGAGGACGGTAGTTTAGCCATCCTATGAAGATAAGCAACGTACTCGCCTCTCTCGAAGACGAACTCACGTTTCCGATTGACCACGATTCGGTCATCAGACAGGTCGGAGCGGTCGAAATCGACGCCCCCGACGCACAGGAAACCGAGACTATCTCCACGATCATCGGTTCCGTCGGACAGGAGACGTACGCGTCGGCCGACGAGTTGTTCACGACCATCATCGGGAACGTGAACGACGAGTACATCGGACGCAAGTTCTACGACGACCGCGGCGGGAACTCCTCCGAAGCGGCGTTAGAACCCACGGACGAAGTCGACGTCTCGTTCTGAAGAGGTCGGAGGATGCGCACGCGGGACGGCTGAAAAGCTGCGGGTCGGAGGCACTCGGAGCGTCGACGGAACTCGCGCGCCGGTCGGACCGGTCGGGTGCCGCCAGTCGTGTCTCTCACATAATCAAAAACCCGACCCGCGTGAAAACGTCGACTCTTCATACAGTCGTGGAGCGAATGTGAAGCAGATGTACGATTTAGTTTCGCTGCAGGTTCCCGCTCTCGGACTCACGATAGGTGGGCTGCTCGTACTGGTGCTGGCAGTGGTAACGGTCTGGCAGATGGTGCGGTTCGTCGACGCCTACGACAAGCAGGCGCTCACGGTGTTCGGCGAGTACCGTGGCCTGCTCGAACCGGGCATCAACTTCATCCCCCCGTTCGTGTCGCGCACGTACACGTTCGACATGCGGACACAGACGATGGACGTCCCCCGACAAGAAGCGATCACGCGGGACAACTCGCCCGTGACGGCGGACGCCGTCGTCTATCTCCGCGTGATGGATGCGAAGAAGGCGTTCCTGGAGGTCGAAGACTACAAAACGGCCGTCTCGAACCTCGCCCAAACCACGCTCCGAGCGGTCCTCGGCGACATGGAACTCGACGACACGCTGAACAAACGCCAAGAAATAAACGCCCGTATCCGGAGGGAACTCGACGAACCGACCGACGAATGGGGAATCCGCGTCGAGTCCGTCGAAGTCCGAGAGGTCAATCCCAGCCAAGAGGTCCAACACGCGATGGAACAGCAGACCGGCGCGGAGCGGAGACGACGGGCCACGATCCTCGAAGCGCAGGGGGAGCGCCGGAGCGCAGTCGAACAAGCGGAAGGGGACAAGCAGTCGAACATCATCCGCGCGCAGGGCGAAAAACAGAGCCAAATCCTCGAGGCACAGGGTGACGCGATTTCGACCGTTCTGAGAGCCAAGTCCGCCGAATCGATGGGCGAACGCGCGATCATCGACAAAGGGATGGACACGCTCGAAGCCATCGGTCAAGGGGAGTCGACGACGTTCGTCCTCCCGCAGGAACTCACCTCGCTGGTCGGACGCTACGGCAAACACCTCACGGGGAGCGACGTCGCGACCGACGGACAGCGGTTGGACAGTCTGCAGTTCGACGAGGAGACGCGCGAACTCATCGGCCTCGATGACATCAAGGAGATACTCGGCGAGATAGAGGAGGCAGCCGAGATGAACGTCGAAGCGTTGGAACAACAGGCCAAGGCGGTCAAGGACGGTGAATCGAATGCGAAGAACGGCCCCGTACGGGAGAAAAACTCCTAAACGCGACACTCGGTGGGTGTCGAGAGAGGACCGAGACGACGACGGTTACCGATGTATCAGTCCCAACACCCGGCTTCGGACGTCGTCGGCGGAGTCGTACGTTTGGTTCTCGGTCGGAGCGAGCACTTCTTCGAGTGACTTCGTCCCGCTTTGGGCTTCGACCTCGTAGTCGCCGTACGCCTCGACCAACTCGTCCGTCGTGATCGGATAGGTCTGGGATTCGAGTGCTTCGTCGAGGCCCTCGAGCCGCCCCTCGGGGTCACCGCTCATCGCGCGATCTTCGCGGGTGCGGTCGCGTACGTCTTCTCGTTTCCGCTCCGACTGCTCTTGCTGGTCGTCGTTTACGTTCTCGTCGGGCATCCTTCGTCAAGATAGGCGCTCGATTCGGATAACTGTGCGGACGTTCGTCGGCGCGAAAATCTCGGGTACGGACAAACGACGCGGTCGCTTCGTCGAAACCGAGACGAACGCCGAGGAGGCCATCCAGAGCGACACTATTGAGAGCGAGTTCCACGAGGACAACATCCTTCGAACGTGTCTCAATCGACGGCGGGTGCTCAAGGGTAAAGTTCAACAGACCCAGATCGGGTGGTACGCCCGTCGAGACCGCACTCGTCGATAGTGAGACTCTCGACGGTGACGTAAGCCCCGTCAGTGCGACCGAAAACGAAGCGGAATTCGCAGAAGCGGAAACAGAGCACGCCGGAGACGTTCGAAGGGAGGTCACGGAAAACGATGAAGGGCGCAAGTACGAGGAACGCGGTAACGGCCGCGAGTGTTCTCACGCCGGTTGGTCAGTCCGTCACCCGGAATGCCGCCGGGGAATCCTCGAACGCGCCGTCGATGAAGACCGTTACCCGTCCGTTCTCCTCGCTGAGTGTGACCGCAGCGATCACCTCTTCGCGGACCGAGGTCTCCAGCGCACTCATGTGACGGGTACCCATCCACTCTGCATAGGGAAGGTCGTTAATCCGCCGATATTCGTCCGCAGAGAGTTGCTTGACTCGGACCATCTCCTCTCTGATCGTACCGTCGTTGCGAACGACGACTGCACCGTCGCAGGACAACGCGACCTTCTGTGCGGTTTCGAGAAACACGTCGGTCTCGGAGAAGACGCTTCCGCAGTCCTCAACCGGCCAACGGTTCGTCCCCATCGGAGCCGCGAACTCGGCCATGGAATCACGTTCGACGACGAAGTAGAGGCCCGGTCCACGAGCGTAGGGGTCGTCCCACCGTCCGAACCTGTGACTGATCTCTCCAACGCATTTCTCGATCCGTTCGAGCACCGCGTCGAGATCTGTACTAGTAGATTTCAGCTCTGATGCGACAGAGCTAGGGGACAGCTCACTCATCTCACTACTGCCGTGTAGGACTGACACGGTGATAGTAGCGCTGGATTTCCAAATGAGATTCTGTTTTGAGTAACCGGGTGAACGCACCCTCCGGGTCTCCCTTACCCGAACCCCGTCGTCGGCGGACGCGCACGCCGCGCAGTTGTGGAGAGATTCACTCGGGTAATCAGTACAACGCGTGTGATGAAAACGTTGCTCCTTGAAAAGGGTCGAGTTCGAGTACCTTCGTACTCGATTCGAGGAACGAGCGACTCAGAGGACCAAATCTGCTGCGGTCGACGTCCAGCGCGGGCCCGAATCGACCATCTGCGTCTACTAAATACATGCCTACGAACGACCGCGAATCCCGCTCCGCAGGGCTTCCCGATTTCACGCTTTGTTGGGCGTTCGACGACGAGGACTCTCCAACCGAAGTGACGGTCTTCGATCCGGAACGCGAACCCACGACACACTGGATCACCATCGAAAAAGAGTACGTATGGGACCTCGGGAGCATCGCTTGACGATTCCGAAGAAGGTGGTCGGAGTCTTCGAAGGACCGTTCCCGGAATCGCGCGAAGAGGGCGTACTCCTCGACAGATACCCGTCCACTCGACTCCGTTCGGTGAGGAACCGAACGCCGATAGCCTTCGTGGTTCACCGCTGGCATAGGACGTCGACCGCTCTCGGAGTGCGGAACCGGTTCTACCGACACCGTCCTCGGCTATCTCCTGACCGACCTGTAATTCACATAATAAAAAAAGTATCCTGGCGTGAAGAGGTTATCTGTTTATCAGACGAGTAGTCGATACGTCTACTATGAGGGGACAAGACCTCGACGACTGTCTGCAACTCGTCGCTGATCGTCACCGGCGACGGCTCATTCAGCAGTTACGGCACGAAACCGCTGGTAAAACGGTAATCGACGACCTCGTAGATCGAATGCACGGTGACGAACTGCAGTCCGACGACCGAAGTATGGACCGAGAACAACTCACAATCCATCTCTCCCACATCTCACTGCCGAAGTTAGCGGAGCAGGGTGTCGTCGAATACGATCGCGAACGCAGAATCGTCCGGTATCAGCCCGACAATCGGGTTGAGTCGATACTGGACTCACTACCCGCCGACAGACCGGTAACCGGGAAGCACATCTGAGGCGACTACATCGAACGTCTCGTAGCGCGAGAGTTCGTCGTCTGCACTCGCGGAGAACTCTACGACCCGTTCGATAGTAGTCGAAGCGGCACCCAGATATCACGATGACCATCGGAGCGGAGCAGAGGCGTCGGTCGGACACCGACGTCGGACCGTCAGAGGGGTCGTATCACGTTCTCCCGTCGATTCCCGTCACGAATTGGGTGACAATACCTATCCGTATTGGGGGTGAATCATCAGACAATCACTGGGGAGTACCCCGTGAGGTTGGGACACATAAATACTACTGATAGTTTGGACGAAGCGGTCGAGGTTCTCCAACAGCTCGGCTTGAAAGAATACGAGGCGCGCTGCTTCGTCGGCTTATCTCGCCTCCACGCGGGAACGGCAAAGCAGTTGAGTGAGGCGACGGAGGTTCCCCGAACGCGGGTGTACGATGCGATTCGGGTGCTGGAGGCGCAAGGTCTGGTCGAGATTCAGCATTCGAGCCCGCAGCAGTTCCGGGCTGTTCCGCTCGATGAGGCGACGGAGACCCTGCGCGACCAGTACGAGGCCCGCGTCGAGCGACTCCACGATGCGCTGGATACGATCGAAATCGTCGACGAAGACGACGAGACGCCCGTCCAGCAGGTCTGGGCGATGTCCGGGCGAGACGGGATAGAAAATCGGACGAATCAGCTCATCAAGGAGGCGTCCGAGGAGATCGTTCTGGTCGTCGGCGACGAGTCGCTCTTGACGAAGGATCTCGTTGCCAGCCTCAACGACGTTGGCAACGGAGTCGACCTTCTCATTGGAGCGTTGACGGAGTCGCTCCAAGACCAGATCCAAGCGACCGTACCGAACGCTAGAACGTTCATCTCCGGGTTGGAGTGGTTGCACGGCGAGAACGCCACTGAAAACGAGACGGCTATCGGCCGACTGCTCCTGACAGACCGGTCGACGATCCTCGTGAGTTCGATCATGCCCGGCAGCAAAGAGGAACAAGCGATCTTCGGGGAAGGGTTCGGGAACGGCCTCGTCGTAATCGCCCGGCGACTCATGGCTCAAGGGTTGTTGACCGTTCATGATCCCAAGCAGTAAGCCGCAGAGACGCAGTCATCGGCTCACCCGTCTGTCGGTAGGTTCTGGATCAGATTCGTCGTAGAGACGGTCTTCGAGCAGTTGAACAGTGAGATACTCGCCGTTGTCAACCGTGACGTAGCAGCCGCTGTAAACGAACGAGACGCGTCCACCCGTTCGAGATGTTCCGTCGTACTGCAGGGCACACAACGCATCTAACGCATCCGGGTCGAGAACGTCCGTCAGCGTTCGGAGGAAGCACGGTTTGCGACCTTCGACTGCGCTCACCGCGCGTACAACGGCCATACTGACAGATTCACCGCCCTCGATTTCGTACTCCACAGTGCTACGTGGGGTTAGGTGGTGAAAACCCGTGGAGTTTCTCACCAGTTTTATCACAACAAGTGTCCGGGATCGGTGGGAACTTGACGCGCGCAGTATAGATTCCCGGTTAGCTTGGGTTCTGACCCGCACGCGGGACAGCGATTGACCGTCGCCCGACCGCGGTACTACGGCTCGCGTCGGCTGGAAACCCGACCGACCCGTCGTTGTTGTCACCCTGTTAGATACACTGCCTTGGAAACGAGTGTCCTGTTACAAGTATATTCCTGTAATGCCTTCTGTTCCTCGTGAGTCGAATCTCCGGGGTCCGTTCCTGTCCCAACGCAGCGACCACGGCTCGTAACGCTCCGATGGCGCCTCATGGAACCGTCTGCCCCGAGCCGTGGTCGCACTCTCGCATCCCGATTGGGTCATATTTTATCTACTATTCCTGCCCTTGTGAATTAGTATCACTTACACTCCTCGCGTATTTCTGATTAACCGAGAGACATCAACCTCATCTATAGTTCAAGCCCCGGCGAGTTCATCCATTGCGTCAAGATCCCTTCAGCGAGGGCCTTGTTCGTATCGTAATACTGTTCGCCGTCGTCAGTTCGGACGCGTTCTTTGTACCACGTCTGCACGATGTTCTCCCCACTGAGTCGACAGTCGATACCGAACTGCTCGTACCGATCTTCCATTGTCTCACCACTTGGAGAGTCGTGCGCGAAATACTCCTCCTCAGCCAGATCCTCAGAATGGGAGACAGCGACCTCCTGCAAGTCTGCGCTGTACTGGAGGGTACTGACGCCTTCTTCGGACCGCCGTGCGTTCACGGCGTCGTGAACGAACTCTTGAACCCGTTGAGCGTCAAGGTCTTCCCCGAACAATCCCCACCACCACTGCCAGTTTCGCTTGTTTCGGTCGTCGACGTCGACGCACCACCACTGGTCTCACTGCCCTGTCCGCCAGTATTGAGATTCGGGATGTCGACACCAGGGAGGTCGACCGGGGAGTCGATCACGCCGGTTTGGACGGCGCCGATGGCACCGAGGAGTGTTGTGAAGAGACCACCGACGATCCGACGACGAGTCACCACTGGCGACTTTGAGCCCGCTTCGTCGAACGAGGGTTTTCTTGGGGTCTGGTGCGATCGGGGGTTGATACTTCCATCGGGATTAACATCAGGTCCCCTCATACCCGTTTTTTCGGAGTCTTCCCAGGTGCTCTTGACGACCCCGAGCCACGCTGTGTTCGGGAGGGCCGGCTCTGGCCTGTTTTCTTTGACTGCTCGAAAGTGGGTTTCGGAGGCGTCCGTGACCTGCTTGGTCGTCGCGAAGAGGATTTTCGAGTTGAGTCGGTGGATTGTTTTTGGTAGTAGAGGCCAGGGCAGTCGTGTTTTTCGGGGAGTCGGTGGTCGCCACAGACTCGTTCGCGACAGTAGTTACAGCGGGTGCTGAGTCCTTCTTCTTCGAGACTCGTCCCGCAGTAGTGGCATTCCCTTTCCCATATCGATACAGAGAATGTAGTCTTCTTTGATATGAAGGTTCGGTTGAGAGAGACCGCAATTAATCCTGACCTGTAGTACCGAAAGAGAAACGCAACAGATGCCGTTGGAATCGAGCAGAGACACATTATAGTAGTGTCTGCAACTGTGTACTCATCCGACCGTATGCCGTCGTGCGGTCGAGTATGTGATGGCTTGTAGACACTACTATAGGAGACGCTCTCGTTTCGAGGACTAGCGATTCTGACTGGAGATCAGTTCGGGGAGAGTCTCGGAGAAGAGGGTATCAAGTGTTTCCCACAGAATTTCTGAAGGGACGTTCGCCTCTATTTCCGCTGGTTTATGATGTGTCTCCTCGGAGTCTGCCAGAGAGTATTGAAAGTGGACTGGGCCGAGGTCTGGGTGGTCATCGTCACGATATCACCCACAACTGAGTCCTGTATTCGGATCTGCGTAGTGAATGCGATACTGTTGTCCCTCTTTATCGAATCGCCACTCGACATCGAGAGTTGGTGACTCTGGGCCGGTCGGAGAGCTAACCCGGTTGGAGTCTATTGTTGCACGTATCGAGGTCTTGATTATGCTATCGGGTTCGTATGTGACTGCAGTGACGGTGGGGTATCGTTGGAGGATGTCTTTTAATTCCCGGTAGACTTGCCTATCGATGTCGCCTGAGAGCCCCATGTGTTCACGTCGAGATGGGGTCTGGGTCGTCAGCCCAGTCGTATTCGTTGAGTGCGGCTCTCACTACTGGGATACGGTTGGTGAGGTGTTCCCATTCTTTCGCGATGTCACGCCGGGTCTCACTCTCTGCTGCATCCTTGACGTCTGCGATGCTTGCTCTGAGTTCCCCGGGTGCCTCCACGCCGTACGTTTGTTTCCAGTCTGTGATTTTATTCCGCATGGTCTCGAGGGCATCGGTGAGTTCTTCGCGGGAATGAGCTCGCTGGAGTTCTGCTACCTCTCGGTATTTCGCCATGAGTTGATCGATACAGTACAGCGTTTGGTCTCCTCGGTCGGTTTTTCGAAGGACATTGTCTTCGACGAGCTGGTCAAGGTATTTCTGAGCGGTTTTCGTGGAGACACCGGTTTCGTCGGCCACCCATGACGCTGACCGAGGGTGGTGGAGTGTCCGACCGGCACTCCGGACTCGTTCTCCTCGTGTCCGATTGTCGCGGTTCTCTTCTTCGTTGGCTGGCATACCAAGATCTACAAGCTGCTGGAACATATATTCACTAGGTCGGAGAAATAGTCTAAAATGGAGATTGATAGTTGATAGGACCTGTGCGACGCCGAGAGGCTCAAACTTCTTTAGTCGGTCTCGTCTTCCAGTTCTTCTAACATATCTCTGTAGACTTGAATCGGCCTACTATCTACCTCGGTAGTCTCAACGGCGCTTTTGAGGAAACCCCGGCGTTCACGTCGGGGAGGATGTCATACCTATGTGTCCGCTGTAGTCTTGGTGGGCTCACAACGTACCGAAGGCAAGATATCGACGAGTGTCTTGTTCGTGACGCCACATAGTAGCGCAGAATGGCCCGTTCAAAGATCGTTCTTGCATCTATGTGCAAGTCAGGTGCATATGCCGAAATCGTTATCCGTCTGTGTGCAGAACTTGCACATAGAATGAGCGCGAATGACAAACCCCGGCGGGTCCACTTCCAGTCCCCAGAGTACCTCGTCGAGCGTCTCGATGCAATTGCGGACCTCTTCGACAAAGACCGGACGGACGTCCTCGTCGAGGCGATTCGCGAGTACATCGACGAGACAGCCGACAGCGAAACGTTCCAAGAGCTGGTGGCAACGAAGTACTACGACGACCAACTCGAGTTCGAGACAGTCAAGCAGCTGGTTGGCGCCGAGACCGCCCAGCGGCTCCGACTCCTCAAAGCTGATTTCGAGAGCGAACCGTTCGATCTCGCTGCGCCCACTGACGTCGACATCTACGGTGACGACGTGACGACGGTAGATACGACGGACAGCGACGAACGATGAGTAGACCGCGGCTGCGGACAGTCGTCGCCGACACGAGTACGCTGGTCAGTCTCGCCGTCCCACGAGCCGACGCAGCCGACGACACTGACACCGCTCCGGATCCCCTCCAGTATCTCCTCACCTCGTGTGACGTCTCCGTTCCACCGGAAGTCGTTACAGAGCTCCGTAACATGGCCCAATATCAGGACATCCACGGCGCTGCAGCATCCAACGTTCTCGCCGCTCGCACCCACTACACAGTGGACGACCCCTATGAGCGAGTCGACACACCCGAGTCGCGACCGACATTCGGCCTTGATGACGGCGAAACCGACGGCATCGTGCTCGCGAACGCGCTCGGTGTCGACGGATTTCTCACCGATGAGTTCGGCGGAACGAACTTTGCGCTCATCCATGCAGTCCTACAGGGCCCGCGTATCGTCCCGACACCACGGTTGCTCTGTGATTACGCCCGCAACGACCACATGACCTACGAAGAGGCACGGACGCTCATCGAGACGATCAGCCCGCATCGGAGTTGGGAGAACAGCCCCTACGTCACTCAATTGCTGGCGCTTCTAGAGTAGAACTGCGTTCGGTGAAACGCGCCCGTCTCCCACTGGTCAGCATTCTCCGATGGCTGTGTGGTGAATGACTCGGACACCATATATTGAAAATAGCGCCGACCGTCCGAACAGCTATGGAATGTCCGGCGTGGAACATTTTTTCTCGCGGTCTCGAAGAAGTAGGACCGGGATGTTCCGAATCAGCGTCCCCAGAAATCGAAGATGTTTGGTGTGCGAACGAGGCGCAACGCGTCTCGTTAACGTTCGAAAGATGCATCGCGGCTTTCGAGCCCACAAACTCGCGAAGCGAGTTTGGGACGTCGCCGTCCGCTCACGCTCCCAACATTCATAATTCGCCGTTTCCAACGACTCTGTGAGCAGTTCTAGGTCGAGCAAAGCACTAGATCTACGAACTGCTCGCTTCTCAAACTGGCCTAACTAGACAGTGCCAGAAGACCCGTCTTCTGACACGCCGGCCCACGGTTTGTCCGGTGTTCGACCCTAAAGAGATATTTGCGGAGACACGAGTGACGGAGTTGACAGCGTTCGCGAATAGGGAGTAAGATTAACCAACAGAAGAGTCGCTTAGAGTGAGCTGTTGGTTAAAATGATTCACAAAAAGTCGAACCCCACACCCCGTGTCGATATGAAATTGGGAAGACGAGGGTGGGGAAAGTCGAAGAGAGAGACAGCAAAACAGCGAAAATCCACAATTTCACGGAAGAGAAACCTCAAGCATGGCAATCCCGAGACAACCGCGAAAGCGTATCAATCTCAGATTATTTCAACAGGTCAGATTGAACAGATAACATACTTGTTATTTTCAAATTCACGCTGATTTACACGCTTCGACGACAAGTTCGGGCGCATCGACAAGCTGGTTCACTGTATGAGCGCCCTTCCCCTTCCCCCGACCCTTCCGGTCCTGCTCGATCAGTGAGAGAAACGCCAACTCGGAGAGGAGGTCGCGGACACGACGGATTTTGAGCGGGTCAGTCCCCTCGCGTTCACAGACGACTTTATACGCTGAATAGACCTGCTTCGAGGGGATCATAGCGTTGGGTTCACTCGATTGTTGCATCTGGAGAGCGAGTGCTTGAAGCAGATACTTCGAGTGTTCGGGTTGCTTCCCGATGAGTTCGGCGAGCCGTGCCTCTTCTTCGCGTTCGTGGGCTTCATCGACGTACTCGGCGCGGACGTGGTCGTCACCGTGTTCGTCGGCGATCTCCCCAGCGTACCGAAGAATGTCGATTGCCTTCCGGGCGTCACCGTGTTCTTTCGCTGCGAGGGCGGCCACCTTCGGGATCACCTCGTCATCCAGAACACCCTCTCGGAACGCGTCCGCCCGCGATGAGAGAATCTCGCGGAGTTGATTCGCGTCGTACGGCGGGAACACGAAATCGCGCTCGGAGAGGCTTGATTTGACGCGCTCGTTGAGCGATTCCTTGTAGCGGATTTTGTTGCTGATCCCGATGATGCCGAGCGTGCTGTCGTCCACCTTCCCGGCTTCGGCCGCGCGCGAGAGTTGCATGAGGACGTTATCGTCTTCGAGCTTGTCGATTTCGTCGAGGATGATGATCCCGACGTCCAGGCGGGCGTCGAGAATTTTCCAGAGCCGACGGTAGTAGTCGGACGTCGAGACACCAGATGCCGGGACTGTTATGTCCGTCTCATCGGGATCGTTGAACGACTCGGCGATCGTGCGGACGGTCTGTGTCTCGGTGGAATCTTGAAAACAATCGACGTACGCGACGTAGACGTTAACGTCATTCTCAGTGGCGGCTTCGGTCAAATCCTGCGTGATGTACTTTGAACAGAGACTCTTTCCGGTGCCTGTCTTCCCGTAGATCAACACGTTGTTCGGCGTCCCTCCGCGTTGGGCGTCCTTGATCGCGTTCGCGAGGTTGCTGAGTTCCTCTTTCCGACCAATAATACGGTCACCTTCGGGGAGATGACTCACACGGAGGAGTTCCTTATCTGCAAAGATCGGATCGGGGTCCCCGAAGAATGACTCCGTATCGCTCATGGGACGTTCCACTCGGGCAATCTATATCAATCTTCGGCACCGGCTTGCCGCTGTAAACGTCGCTTATTCCAGTTCACCCGATGAATTTCGGCAATATGGCCGGGGTTTGCCCACGATTTGGGAATCCCAGCCTGATATCAGACCCCTCATTGCCGCTGTAAACCCGGGATCGACGGCTGTCCCACACCCCACGTTGCCGCTGTAAACACGAATCCCGTATGACCTCGACATGAAGGAAAGGATGCTGTTGATAATTGTCTCGGAACCATCGTCTACCGGGCGATATCACAGGAGAGACAGTAAAGAGATAAGTAGCAGTTCATGTCTTCGACGCCAAAATGCTATGGCGTCTTAGTATGCCAAAAGTGTAGTACGGTAACGAACGACACATAGGTTAATAAAGTTATTGATGGGACCACAGACGATATTGACCCGAGTTATTCGGAACCACGTGATTTCTTGGGTCTGAGGCTGCTTCCCGAGGTCTTACAGCGGCAACGTGGGGTGTGGCGCGGACCCGTTGGAACGACTCTCGGACAGACGTTTACAGCGGCACTCCGGGGTGATCCATCCAGCGTTCGTTACCTCTCGTCTCAACAACGGGCACGGTTCTTTCCCACTCTCACCACGCCTCAGACTGAAGATTGACATCCTCCCGCGCCTGAAGACGCGGGAATCCCACGGCACCGCGCCGCTGGATTGGGATATTAGGGTTTGGAGTCTACCACCTCTGACCGAGGTTGGAATCCTCGGGAGAGGTCATGAAGGTAGACTCCGGGCTGTGCCAACCAGCCGGTACTCCTATCCTCGTCCAAACTGGCCGAAGACTCGGAGTTACTTTCGTCGATGTCGAGACGGATGTTCTCCGCCCCGTTCACGTCAGCGTTGAACACATCGTCGTGTTCCTCACACACGTATAGGCCACGCTCAACACGCTGACCCTCATCCTTCGTACCGCACACGCAACACGTCTTACTCGTGTCACGCTCTGACACTTCTACGACTTCGATGCCCTCAACCTTCGCCTTGTATTCGAGGATGTTCGAGAACCTGTCGAACGCCCATCCATGCAAGTCGAGGTTGCCGTGTTTACCCCAGTTCTTCGAGTCGCCGTTTTCGTCCTCGCGGACACCAGCGAGTTTCCCGATGTTGATTTGGCCAACTTCTTGCTCGACACACCGTTCTACGATGTGCTTCGCTAAGGAGTGGAAGAAGTGGGTTCGGCGCTCCGACCACTTCTTGTGAAGACGAGTGGCCCGTTCACCACCAGAATCGTCGCACTTAGCGATTTCCTTTGGGAAGTAGTACCCGTCCTGTTTCAGACGGTTTCCGGGGTACAGGTCAGCTTCCTCGGTGCTGTATGCGACCGCCGCGAAGTTACAAATACCGAGGTCAACACCCGCCGTCTCGTTGCCGGGGACGGCGGGAGTCTCAACTTCGTGTTTGCACACCAAGTGCAGTTCCCATCGTCCCTTTGCTTTATCGTAGACGTAGAGACGGCTGATAATCCGTTCTAGGATTCGTAGAGTTATCTAAATCACAAGAATAGCAAGACGGAAGCCTACGGTTTTAGCCGTGGGAGGAAGCTGACACACTCAGGCCCACTGAGCATCATCTTCGACTGCCCTCAGTCGTCGTCTACGCTCACGCTTGTTCGAGTAGGAGTAGCCGAACCGGTTTCCTCGGCGACGGCCGAGTCGTCGTTGCCGGAGAGCAACGGAGCGACCTGCTGGAACTCCCGTCCCATCCCAATAATTGCGACGACCGAGATGATGGCGAACGGAAAGCCGGTGATGATAGCCGATGAGCGGAGGGCGTCGATTCCGCCACCAACGATGAGTAGCGACGCAAGTCCGCCCATTAGCCCGCCTCAGATGACGCGGTTGACGGTCGAGGGATGCTGTTTGCCGCCCGTTGTGAGCATCCCGAGTGCAAGCGTTGAGGAGTCGGCCGACGTAATAAAGAACGTCACGACGAGAAGCATAAACACTACCGAGAGCACTCCGCCAAGCGGGAGCGCGCCGAACAGTGGGAAGCCAGAGACAGAGACGCCGTATTCAGCGACCATCGATAGCATCGGCGCGATGCCGTTTCGCTCGAAGAAGATAGCGCTGCCGCCCATCGTCAAGAACCACGGAGTAGTCGACGCGGTGGCACCGATTACCGCTGTTGCGACCACCTGACGAACCGTCCGACCGCGTGAGATACGAGCGACGAACAGTCCACCGAACGGAGCCCAAGAAAACACCCAGGCCCAGTAGAAGACGGTCCAGTTACCGACCCATTCTCCGGTACCCGTCGCGTTCGTGTACAGTGCCATTCGGAGGAACTCGACGAAGTAGTTCCCTACCGCCTGAAGACCGGTGTTCATGATGTAGTTGGTCGGTCCTAGGAGGAATGTCACGACCGTCAGGACGGCGAACACAGCCATGTTGAATCGTGAAATCCGGGCGATTCCCTCCTTCACACCGAGTGCAACCGAGACGGTAAACGCGACCGTCAGCCCTGTGATCACGAGTACCGTTCCAGTATCCCCGAGCGACATGCCGAAATTGTAAGTTAGTCCGGTCAGGAACTGCCTGCCTACGAACCCGAGGGTCGTTGCGATGCCGCCGATGGTCGCGAATACCGCCATCACGTCGATCGCTTTGGCCAGCAACCCATCGAGATTGTCGATGCCGATGAATGGCGCAATGAGCGTCGAGACCCGCATCGGGGCGTCCTCGCGGAATGCGTAGTACGCGATGGGAATTGCCACGATGAGATATGGCACCCAGTACGCAATCCCCCAATGGAAGAGAGTGTACTGGATTGCGCCCACTGCCGCCGCCGCAGACTGTGGTTCCGCTCCGACGAGCGGTGGGACCGTTGTGTAGTGTTCTAGCGCCTCTGCAGGACCCCAAAACACAATACCTGCCGCGATTCCGGCTGAGAACATCATTGAAAAGTACGAAATCAACCCGAACTCGGGATCCTCGTGAGGTTTGCCGAGTTTGAGACGCCCCCAAGGCCCGACCATGAGCCAGAGACTGAAGATGATCATCAGGAACATCGTCCCGACGTACACCCACATATACTCTGTCCAGAGGAATTCGTTGATTCGTCCCATTGTCTCTGCGGACTCTTCAGGCTGCAGGAAAAACACCACAATCGCGAGCAACGATACACTGAACCCGATTCCGAAGACACTGAAGTCGAGTTCGTCCACGAACCGTTCGGCCGCCGTGCGAATCTCTACCATCTATCATACCCCAATTTCCCGGAGGACATTCAATTCCGATGCGGAATATATCCTACTTTCAAGTATAGATTGGTTCGAGGATGAAGAAGAGCGATCAGACATCCGAAAACCGAACAATTCTGCCTATTGAGTTTGAGATCACCGAGCAGTTGATTCGCCCCAGATTGGCTAGTAGAAAGAGTAGTAGGGAGCGGTATACACCCTCTGTATCAGCTAACCGCGCTCCACGGTTTATGTTTCGTAAAATACCACGACGACTACAATCTCTAGTTGCCTACGTCGCCGAATCCCGAACAGTGGGAGTGGTTGGAAGCGTTGCACGCAGGAGACGCACAAACGGGTGAGTGTCGACTGTTCGACCGTGACGAGTACGGCTCCCCGCCCGCGCCCTCTATAACGACGAAAGCAAAACAGTTCGATAGCTCCCTGAGACATATTTTACGGCGACTTGACGCCTTCAGAAACGCTGAAGCGAACGTATCACTGAATCCTACGACGACGAGTTGTGACGACAGATCGATCATATCGTTCACACGGTCACGCCGGAGGTCGGAAATTCCATGGTGGAATTCCCGTGACTTTAGACGCGGGGGAAAATCAAAATTTGTCGCCACTCATTCCGTAAGTTCACTGCAACAAGTTGTTAGTACGGCTGTGGCGAGATGTGGACATCTTTCTGCTCCGGCTCATAGCACGCATCGTGGTCATAGTACCAGACGCGTGCAAATCGCCGCTTACAGACACTTCATTCTCCGTTTGCAGGTGTTCTTCTTCCCTGATATACGAAGTCGGAAATGTCATCGAAGGTCACAGTTCCTTCCCGCGCACAGACCTCTGGAGAGCTATGGGAGATCTGCTCGGAATTATTTGATTTCATTACAATATCTGTTTTTTGTTGGTTTGGTTTAACTCTTCGTCAGATCGTTCTGGTGAATTACTGATACAGATAGCAAGGACGAGCACTCGACAAGCTCGAAGCAGGCACTATCACATTTAGCAAAGCGGCTGAACTCGCAGAGATGTCCGTCTGGGATTTTGCTCAACTCGCCAAGCAGCATGACATTACCTGGGTTGCGGGCGACCACCTCGACTCGGATCTCAAGGCGCTGTGAATGTGGGTCCTTGACGCCACACCGCTCATCTACCTCGCGAAAGTCGATCGTCTCGATCTCGTCCAGCATCTCGACGGGTCGTGTGTAATTCCCGACCGTGTCTACGAGGAGGTCATCGAAACCGGTATCGAACAGGGGAATCCGGACGCTGTCGTATCGAGCGTGGTGTTGGGGATGATTTGTTCAATGTAGTGTCGGTTGAGCCCACAGCACTCGTATCACGGCTCCAGCGAAACGATAACCTCAGCGATGCTGATGTCGCTGTTCTCGCTTGCGCCGCCGATCACAATGGTGTGGCCGTAATGGATGGGAATACGGTCGTGACGTCGCTGCAACCGAGGGAATCACGACTTGAGGCACAGCATATCTCGTATTGGTACCTGCCAGCAACGGACCGATCAGTGTCAGCGAAGCCCGAACCGTGATTGATACAATGGTTGAAGAAGGGTGATACTGTGCACCTGATATCTACGCGAAAATTGTTCAGAAGCTCGAATCACTTGCGGAGTGATCCTCGGTAGTCGGTACAAACTCCTGGAGTTACTCGCTCTCATTTCGACAGAGCTCAGTGGTAAGATATTGAGGATGTCTATCAGGCACCGATGATATCGAATGAGTTGTGCGCCATACGTCCACTGTATCTTGCACGCCGCTACTGGCGGTGACTGTTGAGGTTTCTGTGAGCGTGCTGAATACAGAGCGTGTATCGGTCACCGTGTCTCCATAAACATACTCTTCGGATGAGACTTCAGAGATCGCTCGACTGTGAAATCCACGAGCTATTGCGAATGTAGCGATCGGTGTGTTCGGAGTGTTACAGATTCATTTAAACAAAGTGATGCCCACCGGGAACGGCGAGCAGCAGAATGGGGTGGCTCACAACTAGGTAACAGTCAGCGGCCTGCCAGACTTTCGAGTCGTCGGCGGTCATATAGTTCGCTGTGGCATTGGAGGGATGTTTGGGGTCGTAACCGCTGGATTCTGCGGTTGGCATCGGACGCGATGAGTATACAGCGCCGACCCTATCCCTCACGCTTTGTTTTGGGCTGCGAATAAAATTTCATGTACGCGGCTCGCCGCTGTGTGCTCGTCCGTCGAGTGGGCGACAATCGATATCGTCCGGGAGAACAGCAAAGGCGTTCGCCACCGATAGCCGAGACATGTCTCACGCTGATTACGCCTTCCTCTCGGAACTCGCGCTCGACGGCCGCGTCGAGTTCGAGGCCGGCGAGCGGGGGCAGTACGCCGAGGACGCGAGCCCGCACGCCGCGTCCGAACCGGACGCCGTCGTCCACGCGGCGTCCACCGACGACGTGTCAGCGGTGCTGTCGGCCGCCGACCGTCGAGGAGTCCCAGTCACGCCGCGGGGCGGTGGCTCCGGTTTGGAAGGGGGTTCTGTTCCCGTAGAGGGCGGTATCGTGCTCACGACGACTGGGATAGCCCACGTGGACGCGCATCCGTCCGACCTCGTCGTCGACGTGGGACCCGGGGTCGTCTACGACGACCTGAACGACCGACTCGCCCGACACGGCCTTCGGTTCGCCCCCGGGATCTCCAGCGGCGACCTCGCAACTATCGGTGGCATGATCGCCACGAACGCCTCCGGATTCAACGCGGTCCGGTACGGCGAGACTCGGGACCACATCCGCCGGCTGGAATTCGTCCTCGCCGACGGAACCGTCCTCAACTGCGGGACCAGAGGTGTCAAGACGTCGTCGGGCTACAGCCTGAAGGACCTGTTCGTGGGGAGCGAAGGGACGCTCGGCGTCGTGACTGAGGCGACGCTGGGTCTCGTTGGCATCCCGCAGGAGAAACGCGCCGCACTCGTCACGTTCCCGGACGACGCGTCGGCCGCGAGGGCCGTCGCTGAGGTCATCCGGTACGGCGTCCGTCCGGGCGCGCTGGAGTACATCGACGCGACGCAGGCCGAGCTCATCGACGCCTACAGCGACGCGACCGACCTCCCGGCGAAACCGACGCTCGTAGTCGAACTCCACGGCAACTCCGCGGCGGGCGTTGAGGCGGACCTCGCGTTCGTGGAGGAGATGTTCGAGGAGAACGGGATGGAACAGTGGACGGAGGCGGAACGCGGAGAGATGGACGACGTCTGGGCGGCCCGCCGGGACGCCCTCCCCGCCGCTCGCGCCCACCGCGAGGCGTGGGACGTAGGCGTCGTCGGTGACGTCGTCGTCCCCATCTCCGCGTACCCCGACATCGTCGCGACCGTTCGGTCGGCTGCGGAGGAACTCGACCTCCTCACGCCCTGTGTCGGCCACGCTGGTGACGGGAATCTCCACTACACGCCCCTCGTTGACCCCACCGACGAGGAGATGGTCGCGCGCGCACACGAACTCAACGAACGCGCCGTGCGCGCCGCGGTGGAACTGGGCGGCACCGCAACCGGGGAACACGGCGTTGGCCTCGGAAAACGGTCCTACATGCGGCGCGAACACGGCGCGGCCGTGGGCGTGATGCGGCGCATCAAGCGCGCCTTCGACCCCAACGGCACACTCAATCCCGGGAAAGTGCTGCCCTCGGAGTAGTTAGAGGGCGACGGGTGGCAGCGGGTACGGGCATCCGTCGGATGACGTCAGCGCAGAGGAACCGCCTCGGCCCCCCCGAGGGGCGACTGCTGGCGATTCTTCGTCGGAGCGAAGCGGTGCGACTGGTACGTCGCCGTTTCCGGACTGCGGTACAAGTACTGCCAACAAACCGAGCAAGGGCGACGTCACCTCCGAAGCTCTAAGCGCTCTGTACAGACGGCACCGAGACGCACGCATGTTCGTCGTCAAGCGACCCGACGTCGAACGGTTCCTGCCTCACCGAGCGGTCGACTCGGAGTTCGCCGAGTTACTCGCTCGGGTACGAGACACTGGAGTGGGCGTGTACGCAGCCACCACCTCGTTCGAGCGCCGCTGAAGCGCGGTTGACTCCTGGACCTGCGGAGACGACTGGAAAACGGTGAGATCAAAGCAATGGAGACGTTCGGACGCGCAATGACGAAGGAGTTAGAGAACGCTCGATTCGATCCGACGAACGAGGAGGCGGTTTGGATCGAGGAGGACTACTGTTCTCCGCCGCTCGCGATGGAGCGACCCGAAGTGCTCGACAACTTATACACCCTCCCTCTCCGTATTTCACGAGAATCCTTCCACGAACCCGTCGTACCCTGCTTCTACACCGGGCATCAGGCTACAACCCATAGAAAATAGTTCGCTAACTAGAGTTCTAGATAAACTTTAAACTATAAAAAGATTTAACTACTATTGCTGTGAGTTAGTCCGTAAGCTAGCTAACTGGTCAGCAAACAGCTGCCCTAACTAGGCTAGATCGGGTTACTCCCCCCGTCTCGAGAGATTAGAGCTCGTGAAAAGTGGTGTGTCAGACACACCGACGTCCATCGATTCACCGGTAGGTTTAACCAACGATAGGGTGGCGAACACGTCGAGACCGCAGCGAAGATCGACGCGGTCGCGTTCGACAAGACCGGTACGCTCACCCAGGGCGACACGCAGTTGACCGACGTGTGCGTCCGTGACGGGACGGCAGACCAGACACTGACCGAGGACGGGCCGCTCTCCATTGCGGCCGCAGTACAGGCCCGCTCGGAACACCACCTCGCTCGTGCGACCGTGACGGCGGCAGAAATCCGGTTGCTCGACGTCGTTGATGCGGAGCGGTTTCAGTCGGTCGCCGGGAAAGGGGTCAAAGCAGACGTCGACGGCACGACGACGCACATCGGGAATCGCAGTTACTTCCAGACCGTTCTCGGAGACGCGGCGATCGACGGTCTCGAACTAGGCCTTGACCGCCTCCAGACGTTAGAGGCAGAGGGAAAAACGAGCGTCCTCGTCGCCCGAGAGCGTCACGGCGAAGTCAGCGTGTGGGGGTGGCTCGCCTTCACCGACACCGTTCGCCCTAACGCGGCCGAGATGATCGACGACCTCCGCTCGCTGGGCGTGGAGCACATCGTCATGCTGACGGGCGACAACGAGCGCGTCGCACAGCGTATCGCCGATGAGGTCGGTATCGACGAAGTCCAGGCGGAACTGCTACCGGAAGAAAAAGTGGCGACGATCGAAGACCTGGTCGAGCGACATGAGAACGTGGCGATGGTCGGCGACGGCGTCAACGACGCGCCAGCACTCGCCACAGCAACTCTCGGTATCGCCATGGGCGGCGCGAGAACCGACGTCGCGCTCAACACTGCCGATGTGGTACTGATGAGCGATGATCTCAGCAAGATTCCCTACGTGCTCGGCCTCGGACGTAAGACCCGTCGAACGCTCACCATCAATCTCGCCATCGCCTTCGGCGTGATTGCACTCATGGTCGGCACGATCCTCCTCTGGGGGATCCCCTCCCGCTCGCAGTGGTCGGTCACGAGGGCTCGACAGTTCTCGTCTCGCTGAACGGCCTTCGGTTGCTCGGCTTTCGCGGGTGAGCACGTTATAGAGGGTGATGGTCCATGGTCAATACAGAGAACGAGTAATCCGTCGATAACAACCGTGCACGACGGACAGAAATTATGGAGACATATGACGACGACTGAGTGAGGCGCGGACGAATAGCCAGCCATCAACTGGTAGATGAGGTAATGGCCCCACTAGGTTCAGCCATGAGAAAGTCGAAGACCGTATGCACCGAGATGGCTAGTCTCAAACTACTGCGACCTCGTCGGCCTTGATCTCCGTCGATATGAACTCTGTGTTACTGGTTACGTCCCTTGCTAATCCGTTTCAACTATTGAGAGTGTATTTGGCGAGCGACAATTACCGACTAGTCTACTATCGGCGAACGCTTTCTCTACCTATTGTACTTCTTGACTTGGCCCGATCATAATTGAACGTAGAATGAATATCATTCCAATCGAAACGAGTCCCGCTTGAACGACTGCCGCTGAGAGAAGCGACGTATTGAGGACGCTGTAGATGAGGCCTTCACAGATTGCACCAACACCGATGAAGATGAACCCGATGGAGACGTAGACCATCGGATACATCCTGCTTCGCTGGTAGGCGTAAAAGGCGAGATAGGCGACTGCGAGGCTGAGGATCAGTACAAACAGCTTCACGAGCACGATTGGGAGACTGATCATGTGCTGTCTCTGAAGTTCTCCCAGAGGGCGCGGAAGTTGTCGGCCAGTTCGTCACGTCTCTCGACGGACAACTCGAAATTCCCCTCCGTGATGGAGACGTGAAACGCCTCGAGCGTCGTCTCGAAGCGCTGTTTGTGTTCTCCACCGGACCCAATCGTCGAGTGGACCTTAATCAGGTCGTGCTCTTGCAGTGTCGAAACGCGACGATAGATCGTCGCTAGCGACGCATCACAGATTTCACTGAGGTCTTTCGCCGTTCGCGGGTGTTCGTCGGCAGCTAGCAAGATTTCCCGTGAGTAGTCGTCGGCGAAGACGCGGAAGAGGACCGTCGATTGGTTGGTCTCTCCTGGTGCCATACGACACGTTGCGAGCACGTCATCATAGGAGCGACGGTTCGCACTAGAAGTCGTCGTCCGTCTACCCATTCCGGGATCGAGATAGGTAACCGTACGTAGAGAGGCTTTTCCACGAACAAGCAAAAGGCCACCTCGCTTTACATCCTGAGAGCAGGAACAACAGTTCAGAATGAATCCGCTCTCGAAGCGGCACCTCAAAGCGGCGGTAGCGAGCGTCGGTTCGTTCGTGCTCTTTGGGGTAGTCACCGGCCTCGTTCCCAATCCGATCTACGTTCGGATGGTCCCACGAACGGTACTGGACTACTTGTTTCTCACACTCACAGCCGCGTTCATCGGCTTCTACGTACTACAACGAACGTCCATTCAGCGCGATGATGAGAAGACGGCAACGGCGGGTACCGTACTTGGATTTCTTGCGTTCGGCTGTCCGACCTGTAACGTCCTTCTGCTAAGCCTGTTCGGTAGTTCGGCTTTGCTGACGTACTTCGACCCGCTGCGGCCACTACTCGGCGGCGTGAGCGTCGTCCTCTTCGTCGCACTTCTTTACGTTCGCTCTCGCCCTCTATCCTCCTGTGAATCGTGCGGTGCTGGATCAGAAACTCATACGGAGAACACCCCATGACGACGGCGGCCACAGAACCAACCGAAGATACGAGTTTGATGAGCCGATGGTCGCTTCTCGCGGTCGGAGGGGCTGTGAGTCTCTGCTGTCTCTTCGCGGCTCCGGCGACGATGAGCGCCGTCGGAACGTCCGCCGCAGGGGGGTCGACGGTAGCGCCGACGGATGGACTCGTTCAGATTCTTGTCTCCATGGCGGCCGTCGGAGTACTCGGACTCGCAGTCCGTCTTCGGACTGGACTACGGTCCTTCTCGAAGTAGCTCGAACAGACGTTCTCGACCTCTCGAAAAGGACTCGATTACTGCTCAATGCCGCTGTCGGGAACGACCGTACAGTAACGCGGATCCCCAACTCGGGCGAGGTATCCGACGAGGAGTAACAGTCCACCCACTCGCAGGAGGTTTCCGTGAAACGGAAGCAGTGCGACCGCACCAGCGAATCCCAAGAACCCGAGTATCCCTGCTCCACAGCTTGCACAACCCGCCGCGAGGAATCCCGGAACCGCACTCGAGAGACCGCCCGATTCAGCAACACCGACGCGCTTGACTCGATTCGCGACGTTCGTAATCGCGATACCGGTCAGCATCGCGTACGAAACGATCAAACCGAGACCGACCGGTCCGGCAGTCGCGTACGAATTCGCCGTCAACTCGACGATGGCGTCGTCAAGATATCCGATATTCGCGCTGACCATCTGAACCGAGTACTCCGGAAAGGAACTCAGAACGAGAAGAACGTAACTGATCATGGCACCCCCGACGCACAGAACCAGCCGGGTCCACGTAGTGAGTGGGAACCCCAGAGCGGCGAGGAACCGTTCGGCGTGACGTTCCAGAGACGGTGAATTCATGTGTTTTGTACTCGCGTAATCGCCTCGTCGAATCGCTCGTAGGGTTGCGCTCCGATGATCTTCCCCGCTGCGTCCGTATCTCGGTTGTAAAGAACGAACGCCGGTGTCGCTTGAATCCCGAACTGCGATGCCTGATCCACATCCCGAGCTATCGACTGCTTGATGTCGGGCCGGTGTTGGCTCACACACGATTCAACCGCACTCGCGTCGATTCCGTCGATGTTGGAGGCGATATCGAACAGATTCTCTTTAGAAATCCACTCCGAGTTCCCACGCTCCTGTTTCTCAAATAATGTCGAGTGCCACCGCCAGTACGCTTGCGGCGAGCTGTTCCGTACCTGCCGCCAGACGCACCGATCCAGCACCGCGGCGGTCATCGACGACGATCCGAGATACGGGAACTCGATGAACACGACGCGGACGGTCCCTGACCGAACGTGGTTTTCGATGAGTTTCGGGAACGCGTTTCGTTCGAAGCGACGGCAGAACGGGCACTGGTAGTCGCTCCAATAGTACATGTCGACCGGCGCATCCAACGAACCCATGATCGCATGGCCCTGTAGATCGACTCCGAGGCCCGTCGTTTCGGAACTGACGTGAACTGGTGCCGTTCTCGAAACAGTCTGATCTGACTCGAGTGTGGAAGCGCCGTAGACGATACCGCTCCCGGCGACAACTGAACCGACACCCGTGACCACGGCCCGCCGTCTCGTGAGCGAGTCGGGGAGGTCCATACGGCGTACTATAGGCAACTCGGTTAAGTCGTGTGCGGCAATGTGCTGAGCCTGCAAAAAAGTCGAAGTGCAGTAGTTCGACTGTTGCGACGTACTTGCTGGCTCGGAGAAAGGTCAATCCTCTTCACACGGGTAACTGGGCCTCACGAGCCTTCGATACCTCAACGAATCCTGAACTCCCATCGCCAAATGAGTACCAGTCACCCCGCTCTCATCTGACGCTCCGACCGGCTCCCCGATAGCGCGACCGTTTCACATACAGGTCGCCTCTCCGTTCGTCAGGCAGCGTTCGGACTGTTGTCGCCCATCTCGGCGGGGTTACTCATCCCTTCTTTGACACCGTATTTCACGAGTAGGACGTTGACCGGCCACGCGACGAGGAAGCCGATGGAGAGCGAGAACGCGAGGGCGGTCCAGAACAGGATCTCGCCCATGTGTGTCTGGCTGGCGAGCAGCAGTTCGGTGCCGATGGCGAAGACCTCCATAACGGTGATTGAGGGCGTCTCGCTCAGCAGTGCGTCCCACGTCGCTTCCTTGAATCCGACACCGTCCTGCATCAGTGGACCGATGGTAAGTGCGTATCCGAAAAGATACGCGAACCCGAACGTAATGGCGGCGACCCACCCGATGGTGAGCGCAAGGATCCCTTGTGCGAGTGTGATGCCGACGATCTCCCCGGCACCACACCCTGAATAGCAGTGACTGGTTGAGCGGAACCCGCGCCGCCAGACCGAGTCGTTGGGAATCTGTGTTCGCCCAGAGTACCAGTAAATGGCAAGTCCGAACGGTCCCGAGTAGAAGACGCAGAGTGTCCAGACCCCTTTCATCATGGAGCCGAGTACCTGATTGTTCGTCCGGAGATCCCACCGGAGGATGCCGACCGAGACGAGGACGATTAGCCCCCATACGCCGGCGACGAGCGGATCAGAGAGGAAGGGGACGAGTACCTCCCGAGCCGGTTCGAAGAACCGCTCAATCGTCGCGATCAATCCTTCGGATGATTGCATCGGTAGACCGACGTCGAGCCCGTTGGTCTCCAACATTCTCAATGAATTATTGGGGAGCCAGTATTAACTGAATTCTGGCTTCGATTCTTAGGTGCATTTAAATGGACTTTTTGTGTCTCTAATGTCGTCAGTCGATGTACGAATGTTCAAGAGGTTATCTAAACAGTGATGACTCAGAGGATGTATCCCGGATCTGAAATTATTTCTATCCGTGTCGTTCTGAGTGACCGTCTATCGAGTGTCTGATGTGGGGAGACCAACTTTCGTAGAGCGTAGTGTCGAACTATTCGCCGCTGACAGGTGTCTCCCAAAGGAGGATGGCCGCCGCTCCGACGATGAGAACGACACCACCGATACCTAATGCGAACAGCGGAGAGATGGCGTCAGATACGACGCCGCTCCCGAGTTGAAATGGGACAACTGCGAGGCCACTGACCATCGCCATCGCGCTCAGAACAGTGGCGCGACCGAGGGTCTCCACGCGGTCGTTGATGTACTGTCCGGCGAACGAACGGGTGACGTCCGAGACCCCCCGAATTAGGAGAAACGTCGGAAGCGCGAGCACCGGCAGGAGATACATCCCGATCAGCGCGCCACCGACGGCGAACGGGAGGACGAGAAACCACGTTCGCAGTCCGATCGCTTCCCTGATCGCCCCCGTATAGTAGTTGAGTACCGCGCCGACGAGACTGTACGCCGCATAGAACCACCCCAACAAGGCTTCGACCTGCGATTGCTGGATTCCAAGGTCGAGAACGACGGTCTCGAAAATCGGCTGGAGGAAGACGAATACCAGGTACGTGACCGCGGCGTACAGAACGTAGTAGTAGAGCAAAAACGACCGCAGACGACGGCGTGCGAGGACTTCCCTCACGATTCGAACCGTCCGACGGAGGCTCAACTCCTCCGTCGCGGTCTCTTTGTATGTCTCGGGTTCGTCGAGCGTAAGCAGTACGACGACCCCCAGACTCGTCACGCCCGCGGCGACGAACCACGGATACGAGAGGTCGATGCTACCGAGATACCCGCCGAGAATCGCCGCAACGGCTCCAACGGCCAACGCCGCCGATTTTCCTCGTCCCCGAACGTGGGCGAACTCGTCCTCGGAGAGGTCGTCGGTGAGAGTGTCGTAGAGCCACGCGTCTTCGCTCCCGGAGCGGAAGTTGTAGCCCAGCGACCAGCAGACGTAGAGGCCCGCCAGCGGAAGAAACGAGTTCGACAGACCGATACCGAGGAGTGTCAGTGATATGAGCGACGTCCCGATGAGGAGGCTGTTGCGTCGTCCGACGCGGTCACCGACGTAACCGGTCGGTATCTCTCCGAACAACGTCGTCAGATTGTAGAGCGACTCCAGAATGGCGATTTGAGTGAACGAAAGCCCCTGAGCCAGAAAGAAGAGGTACATGATGGGCCGGTAGAATTCGACCGCTTTCGTCGCTTTGTAGACATAATACTTCAGGATGTTTCCGGAGACAGTCCCCCGGACGCCATCTCCTGTGCCTCCACCCATGCGTGTGCTGGCGAACGAAGAGTCAGCAGGTATACTCTGTTATTACAGATTAACCGGTTAGTGCATACACCGGCCTATTTGACCGGTACACTCGCTCGAGCAACCGCTCTGCGATGCAGTCATATGGTGACTGTTGACAATCAATACGCGCCGTGTACTCGGTACGTCCGTACTCTCTGTCTGCTGTTGAGGGTGTGTTTAGATTCCACTGTTGGACATCGTCTTCACCGTTTTTCAGTAACTGAATCCCTCTAACATCCGTTGATTGCTTAGCGCAAGGGGCATAGACTCCGCTCCCGTAGAGGTACTCACCCCGGTGTCGGTGATTTCCGTCGGAAGACCAGACTTCGAGATCACCCACTCAGGAGAGACTATGACGGACCACGATACAGACGAGGGACACTCGAGAAGCGAGACGAACAACGAGAGCCCGGCTCACCGAGAGATACATCACGAGCAGTCCCACGTCGAGCAAGAGCTGCTCGAAGACGAAGTCCCCTCGTCGACAGATGCTCATGCCGGACACGGAGGGCACGACGCACACGCCGGACATGGAGACCACGGGGGAGACGGTGACAACGGCGTGAGCCACGTCGGACACGAACAGATGTTCAAAAAGCGGTTCTTCGT
The DNA here is from genome assembly GCF_031624495.1 of Halogeometricum sp. S1BR25-6. NCBI lineage: Archaea > Methanobacteriati > Methanobacteriota > Halobacteria > Halobacteriales > Haloferacaceae > Halogeometricum > Halogeometricum salsisoli. The sequence goes on along the minus strand of NZ_JAMQOP010000005.1, from coordinate 227,661 downwards.
GAGCCTCCTGCTCTCGATCCCCGCCCTGCTCTTCAGCGAGGGGCTCCAAGCACTGCTGGACTTCTCTGTCCCTGCGTTCCCCGGAAGTGAGTGGATTAGCCCCGTCTTCGCGGTAATCGTCTTCGCGTACGGTGGCGTTCCGTTCATCGAGATGGCCGTGCCGGAGCTCAGGTCGCGTGAGCCGGGCATGATGACGCTGATCTCGATGGCGATCATCGTCTCGTTCGTCTACAGCCTCGCGACCGTCGTCGTCCTCCCGGGGATGGACTTCTTCTGGGAGCTGGTGACGCTCATCGACATCATGCTCCTCGGACACTGGATCGAGATGCGAAGCGTCCGACAGGCTTCGGGTGCGCTCGGCGAACTCGCGAAGCTGCTACCGGACACGGCCGAACGTCTCACCGACGACGGAGGCACCGAGGAGGTGCCGGTAACCGAACTCGAAGAAGGGGACGTCGTACTGGTTCGACCCGGTGCGAGTGTTCCCGCCGACGGCGTCGTCAAGGAGGGCGATTCCGACGTGAACGAATCGATGATTACCGGCGAGTCCCGACCCGTCTCCAAGGAGGCCGGCGAGGAGGTCATCGGCGGTACGATCAATGGCGAAGGAAGTCTTCGGGTACGCGTCGTCGCGACGGGTGACGATTCGACCCTCTCTGGGATCATGCGCCTCGTCGAAGAAGCCCAGACGAGCAAATCGCGGACACAGATGCTCGCGGACGAGGCGGCCGGATGGTTGTTCTACGTCGCTCTCGCGGCAGCCGCGGTCACGGCCGTGGGATGGACCATCGCCGTCGGGTTCAACGTCGAAGTCATCGAACGGATGGTGACCGTTCTCATCATCGCCTGTCCGCACGCACTCGGACTCGCCATCCCGCTGGTAGTCGCCATCAACACGTCGCTCGCAGCGCGAAACGGAATGCTGATCCGCGATCGTATCGCGATGGAGGAGGCTCGCGAGGTCGACGTGGTCGTCTTCGACAAAACCGGAACGCTCACCGAGGGCGAACAGGGCGTCGTCGCCGTCGAAACCGTCTCTGGAATCGATGAGAACGACGCGCTCGCACTGACTGCCGCCATCGAGGGAGACTCCGAACACATGATCGCCCGATCGATTCGTCAAGTCGCCGTCGAACGGGATCTCGTACTCCCGGAGACAAGCGGCTTCGAGGCCATCAAGGGACGGGGTGTTCGTGCCACCATCGACGGCGAAACCGTCCACGTCGGCGGGCCGAATCTACTCGACCAGTTCGGTATCGAGCCGTCGTCTGAGCTAACAGCATTCGCCGAAGAGGCCGGTGCGAACGCCCAAACGGTCGTCTACCTCGTTCGCGGCGGGGAAGCCGTCGCAGCGATCGCGCTCGCAGACGTCGTTCGCGAGGAAAGCCGACAGGCTGTCGAGGCGCTCCACGAGATGGGTATCGAGGTCGCGATGCTCACCGGCGACTCCGAAGATGTCGCCCGCGCCGTCGCCCGGGATCTCGGGATTGACACCTACTTCGCCGAAGTCCTCCCCGAAGACAAAGACAAGAAAATCGTCGAACTGCAGGAGCAGGGCAAGAACGTCGCGATGGTCGGCGACGGCGTCAACGACGCCCCGGCGCTGACCCGCGCTGATATCGGCATCGCGATCGGATCCGGGACGGACGTCGCGGTCGAGGCGGCCGATATCATCCTCGTTCAGAACAACCCGCTCGACGTCGTGCGGCTGGTCCGACTTTCCCGAAAGAGCTACCGGAAGATGCAGGAGAATCTGGTGTGGGCGGCCGGCTACAACGTCTTCGCGATCCCGCTCGCAGCGGGGGTACTCGCTCCGATCGGAATTCTGCTCTCGCCGGCGATCGGTGCGATACTGATGTCGCTGTCGACCGTGATCGTCGCGGTCAACGCCCAGCTCCTCCGCCGCGTCGATCTGAGCGTCCCGAGTCTACCGGAAACATCTGAATCGACAAACCCTGCTCGGAGGACCAGTCGTCAATAAGGAACGCCAAGTCAGCGACATGGATAAGTCTCGATAACGCCGCGTTCATCCACTTCGTCGTTGAAAAGGAGATAATGAACCCCACAGAGACGACCCAAGACGGCCAGAACAGCCGGGACGAACAACAGGGCCGCGCACAGGCCACCGAGTAGACCTCTCACTGTGTCTGACGACGAATCCACGACCATCGATAGCTCGTTCGCTCGCTGGGCGCTCGTCAGCGGGACGCGCGTCTCCGTCGCGGCGGCGCTTCTGCTCGGAGTCCTCGTACTGGCTGTCGTGACCGCGTCAGTCGGGCTTCTCTCGGGAACGCCGTCGAGCCCGATGTACTTCCTGTTCAGCTCGATTTTCGGCGGGAATCTCACGCTCGTCACTGTCGTCCTCTCCATCAATCAGCTCGTACTCTCGCGGGAACTCGGCGCTCCGGGGGAACTCCACCAGCGGATCCGGGAGGCGGTAGAGTACCGCCGCGAGGCCGAGGAGACGTCGGGGTCGTCGCCGAGTCCCGTCTCTCCGACCGGCTTCCTTCGCTTCCTTCACGAAGCCGTCGACGCCGACGCGAGAGCGCTTCGGGAGTCGCTCTCCGTAGAAACGACCGAGAACGAACAGCTACACACTCGGGTCGGCAGTCTCGTGGACGACCTCTCTGGAGATGCCGAAAGCGTAAGGCGGACGCTCAACGCATCGAGCGTCGACATCTTCGCGGTTATCGAAGCGACGCTCGGTACGAACCACGCCTCGCAGCTGTACGAAATCGCGGCGATAGAAGCCGAATTCGACGGGTTGACCGACGAGCAAGAGAGGCTACTCGACCGAATCCGCGAGCAGCTCCTGCACATCGACACCGCGCGGAAGTACTTCCGGACGGTGTACATCGAGAAGGAGCTCTCCTATCTCTCGCGGATCCTCCTCTACGTCGGCGTTCCGGTCGAGATTCTCACCGGCGGCGTGCTCGCCGTCTACGGCGCCGTCGGGTCGACGCCGCCGCCGCCGGAGTGGATGCTACCCTTCGTCGTCGTCTCGCTGACTGCGGGGTTCGCCCCGCTCGCGGTGCTGTTCGCGTTCGTACTGCGGCTCTCGTGGGTCGCACAGCGGAACACATCGGTCGCGCCGTTCGCCGACGCCGCCGAACGCGACGGCATCTGAGCCGGGGGACGAACTCGGTTGGGGTCGCGGTCACTCGACATACCGCAGCACCCGAGCCATCCCGGCGTCGAGATGGTAGAGGTTGTGACAGTGGAACAGCCAGCGGCCCGGGTTATCCGCGCGGAAGTCTATCGTCGCCTGCCCCATATGTCCCGGGACGAGGACCGTGTCTTTGACCGCGTCGCCGACGGCGAAGAAGTGCCCGTGGAGGTGCATCGGGTGAACGACCGGACTCCGATTCGTCAGTCGGATACGGACGTGCTCTCCGGGACGGATCTGGAGGGGGTCTGCGTCCGGGTAGGCCTGCCCGTCTATCACCCACGTGTAGGACGGACCGCCGCCGCGCGAGAGGGAGAGGTCGAACGTCCGGTCGGGATTACCACTTACGCCGTCGAGTGGCGAGAGTGCGTGCAGATCGCCGTAGGTCAACTGGTTACTCGACGAGGACGGCGAGGTCGGAGCGTCTGTCCCGTCCGCAGAATCGTACCTGAACACCGCTCTCGCCGGTGATTCGTTCCCGTCGAGCGCGTCTGCCCGGAGGGACCACGAACCCGAATTGTCCGCCACAACCACGGCGTCGTATCGCTCGCCGGCGCCGAAGACGAACGAGTCCACGTCGACGGGTTCGACCGGTCGTCCGTCGGCGTGCGTCACCGTCATCTCGTGTCCCGCCAACCGAACGCCGTACACGGTCGCGCTGGCCGCGTTCACGAATCGAAAGCGAATCCGCTCGCCCTCCGTTACCTCGAACGTCGCCGGGTCGTTTGGCAGTCGACCGTTGACGAGGTGACCATCGTAGGGGGGACGTACGTCGCCCATCATCCCGCCGCCCATCCCACCGCTCCCACCCATGCCGCCGCCCATCCCACCGTTCGTCCCTCTCTCGGACGGGAGACGAGGTTCCTCGGCGAGGTAGTCGTCGAACACGACGACGATGTCGCGGTCGTACTCGACGTGCGGGTTGCGTTCCTCGACGATAAGCGGACCGAGCAACCCGCGGTCGAGTTGTAACCCGACGTGGCTGTGATAGAAGTACGTGCCCGCGGGCTCGGCGCGGAACGTGTACTCGTACGTCTCGCCCGGTAAAATCGGGTCCTGCGTCACCCCGGGAACGCCGTCGACGGGATTCGGAACGGGGACGCCGTGCCAGTGTACCGTCGTCTCCGTGGGCAGGTCGTTCGCCAGTTCGACGCCGAGCACGTCCCCTTCGCGAACGCGGAGTTCCGGGCCCGGAGTTCGGCCGTCGTACGTCCACGTCGAGGATGTTCCAGTTGCTCCTGTGTCCGTGTCGGGCGCAGCGGTGAGTTGGACCGACGTGTCTGGTTCCTCGGTGACCGTCGGGCGCGGCGTGACCTCGCGTCCGTTCGATTCGGTGCCGGGTATCTCACCGAGACATCCGGCGATAGTGCCGACGACAGCCGCTTGGGTTGACCGGAGGAGCGCACGGCGGGATAGTCTCTTAGACGAGTCTCTGCTCGCTGCGGTTTCATCGTTTGGACCGGACTTGGGGGGAGCCATGGTTTGGTGTGTTCCGCGGTCCTCACAACGTATGCTGGTGACCCGGCGACATTAGTATTGTGCTATTAAGTAACTATCAGGCAATATACTGCGTACATGACTCCACCTTACGTCGAGCGGCTACACCGGATCGGACTGCGCTGCACGAGTTGTGATGCTCACGAACTGCAGGCGGGAGACGTTGTTCACTTCGACGGGACACACGACATCTCACCATCCGCAAACGCAGATAGCGTTGCGTTACTCGTTCTCGCCCGAAAGCACGAGTAATCGGGTGCTACTCAATGGCCGTCTTTTCGGCCCGCGTTATGGGACAAGCTGTTCGCCCTCGTCGTTGTAGATCGTAATCGCGTCCACAGGGCAGACTCGCGCGGCCATCTCTGCGTTGAACTCCTCGTCATCGGGAACCTCGCGGACGTACTCTTCCAAATTAGCCTCCTAGCTTCCAACGAGCGAGGCTTCCCCGACATCACGATCTGCGACGAACTGCCCCCACTCGTGGACACAGTTGAAAATTCCTGTACAGGTGTCGCGATCAAATTTGACTTGCATCGTAGGTTCCTCTACGGCTAGTAAGCAGGGGAATTGATTAGGTTCTCTGTTCGAGCGAAAGGTTCCATCCGGCGGGTGGATTACCGATCTAACTTCGTCCCATCAGTTAACGAGTCGTCACCGGTACCGCGAAGGGCGAGAAATGCTCCAAACGCCAGCGGCGAGAGTACGGCGCCGACATAAGGGTGCAACGGGAAATCCAGCGGTGTCCACCGACTGTTTCAGGTATTGGACCCGTCTCGGTCACTAGCCAGAACGATTCGAGTTGTTGTGCGGTGTTCCTAACAGATAGCCTCCGAAAGCGAGTATCCAAACGACGAGCGGGTAGATCACCCAGCGCTCGATTCCCCCGCTTCCGAGGAACGCTAGCGGATGCGGGCCACCGACAACGAGTCCATAGAAGAAGACGCTCACGAGGATGAGTAGTGAGATGCCACCGAAGAGACCACACAGAACGGAGAACGGCCCGGAAACGATTCTTGAGGAGAGGAGCGCTGTAAGACCGCCACTGAAGAACGTGAGAAGTGCGAACAGTCCGTGCCAAGGAGTCACGTTTCCCGGGAACACGCCGACGCCGAACGCGGCGAATCCGAAGATAGCGAGTACAAGCGGGAAGCGTCGGCGACTCATGGCACGGTAGAGGAAGTAGGCTGCAACCAGTACGAGCGCCCCCGTTACCAGCATCGTACTGTTGAATATCGCCGCGGAGGGTTCGTGGATAACTGGATTCGGTGGCTGCGTCGATCCGAGATCGCTGATATCCTGTCTGGTCGAATAACCCGGGTAGAGCACTTCTGCCGTGATGATTCCCATGAAGGCGATGAATCCGGAAAGAACCATGCTGAACCCCGCTATCGACGAGTCCGAATATCTGAATCGAGTCGGGAGTCCGCTGCGATCTGTTTTACTCACGTCGTGTACATCTATTCAGATAGAGTAAGGCATTTGCGAGACGACACGAAATGGTCACCACATCTCCCCTCCTCTAAGCCCAGTCAATCCGGCGTCGGGATGCGCCACTCACCCCTCGGCAGGGGACGTAGCCTGCGTCTGATCGTATTTATCCTCGAACTCTTGGATGAGTTGGCCCATCTTGGCGTACCAGTCGTTGAGCATCCGCTGCATATTGTCTGCAATCTTCGAGGGGTCGGTCGGAGAGTAGACGTGATAGTAACCGCCCTGTTCGTAGTTGATCTGTTCCTTCTGAATGAAGCCCACTTGAAGCAGACGCTGGACGGCACGGTAGGCAGTCGAACGCTCTCGATCGACTGTGTCTGCGATTTCGTCCACTGTGAGCGGTTCCGACGCGTCAACGACGGCTCGGAAACACTCCTTGTCGAGTTGCTTGAGGCCGTGGAAACACTCGAGGAGCCCCTCACACTCCATGTCCTGCTGGAGTTGTTCGGCCATAGAATCCGGCATTGGTATCAACAGTAAGTAGTCGTCGTCTCGCTAAAAGGCTTGTGTAGGGTTCTTGCAATTCTGTGCGTTTCTACCCTGCGGTATTCTTCGCCTCGGACGAGGCGTCCTACGTGACAGGTTCGAACATTCCCGTCGGTGGCGAGAGGACGGCGCACTGACTGAGGGCGTCAGAACACGAACGGCCAGACGAGTAGGAACGCTCTCGGCATCACGACGGTCGATATCACGATCAACAGCAGATCGAGCCTGACGCCCGCTCGAAGCAGATGTTCCCGATCGATGTCTCCGGTCCCGAACGCGATGGCGGGCGGGAACCGCTCTGCCACGTCGTTTGTCTACTGTTCCCAATCGGGATTTATGCACCGTGAAAGCGCAGACGTAGGCATGTCTTCGGACCGTTGGTCGTCCCGTCTCGGCTTTCTGCTCGCGACGACCGGGGCTGCAGTCGGACTCGGGAACATCTGGCGGTTCTCGGCCGTCGTCGGTGCGAACGGCGGCGGCGCGTATCTCGTTCCGTACCTCCTCGCCGCGTGTCTCTGTGCCGTTCCATTGCTCATTTTAGAACTCGCCGTCGGTCGCTCTCTTCGGACGGACGTCGTGTCCGCGTTCAGTTCGGTCAGACCCGAGTACGCGGCGTTGGGTTGGCTCGTCACGGGGAGCGTACTCCTCATCCTGAGTTACTATCTCGTGCTTACGGGCTGGGTGCTCGGATTTCTCGTCTCGTGGCTAGGAGGAGCTCAAACCACGTTCTCGGCGTTCACCGGTAGTTGGCACCCGGTCGGGTACTTCGTCGTCGTGACCGTCCTGACCGGTGGTATCACGTCGCTGGGCGTCCGTGACGGCATCGAACGGATGGCGCGGGTCGTGATGCCCACCGTCTTCGCGATACTCGTCGCCCTCGCGCTCTACGCGGCGACTCTCGCCGAATGGACCCGAGCCATCGCGTTCCTTTTCACACCGAACTTCTCGGTCTTAGGCGATCCCGGTCTGTGGAGCGCAGCGTTCGGACAGGTGTTCTTCTCGCTCTCGGTCGGACAGGGAATCATGCTCACGTACGGGAGTTACGTCGACGAGGAGACCGACCTGCTCCGGTCGTCGTTGCTGATCACGGTCGCGGATATCTTCGCGGCGTTGCTCGCCGGCCTCGTGATCTTCCCCATCGTGTTCAGCTTCGGCCTCCAACCGACGCTCGGCACCGAACTCGCGTTCACGACGCTTCCGACGGCGTTCGCCGCGATGCCGTTCGGCCGAGTCGTCGCCGTCGCGTTCTTCGGACTGCTGTTCTTCGCCGCGCTCTCGTCGGCGGTCTCGCTGCTCGAAGTCGGCGTCGCGGCCGTCACGAACACGACGCGGTTCTCCCGCTCACGGGCGACTTGGTACCTCACTGCGGGCGTCTTCGCACTCGGGCTTCTGTCCGCACTGAGCTACAGTCCGGTTCGGTTCGCGGTCGCCGGTAGGCCGGTTTTGGATCTCATCGACGAGTCCGTCGGAACGTACGCGCTTCCGATTTCGGCGGTCCTCATCACGTTCGTCTTCGTCTGGACGACCGAGATCGACGGCGTTCGCGCCGAACTGGGACGGCTGTATCCGCTCGTTCGGTACGTGACTCCAGCCCTCCTCATCACGGTCACTCTGGCGAAGGCTCTCGGTATCGCTCGACCCGCTTGGCGATTACTCGTGGACGCGACGCGGACGAGTCCGTTCGGGTTCGCAGTCGCGACTGCCGCGTTCGTGACTCTCGGAATCGGCGGCTGGTATCTCAGACGGCGACTCCGGTACACGGGTCGACGGGTGCAGTGAACTCGGGAGCGGTCTTGATGGCGGTCCGACGAAAAGCGGACGGTAGTTCTTTTAATTCGTCGGGCGATGCGTCGCTATGCGCGCTCGAACACTCGGATACGCCGTGGGGGCCGGCATCGCGACGTTCCTCGTCGTGTTCGTCGCGGTGTCTGAGGTTCTCCTTCCGTACGTCGAGTTCTCGGTTCTCGTCGGCATACCCGCGGGCCTCGTGACGGGTGCCTTCGCGGCCGCCTTCGTTCTCACTCAGACCGGTCAGAAAGCCAGTTCCACGCGGCGCGGTCTCGCTCGCGCACTCGGCGCATTCGGCGTCGTCCTCTTGGTCGCGTTCGCCCTCGCGCTGGTGCTCCAGTTGAGCGCCACGATTTCGATCGTGGTCGCGACCGTCGTCGGCCTTCTCGCAGGTGTCGGCGCGTTCGTGCGGAATCGAAGGTAGTCCACCGTTACCGTCTCCAATGCCGCCACAACTTCGACTACGGCCGGTGTTCACGTCGACGCGGACACGAACGCAGACGCTCGTCGGGGTCGCGGCTCTCGTCGCGGCCGTCGCGGTCGTCTCGGTCCTCTTTCAGCGGATGTTCCCGGGCTTCACTGATCCGATGTGGCTCCGGTCGAGGATCGGAGAGTACGGACGGCTCGCACCCCTCGTCTTCATCCTTCTCCAGGCGACACAGATCGTCTTGGCTCCCGTCCCCGGACAACTGGTCGCGTTCGTGGGCGGGTTCCTCTCGGCGTCCTCCACGGGACGACATACAGCCTCATCGGCGCCGCGCTCGGAAGCACGGTCGCGTTCCTCGTCGCCCGTCGGTACGGACGGCCCTACGTCGAACGGGGGATCGCCACCGACACCCTCTCCGCGTTCGACCGAATCGTCGCCCGGGAGGGCCAGTTCGCGCTCTTCTTCGTATTTCTCGTTCCGGGGCTGCCGGACGATGCGATCTGCTTCATGGCCGGTATCACGCGCCTTCCGCTCTGGAAACTCGTCGTAATCTCGGCGGTCGGGCGTATTCCCGGGTACCTGTTAGTGTGCTATGCAGGGTCGCAGTTTGCGACCGCGAACTACCTCGGGACCACCGTCGTTCTCGGTCTCATGGCGTTCGCGTCAGCTCTCGTCTACTGGCGGAAGGACGCGGTGCTCGCCAGAATACGGTGATCTGGCCTCGGCCGTTATTGATGAGATTCGAGATTCGGCGGTCGGCCGCTCCCCTCCGCGCCGCGTTCAGGGTGGGTCTCTCGCATCCAGATGAGCGTAACGGTTCCAGAGACGAACATCGCGGCGGCGACGGCGTAGAACGCTGCTTCTGTGGAGACCAGGTCAGCCGTCACGCCGATGAGAATCGCGCCGAAGCCGTAGCCGGCGTCGCGCCACATGCGGTAGACGCCGAGTCCGGTCGCTCGCCACGACGGGTGCGCGGCATCGCCGACGACCGTGATCAGGTTCGGGTAGAGAAGCGCCATCCCGACGCCCGTGACGCCGGCGGTCAGCATCCACGGCCAGTAGCCGTCGACCAGCACGGTCGCGAGCACTCCCGTGCCGGCGACGAACATCCCCGCGACAACCGGAGGCCGTCGACCGATATCGTCCGCGAGTTTCCCAGTGTAGAGCTGTAGCACTCCCCAGACGCCGCCGTACACGCCTACGACGACGCCGACCTGTGCGACGGACAGTCCGGCGTTCGTCAGGTACAGCGGGTAGGCTATCCAGACGAGCGCGTCGACGAACTTCTCGACGCTCCCGGCCTGCGCCGCCGCGAACAGCGTCCGGTCGCCCCACGTCGCCCGTTTCAGTATCGACCGGAACGGGAGGTCGGCGTCCGTCTCGCCGTCGTCCTCGGCTCCGGCCTCTGCCCGGGCGTACGGAAGCGTCTCCTCGACGAACAGGACCGAGACGACGAGGGCGAACACGACGACACCAGCGAGGAAGTAGAACGGTTCGGGCCGGAGTCCGTACCGCGCGGCGAGTACGCCCGTCACCCACGTGCCGACGGCGACGCCGCCATAGCCGAACGCCTCGTCGAGGCCGACGGCGAACCCGCGCGCGTCGTTTCCGGCGAGGTCTATCTTCGCGTTGACGCTCATGCTCCACGCCAGTCCCTGGTTGATGCCGAGGAGGACGTTCCCGAGCGTAATCCACCACCAGTTCGGCGCGTAGACGAGGACCACGGGAATCGGCAGCGCGACGAGCCAGCCGGCGACGAGGATGGGCTTCCGGCCGTAGGTCTCGGACCACTTCCCGCCGTAGAGGTTGAGCAGCGCCTTGACGAAGCCGAAGCTCACCACGAACGAGCCGATGACCAGCATCGACTCGACGCCCAGCACGTCGCGTCCGAGCACTGGGACGACGTTCCGCTCGGCCCCGATGGTTAGTCCGACCGCGAAGACGGTCAGCAGCTGTAACGCGAACTGCGACCGGTTTTGCCGAATGCCCTGCGTGTACGACATCGGTTAAAAATCGACTCGGTCTCAGTTGGCCGCGCAGTTGTTGGGACCGAGTTCGAGTTCCTCGACGTCGTCTCCCGGTTGCTCCTTGCCCCAGTTGATCTGCTTGATCTCGTTGTAGTTCGCCGGCTCGTCCGCGAGGCTCTCGACGATGGTCTCGACGAACGACTCCTCGTCGCCGTCCTCGACGTAGCTCAGGAGCTCGTTGGTCGTCTCCTCGCGGAGTTCGCCGAGTTCCGTCGCGAGCGGGCGGACCGATTCGTCGCTGAAGTGGCCGGGAAGCACGACCGTCCCCTCGTCGAGGTCGAGCAGACCGTCGAGGCTGTCGAACAGCCGGCTCGCGGCCTCGCGGACGGCGTCCTCGGAGCCGTCCTCGAGGTCGGGACGACCGACGCTTCGGAGGAACAGCGTGTCACCCGAGAGGAGCGCGTCGCCGTACTCGAAGGAGACGCTCCCCGGCGTGTGACCGGGCGTGTGACGCACGCCGAGTTCGCGGTCACCGACGTCGATGGAGTCGCCGTCGGTCATCTCCTTCATGCGGTCGAGGTCGCCGGTGTCCTCATCGTGGAGGTAGTAGGGGACGTCGAGTTCGCCTGCGAGCCGTCGCGCCCCGGAGACGTGGTCCGCATGGGCGTGTGTGTCGGCGACACCGACGATTTCGACCTCCTGCTCGTCGGCGACGTTCAGGTACTCGTCGACGTACTGCGTCGGGTCGACGACGACGGCTTCGCCGCCGTCGTGGACGAGATAGGAGACGCATCCCGTCCCGGGGCGGACGACCTGCACGACGCCGTCGGCGCCTTCGATTTCGTACTGGCGGTGGACGCGACCCCAGCCGTTCATCCCGTCGTCGATGGATTCGGCGTCGTACCCGTTTTCGCGGAGGAACTCCGCGGCGCGCCCGGATGTGATACCGGCGATACAGACGACGATTATCTCCTCGTCGTTCGGAAGGTCGTCGAGATGTTCCTCCAGCGTGGAGTAGTCGTACTCGAGGAGTTCGTCGTAGATAGGGAGGTTCGTGCTCCCGGGAATCTGCCACTCCTCGAAGTCTTCCTCGCGCCGGACATCGAGCACGAACGGATCTGTCTCCTCGTCTTCGATTCGCCGTGCGACCTCCGCCGCGCCGTATCCAGTATTGCTCATTACACCCACAACTACACACGTCATACTCTTAAATCCGTTGGCTCGATATCCCGCCTCCGGTGGCCGGCGCGAAGAGACCCGATTAGACGAGTAGAGAGGCTTTGTATCGGGTGACCTTCGACTCGACGAACAACTAATGGGGGAGGCGGCGATTTTGATCCGTCTCTTGGTTGCGAATACAGTACAATTCTAATGGACAAATGTTACGATACTGATACCACTCGAAACGACCTCAAAGTAGGAAGAATGAGCTCCGTCTGGTCACCTCGGTCAGGTTCGTCGTCTGTCGGCGAGGCGACGAGCGCTCAGGAGGTGGTGAGCCGACACCACGTCCCCATGCTATCGTTCCGAAGGCGGCAGACTGCGGCGAGGACGACCGCCCCGCTGACGAGGACCGCCGCACCGAAGATGAGCGCGATGCTCACTGTGTTCAGGACTTCGATCCCGTACGCGGCACCGAGTTCCTTCGCCGCGACGGCGACGCTCCCGGCGAGCAGCATCGCCGCGAAGTAGCCTTTAATCGCATCCTCTTCGACGAGTTGTGTTGCCCCCGCACCGATACGCGCGCCGAGTGCACTTCCGGCGAGCAGTGCGCCGACGACGGGTAACGCGACCGATCCGGACTGCGCGTAGCGGAACGCGCCGAACGCCCCCGAGATGGTGATCTGGAGGATGTCCGTCCCCACGGCGACGGCGGCGGGCACGCCGAGGCCGTACATCATCGCGGGCATCAGCAAGAACCCACCGCCGACGCCGAGGAATCCGGACAGGACGCCGATGACGAGACCGACCGCGAAGATGATGGTCCCGGACACACGGACGTCACCGCGTAGCGTCACCATCGGCGGGATGTGGAGCGACTGCACGCGGTCGGCGAGATTGTGTCCCGTCGAATCGGTACCCTTCGAGCCCCACGCGTCGCGCAGCGTAAACAGGCCGACGACCGCGAGTAGTCCCACGTACGAGATGCTGATGATGAGGTCCGCCATCCCGGTCGAATCCAGGAAGAACACGACGCTCTTCCCGCCCTCAATACCGACCGTCATGGCGACGGTCATGATGAGCGCGAGTTTGTAGTCGACCTGTCCGTGGTCACGGTGGCGGAGTGCGCCGATGACGCTCGTCCCGAAGACGAACGCCAAGCCGCTGCCGACTGCAACCGTCGAGGGGTAGCCCATCACCAGCAGCGCCGGCGTCACGAGGAACGACCCGCCCATGCCGAAGAACCCGAACAGGATTCCGATGAGCAGCCCGAATCCGACGAATATCCCCACCATCATCGGGGTCAGTCCGAGGATATCCATCCTCACTCACCCCCGACTGCGTCGAGGACCGTCTGTCCGACGAGGCTGCTGAGAGCGCCGTATCCCACGTACAGGACGACTGCCTCCACGAGGACGAGCCCTATCGTCGTTATCGCTTCCACCGAACCGCTCGCGGTTTCCAATCCCAACATTTCACGTTTCTCCTGTCTTCGTGTACGCTGTTTCGTTTTCCGTGCAATACTGGTCGCGCCTACCAACCGAGTGACTGTTTTGAAACATGGACTCAGTCGGTGGACGGTGCGGCCGCAGCGTCGGTCTCTTCGGCGCGCGAGGAGCGGACGAACCCCTGCGCGTACGCCCCGAGGAACATCCCGAGGATGGCCCACAGGATGGTGACGTTGCCGAGGCCGACGCTCGCGTAGGCGGCCCCGGGACAGATGCCGGAGAGCCCCCACCCGACGCCGAAGATCGCTCCACCGATCGGAACGTTCTTATCGAACGTCTTCAGCCGGCGAGTGTACCCACGACCGGTCAGCGGCGCCCGGTCGAGGAAATTCGTCGCACCGAAGATGGTGACCCCGGAGACGACGGCGGCCCCGCCCATCACGAACAGCAGGCCGAAGTCCTCGAACTGTAGGAAGTCGAGGACGATTTCGGGTTTCGCCATCCCGCTGAGTCCGAGACCGAATCCGAACACCAGCCCTCCGAGCAGGATCACGAGGGTGAACGCGAGTCCGCGCCCGTCGGTGTCGGCGCTCATGGGGATACCCCCAGCGCGGCGACGATCTGCGCCGTGCCGATGGCGAACGCCATGAACGTCGCGACGTTCACCAGCGACGTCTCCGAGAGCGAGCCGACCCCGCAGACTCCGTGCCCGGAGGTACAGCCTTTCCCGACGCGCGTCCCGACGCCGACGAGGAAGCCGCCGCCGAGTAGTCGCCACCACTGCACGTCGGTCGTCCAGCCGAACTCGCCGAACGCGAGCGCGTAGACGGCGGCTCCGCCCACGATGCCCAGCGTGAACACGACGCGCCAGTCGCGCGAGGCGAGGTACTTCGCCCGGTTGAACCGGGGCACATCCGAGACGTACGACAGCGTCGATTCGAGGAACGTGCTCGCGCCCGCGATGATGCCCGTTCCGAGGTAGATTACGGCGACGCCGAGGCCGATGAGCAGTCCACCGGCAGCGTACTGAGCGACGCCTCGCGGGAACAGATCGGCGAGTGCGACCAGCGGGAGTGTAGTTATGTCCATTAGTTTAGTTCGATAGTTCCGTTCTCAGTCACTCGTCATTGCGTCGCTGCTGGCGGCGCAGTTGTTCGGTCCCAGTTCCATCTCGAAGGCCTCCTCGTCGTCGGTGTCCTGCCGACCGAGGTTCGTCGCGATGATCTCCTCGTAGTTCGAGGGGCGCGGCGGCATATCCGAGAGGATGAACTCGATGAACTCGTCGCGCTCCATCGACAGCGCATCCATTCTCGCTTCGAGGTCTCCCAGACGTGCGGCGTAGGTTCCGTCCTCGCGGGGTGCCGCGGCATCACTGAAGTGCGCCGGCGCGACCAGCACGTTGTCGCCGAGCGGAAGAATCTTCGACTGGAGGGTGTCGTACAGTTCCCCCGCGGCCGCGCGGGCCTCCTCGTCGTCCGCACCTTCGAGGTCCGGCCGGGCGACGCTCTCGGTGAACAGTCCGTCACCGGTCAGGAGCACCGCGTCGTCGACGAGGTAGGAGGTCATGCCCGAGGTGTGACCGGGCGTGTGGAACACGTCGATATCGACGGCGCCGACCGAGAGCGTGTCACCATCGGCGACCGTCTCGTAGTCGGTGTCGTACTCGACGCCGCGCTCGACCGCCGCTTCAGGCAGGACGACCCGTGCACCCGTCTCGGCCGCGAGTTCGCGGACGCCGCTGACGTGGTCGGCGTGAACGTGCGTGTCGACCGCGTATTTGATCTCCGCTCCCATCACCCGCGCGTCCTGCACGTAATCGTTGACGAACGCCCGAAGCGGGTCGATGACGGCGGCCTCACCGTCACTGACGACCATGTAGGCCATACAGCCGCTGGAGGGTCGCTGGTACTGCGCCACCGTCGCGTCGGTATCGGCGTCGAGTTCGCGGTACTCGTAGACGCGCGCCCAGCCCTTCATGCCGCCTTCGAGGTTGACCGCCTCACGCCCGGCGTCAAGGAGGTGGTCGGCGACGAGTTCGCTCGAGCCACCCTTCGCACAGACGACCACGATAGGGTCGCCGGAGGGGATTCGCTCCAGTTGCTCCTCGCTCACACCGTCGAGTAGCTCGAAGTAGGGGAGGTTGACGACCTCGACACTGTCGCCGTCGATACCCCACTCTTCGAACTCGTCTTCGGCTCGCACGTCGAGGATCGAAACGGGTTCACCCGCATCGATGCGCTGCTTGAGCGCTTCGGGTGCGACCGATTCCACATCCGCGTCCGGTTCGGAAGCGTTCATCTGTACCTCTCACTACCGGGTCACCTCACAAAAGCGTTTCTATGGTATTTCCCTATATTCACAATACTGCTGAGCCAGTTCTGGAGTAGATTGCCGTTTTGAGCATTCTAAGCGCCCTCAGTTGAGTTCTGGCGGATTCATTAGTGTATGTGAGCCCCAATAATCGACACTCTTTTTACTGTCCCGTCGATATTGTAGTGTACGCCCAATACAGAGTGGGCAAATCAACAATGAGTACGGAATACACTGTCACCGAGACGCTCGACGTGAAAGGCGAATCGTGCCCGATGCCGGTCGTGAAGACGAAAGGAGCCATCGACGACCTGAGCGAGGAAGACGTACTGGAGGTACTCGCCACCGACTCCGGCAGCATGAGCGACCTGAAGGGGTGGGCGGAGACGACCCCGGGCGTCGAACTCCTCGACCAGGAAGAGGACGGGGACGTGTTCAAACACTACGTGCGCAAAACGGAGTAACTATGAGTACAGACACGCCCGACAACTCGGACACACAGGACGCTGTTGACCCGACCAACGCCCCTGAGGACCGGTCCACGGCGGAGCTAGCCGCGGAAGTCGAGGAGCTACGCGAGGACCTCGCCGACCTCAGAGCGGCGGTCGATGACGACCAGCGGTCGATGGTCATCATCGCGACGAAGGGGACGCTCGATATGGCCTACCCGCCGCTCATCCTCGCCTCGACTGCGGCGGCGTTCGGCTGGGACGTGACGGTGTTCCACACGTTCTGGGGGTTGGACATCCTCCACGAGGAGAAATCGAAGAACCTCAAGCTCTCGGCGGTCGGCAACCCGAGCATGCCGATGCCGAACGCCATCGCGTCGCTGCCGGGGATGGATTCGATGGCGACGAAGATGATGAACAAGAAGATTGCCGACAACGGGACCGCGACCATCGAGGAGCTCATCGACGTCTCGCTCGACCAGGGAGTCGACTTGCAGGCCTGTCAGATGACTATCGAACTGATGGATTACGACGAAGCGGAGTTCTACGACGGCGTCACCGTCGGCGTCGGCGCCGCGACGGCCCTCCAGCGCATGGCTGATGCCGATATCCAGCTGCTCGTCTAAAACTGAACACCCATTTCAGTAAACATTTCACACATATCATGAGCTACACAACACGAAAACAGGTGGACGGACAGTTCGACGAGGTCGTCGAACGGGCGATCAGCGCTCTCGAAGACGAGGGGTTCGGCGTCCTCTGTGACATCGACGTGCAGGCGACGTTCGAGAAGAAACTCGACGAGGAGTTCCGTCAGTATCGAATCCTCGGCGCGTGTAATCCGCAGCTGGCGTACCAGGGTCTGGAAGAGGAGATCGAACTCGGGGTGCTCCTCCCGTGCAACGTCGTCGTCTACGAGGACGAGGATGGTTCGGTCGTGGTGAGCGCAGTCGACCCTGGCCAACTCGTCGGAATAACCGACAACCCAGACCTCGATACGATCGCAGAGGACGTCTCAGAACGATTCGAGCGCGTGCTCGAGTCGATGTGAACTCCAGCTCGATGCCAGAAATCAGGCAGTAAGACACACTGAATGCAGTGACACAGCGTTCGAACGGTACACCCTCTCTCGATAGACGAACCACCACATGAGCGATTCCACCTCGAACACGGCCGAAGGAGACCAGCCTGACCCTGCGACGAACGGATACGACTGCGACGAATCCTTCGACGCGGTGAGCGAGGAGGCCCGGACGATGGGTCGGGGAGGTGTTCGGACCGTTGATGAGACCTCTCCTCAGCACTGTCTTGTCACCGCTCGTCCACTGTCGATATTCCGTGAGCGTCCTCTAGGAGGTCACTCAACCGTTGAACGAACCGCGCAGCGGGTGCACCGTCGACGACGTCGTGATCGAATGTCACCGTGAGAGCGAGGAACTCACGGGTGGTGAGTTCTCCGTCGATGAGTCTCGGCCTCCTACTGATACCCCCGACGGTCACCTGCAAGGTGTAGTTCGTCGGACTGACTGCCCATCCGCCCCCCCGGCCGAACATCCCCACCGAACTGACTGCGACGGTACCCGCCATGTCCTTCCACCGCCGAGGAAACCACTGCGGAAGCCGCCAGACGAGCCGCCGGACGAATCCGGGAAGTCGGAGCGCCATCGACTCCAGACGCGAGAGGGCCGTCGGGTCCGGGGACTCTTGAGCGGTTCGTATCTCGTCGTGGATGGACCGAAAGGACCGTTCGTGTGCCCCTCTTATGAGGTGGGGAACGCCGATTCGCTCGCCACCAACTGTTGTCTCGACGAGCACGTTCACATCGACGTCATCGAACACGTGGACCCGACCACGCCAATCGCGATACGCGTTGATACGGGGATGGTCTCCGAGAGCCCGTGCGAGACAGCACACGACGAAGGCGGTGAACGACAGTTGCTCTCCCGTCTCCTCCTCGGCGGTCCTGATACGTGCCCTCGCCTCGGTGACGTCGACCTCGACGAGGCCGTGAACGTTGCTCCGACGCCCCGCCGTGCGCATATAATCGACCGTTCCCCGACGACGAGGGGAGAACGGTTCGATCCGATTGTCACGGTCGCTCATACCACACCTGGTTCGGGAGGGACCATACCTCTTGACCCTGCGCGTCGAGTCACCGATCGAGGGAGCATGATATCGCCGAGAGGGACGGATCGTACGGTTCAACCGTGAAATGGCGATATTTCGATTAGGACCGGAACTAATCGCAGCGGTCGGTAGCAGGATTCGGGGTCGCAGATATCTCGTTGCGGTATACGGGTTCCATATCCAGCATTGACTCTGCTTCCATCATCAAATCCGAGCGCACGTATCTGCGACGAAACCCACGACGAGGTCACTTGCACCGTGCGACGCGGCGTAGACCGACGTGACCATCTCCGGGCCGGACGTGCTGACCGAATGAGGGTCACGACGATGAAAAACGGCGAGACGCCGTCGAAGAGCGCGAGATGCCCGCTGACGTCACGGCGCGGTCCGCACCGAACATGAGGAAGGCAAGGCCGAGTACGAACAGAGTTCACCGAACATCTCGGTCGCGTTCTGTCGTTCCACTCGGCCGTTCGTCATCCGTTCCGCGGCGTGGCTCGTCGCCTGTTCGGTTCTGCGTGGTCCAGTGTTCGCGGGTCGACCGCCGGACGTACCACGCGACGCCGAGAAATCCGGGGACGGCGACGGCGAGTGCCGCGAGGAGGCGTCCCCAATCGTCGATACCTAGCGGAACCGTCCCGAAGTACTGGTTCAGTGGCGTGTACAGTACCGACAGATGGAGCACGAACGATGCACTGACAGCACCCGCTAGCCAGCGGTTCGTGAGCGGCGGCGTCCCCCGGGACCAGCGAACCACGTACAGTTTGACGAACTCGAAGACGACGAACCCGGTGAACACCATCGTCATGACGTACGGTGTCACCTCAGGCGCCCCGCGTAGCGTGAGGAACATCACGCCGAGGAGGACGACGGTGGTCGTCAGACCGACGCCGCCCATAAGCGTCGTCATCGGTCGGTCGATGATACCATCAGTGGACGCACGGGGTTCCCGACGCATCACGTCGCTGGACTCGGCGTCGGCCCCGAGCGCGAGTGCCGGGAGCCCATCGGTTAGCAGGTTGATCCAGAGCAACTGGACAGCGGGGAGGATGAGGTAGCCAAAGAGGGACGCGACGAAAACGAGCAGTACCTCCGCGAGGTTGGCCGACAGGAGGTAGGCGACGAACTTCCACACGTTATCGAAGATGGTGCGCCCGCGTCGGATGGCGTTCTTGATGGTCGCGTAGTTGTCGTCGAGGAGAATGATGTCGCTGGCCTGCTTGGCGACGTCCGTGCCCCGAACGCCCATGGCGATGCCGACGTCGGCGTTCTTGAGTGCGGGTGCGTCATTGACGCCGTCGCCCGTCATCGCGACCGTCCGCCCATCGTCTTGCAGCGCGCGCAGAATGCGCACCTTGTGACTGGGCGTCGCCCGAGCGTAGATATCCACATCTTCGACACGCTCGCGCAGTTCGGCGTCGTCCATCGCATCCAACTCGGGACCGGTCAAGACGTCGGACTCGATGCCGACCTCGCGTCCGATGGCCTGCGCAGTTCGGCGATTGTCGCCCGTGATCATCTTCACGTCGATACCCGCGAGGTGGGTTTCGGTGATCGCGTCTGCGACCTCGGGTCGGGCCGGGTCGATGAGTCCCTGGAGACCGACGAACACCAGGTTCTCCTCGGGGTCGCCACCGTCGTCGGTCGGCTTGTCGGCGAACGCGAGGACGCGCAGTGCGCTGTCGGCGAACGTTTCGACCTGCTCTCGAATCCGATTTCGAGTCGCTTCATCCAACTCGGCGACGCCGTCGGCGGTCAAGACGCGTGTCGACCGCTCCAGGACAACTTCGGGAGCGCCTTTGACGCGGATGCGGTCGGCGTGAACGGTCGCCATCCGCTTGCGGTCCGACGAGAAGGGAACTTCGCCCTCGCGGGGAGTGTCGTTCCGGAGCGCGTCGACATCGATACCCGCGTCGATGGCGGCCTGACGCAGGGCCTGCTCGGTCGGTTCGCCGCGCTCGTCATCGGCGTCGTTGCACAGCGCCCCGACTCGGAGCAGGGTTCCGACGCGGTCGTCTTCGGGGTCGAACGCATCATCGATCACCTCGTCGTGGACCCAGAGGCGAGCAACGCGCATCTTCCCCTCGGTGAGCGTCCCGGTCTTGTCTGTGCATACGACGTCCACCGAGCCGAGTGACTCGACGGACGGAAGGGTCCGGACGAGCGCGTTCTCGTCGGCCATCTGCTGGACGCCCAGCGCCAGCGTCAGCGTGACGACTGCCGGCAAGCCCTCGGGGATGGCGGCAACGGCGAGCGAGATGGCCGTCAGTGCCGCAGATAGCAGTGCGGTACCGCGAAACACCAAGAAGGGGATCACGAGCGCCGAGAGGACGAGAACGCCGATTCCGATCCGTCGGCCGAGGCGGTCCAAGTCGCGCTGGAGCGGCGTCTGGCGCGTCTCGGCCTCCGACAGTTCGGTCGCGATGGTCCCCATCTCCGTGTCCATGCCGGTCTCGACGACGACCGCTTCGCCCCGGCCGCGAGTGACGGTCGTGCCCCGGTAGACCATGTTCTCGCGCTCGGCCAGCGGCGTCTCACTGTCGAGTTCCTCCGAGGATTTCTCGACGGGAACGCTCTCGCCGGTCAGGGGTGCCTCGTCGACCTGCAGGCTCGCCGACTCTGCGATCCGAGCATCTGCCGGGACCGCGTCACCCTGTTCGAGTACCAGCACGTCCCCGGGAACGACCTCGCTGATATCAACATCCTGTCGCGCTCCGTCCCGGTAGACCATCACGCTCGGGGCGGCCAGTTCCCGAAGTGCCTCGAGGCTCCGTTCGGCGCGGTACTCCTGAACGAACCCGAAGATGCCGTTGGCGAGCAGGATAACCGTGATGAGGACGGCGTCGACGACGTGTCCGACGGCAACCGAGAGTACCGCGGCGCCCACGAGGACGAGCACCAGACCGCTGGTGAACTGCGAGACGAGGACCTCGAGGGCTCCCCGACCTTCCTCGCTCGTGATTTCGTTAGCGCCGAACTCCTCGAACCGCCGCCGAGCCTCCTCGGTCGAGAGGCCGTCAGCATCGCTGTCCACGTTCTCGAATACGACATCGAGAGGGCGGTCGTGCCAGGTCATATTACCCAGGCAGGATGATGTTCAGCAACGCGACGACGATGCCAGCTAGACCCATTCGGGCACCGGCCACGATCCAGTTCTGTTCGGAGATGTCGGCGAGGTACGCACCGAACACGAAGAGAATGGAGACGGCGACGCCGATGGAGATTAACGTGGCCCCGCGCATGCTCAAGAGCGATTCCTCGAAGAGGAACGGAGTCATCGGGAACACGACCCCGATGACCGGACCGATACCGCTCATCAGCGCGTTCACCTGACGGGCGCCGGCCTTTTGGCGCTGAATCCGTGTCTCGTCGAGGTCGGTCAACATGGCGTGTTCGATACGTTTGAGTTCGGCTCGTTTCTCCGCGCGCTCGATCTCCCAGACGCTCCAGACCCCGGACGTGCCCAGCCCGATCGCGGCACCCATACCGATCTTGAAGACGGTCAGTCCGTCGGGGACGCCCGAGAGATACGAGCCGACAGCGACGCCGACGCTGGTGAGTGCGCCGTCGAAGCCGTTCGAGATGAAATATCGCCGCGAGATGGAGCGAACGTCATCGCGCTCCAGCGCTCTCAGCAGGCGTTTCAGACGGGAGACCATGATGTGCTCAATCCTGCGGCGTTTTGCTTTCTTCGACAATGAACTCCCCGCAGACCACCTCGTCGATAGAATGCACTGTTCCGCCGAGGTCCTCAACGGTGTCGTGGACGGCGTCGACTGGAATGGAATCTCCTTCGATAGTCAGCTTCACATTTTGAACCTCCTTGTCAGTTTCCATCAAGACGACGTTTACACCGGCAACACCGTCGCAGCCGGCGACCGATTCAGCGAACGTGACGACGTCTGGCTCATGCGGTTTCAACAGATCCAGCACGAGCCGCCTCACATTGGCCATTGGTGAGTGATTGCATCACCTAACTGATTAACGTCGGGGTCGCTCTCGCTACTCTGGCCACGGCGTACCACTCTCATCCGCTATCTCTTGGAGTTCGGTGCACCGTCGGCAATAGCTACCGACCCCGAAGGACGTTGCTGTGTACCGAGGCCCGCAGATGAGTTGGTGCCTCAACGGACTACCGTTCAACGGCGCAGCCGCTGATTTGACGGAGCGAACGAGAAATATCTCCACTACAGAGGACGTCCGGGTCCGCATTGAGCGCGTCACGCAGGACGCTTTAGAGATCCCCAACAATGGGGAATTCAAACTACCGCCGATCGCTTCAGTCTGATAGCTCTGTATGGTTGATACGGATTGGGACATCCTACGGATTTAAATCTGATGACGTGTTTATTCTTTGTGAGGTATTAGAGTCATGTCACTCCTCGATGACCGTATCGCGGTCGTCACTGGCGGAAGTTCGGGTATCGGTCGCGGAATCGCGCTTGGATTCGCAGAGCAGGGCGCCGACGCAATCGTCGTTGCCGACGTTCGTGAGGAGCCGAAGGAAGGAGGCCAACCGACTCACGAGGCGATCGAAGAAACGACCGACGCGTCGTCGGTGTTCGTCGACTGTGACGTCACCGATCGGGCGGATCTGGAGAGTGTGGTCGAGGCGACCGACGAGTTCGGGGGCGTCGACGTGATGGTGAACAACGCCGGCATCTGGCACGCCGAGGAGTTCTTTGACGTCACCGAGGATGAGTTCCAACAGATGATGGATATCAATCTCAAGGGTGCGTACTTCGGGTCGCAGATTGCCGGAAAGCGGATGGCAGCTAACGGTGCTGGGTCCATCATCAACATCTCCAGCATCGCAGGATTGTTCGGAAACGGGAACTGGCCGACCTACTCCGCCTCGAAGGGTGGATTGACCATGCTTACCTACTCTCTCGCGCACAAACTCGGCGAGCACGGCATCCGTGTCAACGCCATCCATCCCGGCGGCATCGAGACGATGATCGGTGGCGAGGCGACGGATCCCGAGGCGGCCGCCGCGCAGGCCGAGCAGTTCACCCAGATGGTCCCGCTCGGCCGATACGGGCAACCCGAAGACATCGCCGGCGCCGCCACGTTCCTCGCGAGCGATCTGGCGAGTTATGTTACCGGCGAATCGCTCGTTGTGGACGGCGGGTGGACGAGTTGGCGGTGAACGGCATCCGACCGAGGCACAGCTCTCACGAGGCCGTGACACCGCGACGGAACTGATGAAAATTGGTGTCCCGGACGAGACGGCGATGGGCGAGACTCGCGTCGCGCTCGTCCCACCGGTCGCGCGAAAGCTGATCGGCAACGGCCTCGACGTGCTCGTAGCAGCGGGTGCCGGCAGGGCGAGCCGCTGGAGCGACGACGAGTACACGGCGGCCGGATGCGAGGTCCTCGAGGACCGTACGGCGGTGTTCGACCGGTCCGACGTCGTCCTCCAGGTCCGCGGTCTCGGCGCCCGCCTCGACGGCGGCGCGGACCCCTACCGGGACGGCCAGACCATCATCGGAATGCTCGGCCCCTACGCCGTCGACGACGCGACCCTCGACGCCCTCGCCGACCGCCGAATCACCGCGTTTGCGCTCGAACTCCTTCCCCGGACGGGCCGAGCACAGAGCATGGACGTCCTGACGTCGATGGCGAGCCTCGGCGGGTACAAGGCGGTCGTCACGGCGGCCGACGCGCTCCCGAAACTGTTTCCGATGCAGATGACCGCGGCCGGGACCGTTCAGCCCGCGAATGTTTTCGTCGTCGGCGCGGGCGTCGCCGGGCTGCAAGCCATCGCGACCGCGAAGCGACTCGGCGCGCGAGTGTGGGCCTACGATATCAGACCCGCCGTTAAGGAGGAGGTTGAGAGTCTCGGTGCGAAGTTCGTACAGCTCGATCTTGAGACAGACACGACTGTCACGGCGAGCGGCTATGCACACGAACAGGACCCTGAGTTCTATCAGAAGCAACGGGAAGCCATGACCGACGCTGTCGGCGCGGCGGACGTCGTGATCACCTCGGCGGCGGTCCCCGGCCGGCCCGCCCCGACGCTGGTGACCGAGGCGATGCTCGACGGGATGGCCGCCGGTTCCGTTGTCGTCGATCTCGCGGCCGAGGGCGGTGGCAACTGCGAACCGACGCGGCCCGGAGAGTCCGTTGAGTACGGCGATGTCACTATCATCGGTCGAACGAATCTACCCGGGGCTGTCCCACGGACGGCTAGTCAACTCTTCGCAAACAACGTCGCTAACTTTCTCAACCACGTTCTTCGGAACGGCGCTCTCCACGTCGACACTACCGACGAAATCATCGATGCCACACTCCTCGTTCACGAGGGCGCAATCCGTTCCTCGCACCGAGATAGCGGTATCGACACAGATCCGGCTACTAAAACGGATGCGGAAGCCGACGACGGAGGGAACGATGGTTAACGCGCGGAGGTGGCGGTGATGGCGTTCATCGAGAACCTGACGCTGTTCGTCCTTGCCGGGTTCGTCGGCTACGAGATCATCACGAAGATCCCGGCTACGCTCCACACGCCGCTCATCTCGGGCACGAACGCTATCTCCGGCATCACACTCATTGGGTCGGTCGTGGTCGCGGGGTCGGGCCACTCGACGCTCGCGACGGGTTTAGGCTTCCTCGCGGTCGTCATGGCGACTGTCAACGTCGTCGGCGGCTACTTGGTGAGTCACCGAATGCTCCGGAGCTTCCGACAGCGGGGGGACTGACCCGTGCCAGGTATCGCAGTCGGGCTCCCGTCGGAGACGCTCTCACTGGCGTACCTCGCCGCCGGCGTTCTGTTCATTCTCGGCCTTCGGGACATGACGCATCCCCGGACGGCGCGTCGCGGAAACCTGATCTCGGCGACCGGAATGGCCGTCGCGGTGGGTATCACCATCCTCTGGTTCGAGATCCTCTCACCGCTGGTCCTGTTCGCGGCGCTTCTCGTCGGAGCTGGTATCGGCACGTGGCTCGCGGTGACCGTCGACACCACGGACATGCCGCAGCTCGTCGGCCTGTTCAACGGCTTCGGCGGCGGCGCGTCCGCGCTCGTGGCCGGCGCGGAACTCATCGACCTCCTCGGACCGTCGGCGTCCGCGGCACTGCCGGTCGAGACGACGACGGCAGCGGCCATCACAGGGCTCATCGGGGCCGTCACGTTCTGGGGGAGCGTCGTGGCCGCGGGGAAGCTTCAGGGGGCTCTCAAGGACCCGATTCGCTACTCGGGGGAGAACGTCCTCAAGCTCGCGGTTCTCGTCGTTGCAGTGGTCGCGGGCGCGTCGCTCGTCGCCCAGAACCAGCTCTTCGGCGTGCTCCCGGCGGCCGAGTGGGTGCCATCCTATTGGGTGGTAGTCGCCGCCGCCTCGGTTCTCGGCGTCTTACTAGTTATTCCAATCGGTGGTGCCGACATGCCGGTCGTCATCGCCCTCCTGAACGCCTGTTCGGGATTGGCCGCCGCGACGACCGGGTTCGCGCTCGACAACAGCGTCCTCATTATCGCCGGTACCCTCGTCGGCGCGTCGGGGGTCATCCTCACAGTTATCATGTGTCGATCGATGAACCGGACGCTCACGAACGTCCTCTTCAGTGGATACGGAGCCACCGATTCCAGTGACGAGGACAGTTCCGACATCTACGAAGGGAACGTTATGTCGACCTCACCCGAGGAGGTGGCAATGCTGCTCGACATCGCGCGTCGGGTGGTCGTCGTTCCCGGATACGGGATGGCGGTCGGGCAGGCCCAGCACGCGGTCGCCGAACTCGCGACGCTCCTCGAAGCGAACGATGTCGAGGTCGTCTTTGGCATCCACCCGGTCGCCGGGCGGATGCCCGGTCACATGAACGTTCTCCTCGCCGAAGCGAACGTCTCCTACGAGCAGATGCAGGAACTGGAGGCGGTCAACCCGACCTTCTCGGAAACCGATGTCGTCATCGTCACGGGTGCAAACGACGTGGTGAATCCGACCGCCCTCTCCGGCGAGGCGAGCCCAATCGCAGGAATGCCAGTGCTCCACGTCTGGGACGCCCAGACGGTCATCGTGAATAAGCGGAGCCTCAGTCCGGGATACTCCGATATCCCGAATCCGCTGTTCACGAACGACAATACGTACATGCTGTTCGGCGACGCACGCGAGGCGATGCAAGCGCTCGTGAAAGCGTACAAGGAGGGCCACTGACGACGAGTGAAACAAGAGCGCGCAGGCAGCCAGCGGTATTTTCTGCCCCAACATCGACCGTTCCGCCGAGTCGGCACCACCCTGTGTCTAGTCCGTGAATTCGGTGTATGCCTATCTCAGGGTACTCGTTGCGGCTCCACCCACCCGAGACGTCGTCGCGGACGGTCGCGCGGGAGGTGTCGTACGGTATGAGGAACGGGAGCGTAGTCTGCGGAAATAATGACGCCGAAATCTACGAATCCTTCCCGAAGGAGGGAAGAACTGAGAGAACGGCGTCTGCGTCTCTCACGGCGTTGTTTAATACCTCACGAGTTGATCATACTCTCACGTGACTTCCCGCTTTCGAGCGGGCTCACCGGAGCAGTACCCATGAGCGATACACAATCAATCACCACTTCTCGTCCGCCCCGAACACGCCGACTCCTCGGCGGGTTGGTCGTCGTGCTCGGACTCATCCTCCTCGCAGACACAACCGGCGTAGTCGCTGTCGACGGCTTCGAAGTATTCCTCGCTGGCGCACTCGTCGTCTACGGCGGCTACCGACTCGTGAGCGAACGCGCTCGCCACCTACTCTGGCCGGGGACGTTCCTCCTCGTCGGTACCGGTTGGCTGCTCGTTGAGTTCGGTGTCCTGACCGGCGCCCAAGCCCGTCAGTTCTGGCCCCTCCTAGTCGTGCTTTTCGGCATCTCGCTCCTCCGCAGACGTCGCCACCCCGGTATCCTGAGTTCCGATATCTCCATCACGGAGAACGGAATGACCGACGAGAGTGGTATTACCGCGGTATTTGAGGATGCCCGGCTTGACCTTCGGGGTGTAGACGTCCCCACGCCGAGCACTGTCGAGGCGGTCGCGATCTTCGGAGATACCGAGATTGTTGTCCCCGGCGACTGGGTCGTCGTCGTTGAATCGACGTCCATCTTCGGGACGATCCGCGATCTCCGACGATCACACCCAACCGGTGAGCCGGATCTCATCATCAACGGGACAGCCATCTTCGGCGATGTCCGTCTGATGGACTAACCCACTATATCGACATGTAGGAGAGGATCAGCAACACCACGTTGTACGTCGCGTGTGTCATGATGGGGACTGCGAGGTTGTCGGTGTATTCGGACAGTGCACCGAAGACACACCCGACGACGACGATGAGCGATGCGCCGGCGAAGACAGGAAGGAGTGAACCTGAATAATTCGCGAGGTGTATCGACACGAACAGGAGACTCGACCCCGCAATCGCGGGAGTAGGCCCGACCCCCTGCCGGAGACGACCCTGAACGACACCGCGAAAGAGCCACTCCTCAGCGGGTGCGACGAGGACCACCGAGAGTGCGGCCAATCCGAGTAGGAACGTCGGGTTTCGCGTGGCAATGTCACCGATACCCGACTGTGGCAGCAGGTCGAGAAAGTATCGCGAGTACGCCAGACGTGCGTTCAAGAAGCTCCTGCGAGTCCAAGAGGAGAACCTCTCCGAAGACCAGCTGACGTGGCTAACGACTAACGAGTCGGCCATCACAGAGCGTATCGACCGCTTTATCGAGACAGGACACCACGAACGGATCTGGCGAGACTGGAACCCTGGTGAACGGATCATTCGTGTGCTCCGGGATGCGATTCGAGACGCTCCAGACGAGGTCGTCTTACTGGGGGAGTTCCACTCGGCGAAGGAGCTGTTTGAAGCAGTGGAGGCGTACGACTCGGAAGCGAGCTGGAAGCGAGACATCTGTAATCGGATCTCGAGTCCTCGGAGTCTCGGGAATCTTCTCACATCTGAGCTATCTGCAAGATACAGTATCCAAGGGCACCTCCGCTTTTATATGGCCGGCGAACCTGATTTCGGACAATGAGAACTGTCGAATCGACTGCTCTCAATGCGTCCCTCGATCTCGACGCCCTCCTCGGCGTCCTTCGAGAGCATCCGGTCCAACTTGTGATTCTCTTCGGCTCACACGCGACCGGAACAACGCACTCAGCAAGCGATATCGATATCGCGGTCGAATTCGACGCTCAACGCCCATCAGATCCGAGCTACAACGATATCTTCCTTGGACTAAGTGCTGATCTAAGCGATACACTCGGGACGGATGACGTGGATCTCGTCGATCTCCACGCAGTCTCGCCAGCGCTCGCAGAGGCGATCTTCGAGAATGGTGTCCTCCTCATCGGCGATCAAGAACGCGCCGCTGAGCTCCGGCAGCAGATAACGACGAGTGATACCGAACCGCAGTCACCGCGCGAACGACTCGACGCAGCGCTGGCCAGAATCAATGCCCATCTTGACGGTGATGATCGGGTGCCTGTCTCCGGCGAGTCGGAGAATGACGGATGACGACTGACAGGTTTCCAGCGGACCGTCTCAACAGGATTCTGACTGCTGTCGAAACCATTGAGGAGAGCCTCGGTGTGCTTGCCCGGAAGCAGCGTCTCAGTCGCGACGAATACAAGTCCGATTCGGATACTCGTGATATCGTCGAGCGCCGGTTTGTGAAGATGACAGAAGCCTCGATCGACATCGGTGAAGAACTCGTCAAGCACGAACGCGGGCACCCACCGGCTAGCAATCCCGAATCGATGCGAGCACTCGGTGAAATTGGAGTGCTCTCATCGACGCTGGCCGAAGAGATGGCACAGGGAGCCCGTTTCCGTAACGTATTGTCGCACACATATGGTCGAATCATCGATAACGACGTTGTCTACAATGCGCTGCAAGATCTGGAGCGCTATCAGCTGTTTGTCCAAGCGGTCCGTGACTACCTCGATACCATCGGCGCACTTGACGACTGACTTCGTCGGAGAAACAGGTTGGTCAGCGGACGTTCTCAACAAACTATCGTCGGTAGAGAATTTCAACAAAGCCGTGACGTTTCCACTACCGCCAGCTACTGGCGTCGCTAGTGTGAAGTACATGGACTTCGAACTAACGAGTATGACCGCTGATCACGACCGCGTTCGTCCGGATGGCGGGATCGACGTACTCGACCCGCCCCCAACGGATGTGATGGACGAAGAGACGCTTAAACCAGAGACGCTGGCCCAGAACGCCCCCCGACTCGAGACAGTCGTCCAGCTGCTCAACCACCCGGCACTGGCCCGCGTCTACGTCTACGTCTGTTACTGGGGCCCGGTCGCCCCGCCGAAGATCATGGAGGCGCTCGATCTCTCGAAATCGACCACCTACGAGTACGTCGATCGGCTCGTCAACCTCGGCCTCGTCGACCGCGATGACTCGACGCGCCCCCAACAACTGACCGCTGACCCAATCGTCATCGTCGAGCAGTACGTCCCGATCATCATCACGCCGACCGTCCTTCATGCCCTCGCGCTCCAGGAAGTCGATGAGGACGTCGAGTACTTCATCGACCGCCACGGCATCGGGAAGCTCATCGCCGCACTACGGGGTGCTGGACTCCACTTCGCGGGCAAGACAACCCAGCGGATGGTCGCCACCGATATCGACGTTCGCGAGACGGAAGCGATGATGATCATCTACGCGCTCAAGCCGGCATTGGCCGTCGGTCAAGAGCATGATCCGTTCTTCGAGTATCTGTTCCCGGACGTGCATGACGAAATTGATCTCCCTAACCTTGACGAGATATCTGGTGCTCCAACCCACTCGTCAGACGCCGATCGGTAAGTCTGTCGGATGGGTACTGACGCACCATTTGCTGCCGACCAGGACGTTCTCGTCGACGCAAACATCTTCTATGCGATTGGCCACCCCTCGAATCCGCAGTATCGGCGATTCCGAAGTGCAGTTCAGAACGCCGGCGTCGTCTGCAAACTTCCCCGGCGCGTAATCGGTGAACTCGGTGGCCCGGAGACGGACCGCGTCCGGACGGCACTCAACGAGGGGTGGGCCGAGATCATCGATGCTCCTTCACCAACCGATGGCGATGCTGTCGCCGCAAGCGATATCGCCAGACGAACCATTGCGAACGAAACCGACCAGGCCGAACACGAGGCCGAGAAAACTGACGCGATTCTCGCCGGGCTCGCCATCCAGTACGTCAGAGACCGCTCAACAGCGGGTGTTGTCGTACTCACAGACGATAAACCAGCCAGAAAGGGCATCGAGAACGCAGTCCGAGCGCAAGGCTACACGGACGCGATCACTGTTTACGGATTGGCAGACATCATCGGCGACGATCCCGGCGACTCGATGCGGTTGATCTAAGTTAGGAGGCGACTGGGTCGGCGGAAGACAAACGCCGACATCGACACCTACATTGACCGCCACGGTATCGCCGGCCTCGCAACGGCGCTCACCTACGCCGTCGCCCGGGAACGTGGCGAAGTCACTCACCGGCTGATGGCCGAGGATCTCGATATTTCGCCGCTGGCTGCAGAGATGATCCTGCAAGCGCTCCGGCCCATCGTCCACGAGCACCATGACATCGAGGAAGCAGGGGCGGGACTCGACGGACTGGACATCGACGACGGCGACACGGCTGACGACGCGTGAGCCGGCTCCACATCGCCGACACCGGCCTGTTCGTCGCGATGGGACGCCATCGAACAGTCGGTACCAGGCCGTTCGGCGGTTCGCTCGCCGAAACGACATCACCTTCGTCCTCCCTGAACGGGTGTACGAGGAGCTGACCGTCGATGACTCGGACCTCGAGGCCCCTCCCATCGACGCCGCGATCGGCGAGGGCTGGGCGACGGTTGCGGCGCCGCTTGAGTTTTCGGAGCCCATCGTCTCGCGGGCGATGAACGGCGTCCAGCGATACATCGCGAACGCCGACGACCGGCCCGCAGATGAGGTTGAGCGGGCGGACGCCGCCCTCGCCGCCCTAGCTGCCCAGCACCTCAGCGCGGGGACGGCGACCGAGGTGTACATCTATACGACCGATATCGCGGCCGGCGAAGGGGCTGCAACTGTACTCTCGAGCGAGGGCTACGGGGACTCGGTGACGTTCGTGAACGGCTTTCGGTTCATCGAGGACTTGGTCACCGGAGACAGCTGACGGGATACTGGATTGATTCGGTAGGAGTCGACATCCGAAAGCCCTCGCTCGCTCGACGTCCCGCGACCGCGCGAGACGAAGTCTCGCTGGTCCTCGTTCGCTCCTGAAGACTCGCTCCGCTCGTCTTCCGTGCTCCCGCTCGTTCCACTCGCGGGAACTCCACTCACGAGGACGCCGCTGCATGCCTCGTGCCTGTGATGCTTGCAGGGTCGGGGGACGTTCACGGCGCTTCGCGCCGTGAGGTCGGGAGACTACGTCTCCCGGTGACCGAGGCGGCCTCGCCCTTTCTGAGTTCGTCAGGACTGTAGATGGCTCACCGAGCGACGTGACCGGCTGGACAGGTGTGTGTACGTACCGGCCCGTCCCGCTCGCCGCTGCCGCCGTCCGGTGAGCTTGCTCACGGCGTCCCGCTCACTCCGTTCGCGGGACCTCCGCTCGCTCGCGACCGACCATCCGTAGAGGGTTCGATGTAATCACCGAGTTGGTGACCGTTTTTCACACCCGTGCTGGATGCAGAGCGCGAATCGGTCACTCTCTGTGCCGGCCACAAAGACGATGCTGGACGCTTTCGATTCAGCCTCGAATTTAGATGAGACCCATAACCCAAGAGATTATGATGAGAAGAGAGATGGCAATGCTGATTATGCCTACCACGTTCCCAAGACGTTTCTTTTGGGTTGCGTTCATACTTCTAACATTTTTTCTCCCCTTGAAAATATTGCGTTGACCTACCTCTGATGGTGACACCCTCTGTATCGGCCACGCTGCTTTTGGCGGGAATTAGAGAGGTTCGACCGATTTTGCTCATCATCCATCTGTCCGTGACAGGGGTACAAACGAGATCCACAGCGGAATCACCGAAGCGCTTGTATACATTGCATACAAAGTAAACAGTATGGGAACGATCTCAGCACGTGTACCCGACGAGTTGGAGGCCGAACTCGAGACATACCTCGAAGACGAGAATCTCGATCGGAGTACGGCCGTCCGAAAGCTCCTTTCCGAGGGGCTGGAGGAGTGGCGTCGGAAACGGGCACTCGAGAAGCTCGCAGCAGGGACCGTCACGTTCAGCAAGGCAGCTGAACTCGCAGAGATGTCCGTCTGGGATTTCGCTCAACTCGCCAAGCAGCATGACATTACCTGGGTTGCGGGCGACCACCTCGACTCGGATCTCGAGGCACTGTGAATGTGGGTCGTTGACACCACGCCGCTCATCTACCTCGCGAAAGTCGATCGTCTCGGTCTCGTCCGGCATCTCGACGGGCCGTGCGTAATCCCCGACCGTGTCTACGAGGAGGTCGTCGAAATCGGTATCGAACAGGGGTATCCGGACGCTCGTCGTATAGAGTGTGGTGTCGAGGATGGTCTGTTCACCGTCGTCTCGGGTGAGCCCACAGCACTCGCGTCACGGCTCCAGCAAAACGATAATCTCAGCGATGCTGATGTCGCTGTTCTCGCTTGCGCCGCCGCTCACGATGGCGTGGCCGTAATGGATGAGGCATACGGTCGTGACGTCGCTGCAACCGAAGGAATCACGACCCGAGGAACAGCATATCTCGCATTGGTACCTGCCAGCAATGGAACGATCAGTGTCGACGAAGCACGAACTGTAATCGATGCGATGATTGACGAGGGATGGTACTGCGCACCTGATCTCTACGCGAAAATTGTTCAGAAACTCGAATCACTTGCGGGATGACGTTCCTCTATAGTCAGCACTCGCTTCTAACAGCGTTTGGTGAGGTTGCTATGGTCGTGCTGAATAGAGAGCGCGTATGCAGCACACTTCCCCTCCTCTCCTTTTATAGAGATAACCGAACGTACGTCCGGCTTTGGTTCGTTCTTCTTCTGGCAGTGATCCGATGGCGTTCTAAGAGGAAGATCCGGCAGAGAGGACTTTTGGCCCGAATCAACCCCGCTTCTCTTAACTGGTACTCTCTTCCGATAGCTGAGCGGTTGGTTCGATCAGAGACCGTATTTTTCCGAGAGATACTGCTCCACTACGCGACGCTCATCATCACTCAGCGCCTCGTCGTAAGCGAGAACCTCCGCGATGTCACCGTGATGTGAACTGTATCCGCTCTCTGCCCGATGTGCGAACGACCCAAGCGTACTCGTGTCGCCATTGAAATCCACATGGTTGTACGTGATCTCAGAGAGCGAACCGCTATCGACCCCGTTGACATAGTACGTGGTGGTGCTGGCTATGTCTTCCCAAGCCGGAAACGTAGTCGTTCGTAGCGTGTGGACGTTATACGTGGCATCAAGTTCTACACTAGTCCGATAGCTACTCCCTACGAGGTAGACGTAGTTTCTGTTGTCCGTCTCCCGGTAACTATTCCCTTCGAAGCCGTAGTGGTTCGTGCTCGATCCAGTCAGCCCTTGCATCAGAACGGGTGAGCGTTTCCCTTGGTCAAGTACCGCTTGATCGTATTTACAGACGACGAAGAACGTCCGCCCACTGTCATTCGGGATGCCGAGAGTGCTCTCATTTTGTAGGCGGTCACCGGTTCCGTCAAATCGCAATGCGGCCCGACCGTTCACCGCGTTCGAAACCAGGGCCGGGCGTTCCGTCTCGTCGGCGGTGGTGAAGTCGTAGTGGTTTCCGCTCTGATCCTGCCACATCGACACATCTCCACCCGATTCGACGACTCCCTCGTCGGCTCTGAGCCAGAGACGTAGCCCGTTCTGCGGGAGACCGACAGAGATCGAATTGGTAACACTCCCCGTTCCCCCAAGGTCGTCCATCACGGTGAGCGTGACGTCTTTCATCCCGATGCTCTGGTAGGTGTACACAGCGTCACTAGGGAGGCTGCTCACGTGGTCTACGGTCCCATCACTATCGAAGTCCCACTCGTAGAGGACGATTTCGCCGTCCGAGTCACCAGACTCAGACGCGTCGAAGGTGACCTCCTCGTAGAGAATCGGAGTAGCTGACGAAGCTGTGAACTGCGCAGTGGGTGCACTGTTCTGGATACAGTCTGATTTGGGATTTTGTACCGTGGTGACAGTGTCTCCGGCGCTATCGTTCGCAGTGATCTGCCGAATCGCAGTGTTCCGACCGCCGTCAATCCGGACGAACGTCGTATCCTGATTTTCGAGGTAACGGACCGTTAGCGGTCCATCTACTGGATGGGGATATCGAGAAGGATCTTCGGACGACGGGGTCGCTGGAATCGGAACCGGTCCTCGACCATCACCGTTCTCGTCGACGTACGAGATGTCGACGGTAACTACATCGGTGCCTGTCACATTGCTGATCTTGACTGACTTACACCCACCGTATCTGACATCGATGGCAGTAGCTGCACTGACCGGCACTGAAAGTGCTGCGCTAGCGAGAGCGAACGCCCCTGTTGCTTTCAACAGCGCTCGCTTGCTCAAGCGGACACTCTCTGCGTTCCATTTCTGTGACCCGAATATTCCGCTGTGTGGTTTGTCTAACATAGAGATTATCTACAGGGATAGTTCACCTACCGTCTGATAGCTATCCAGACTGATATAGATTGTAACTAAAAACAATTAACATTATTCTTTGCAAATCGTTTCTTCTGTCTTATGAATGTAGATTCGTACCGGTTGGTAGTCGAACGCTTTCTTGAGTGTGGTTGATCTATCTTTTAATCAGATGACCTCACACCGGCGATTTCGTAGTTACTTCTGTGGCGTGAAACGATCTCAACGAGTTCTACTCGCTTAGTGGGTACAAAGATCCAACCCTGATTCGAGTAAGTGTGATTCCAAAGAGGGGGCTTGGAATATGAGTTGTCACCGTGTTATCTTGAGAGTGGATATCTCAATCTAGTATGTATGCTGGTGTTCAAAGTCGATATCAACGTTGAAAAGTCGCCCCAGTTCGCCATGGTCGGTGACTTCCTGCGACGCCGGTCTCTTTAGACTTTGAAACCAGCAAATCGTGAAGAATCCCAATTGGAACCTATCTGCTATCGAAACCCGAGTCGATCGGTACGAGTGTTGTATGCCAAAAAAGGAAAATCGGTACTTATTACAACTCGAATTTTAGGAATAAGTGTCAGAGATCGTGCTAAATATATCCTCTGTATGCAGCAGGCCCGTTCTCTCAAATTATAGGAATTTCAGCACAAGATCGAGGTTCGGTAGGCAGGTGCACTGACACCTCCTATTTTGGTGTTTCTCTCCGGCCCGCCCCGCTCGCCGCATTCCGCCCTCCGCGTCACTCGCGACCGACCATTCCGGGCGTGCGGGCGCTCCCCGCACCGCGAGCGCCCGTTCCGGGCTAAAGTAAATCTGGTCTCGACGCCAGCATTAAGCGCGTTTTCGGTTGCGCCCCTCGCGGGCTTTCGCGTTCCAGCGCTTTGGGCCGTTCCGCGCGGCGAGTCACACCACGACTCGCTGTGCTCACGACCGTCGCCCTGGACACAGACCCACAGTCCGGGCCGGACACGAGAAACGGCTTAAAGCTGGACGCTCGCTCCGGGCGGGTCGCTGGAAGACTCACTCCGTTCGTCTTCCAAGCCTCACCTCGCTGTACTCGGTGAGACGGCGCGCGGTGCTGGTTGAACATTTCTCTTCTGAGCGCTCTCGCTCGCGCCCCAGGGGCGCTCGCGAAGGCGCGAGCGAGAGCGCGTAGATGGATCTGTCGGTCAGTGTGGTACGAAGTAACCGCGATGTAGTAGCATCGCGGTGTCGGGCGCGTGAGCGCCTTCAGGAACCAGTGAGTTCCAATGTCAAGTAAGAACGTAACCAGTCAAGTAGTTTCGGTCGATGAACAGGGATTCGAGAACGCGGACGAAGCGGCGGTGGACGAGGACGGCTTCGAGATCGTCGACGAGACGCCGGAGTTCCAAGCGACGGTGCAGATGGAGACGCAGGCGAAGGTGGATGCGAACCACCCGGACGGGATCGTCGACACTAGTGACGAGCGGATCTACGGGGCGACTCTCGAACAAGAAGAGCGCATTCGAGCGCGGGAGGCAGAGCTGGAGCGTATCAGCGCCAAAGCCGAGTTGGGAACGCAAGACGGTCGAGAGAAGCGGACGCGAGAGGTCGCTGCGAAGCAGAACACTGAGCGGCGTGCTGAGTTCCAGAAACGGGCGGCGAGCGTGGATCCGTGGGCTGACCCGGAGCGAGACGATCCTCGTGCAGAACTTTCGCAGGAACAGTTAGCGGCAGTGAACACGCAGTCGATGCGGTTGGCAGAGAAGCTAGATGGCTGGTCGCGAGCGGCGATTGGGCGGCGGCTGGGTGAAGCCGTTGTCGGTGGGAAAGACCTGATGGGTGCGGTCGTCGGGGTATTTGAGGAGTTGCAAACTGCGCCGGGACAGGTGGTTCCCATCGGGAAGCTCAAGGACGTGAATCGCAAAGAGGTGAGCATCGACGGAACTGTGACCCAGCTGTGGGAGAGCGACCCGCCGGCCATTCAGCAAGTCGGACTCATCGAGGATGACAGTGGGAAAACGAAGCTGACTGTCTGGGAGAAATCGAATCAGCCATGGATCGATGAAGGCGAACGTGTACGGATTCACGGAGCGGCGAAGAACTGGTACAATGGGCGCGTCTCCGTGGCCTTGACGGGGGGAGCACCGTGTACTTCCCTGAGCGCGGTCGGTGGTGGGAGTAGCCGGTCATCCCCTTCTTTTTTGCTACGTGCCGGACCGCCCAGACCCCACCGCCCCACCCTCTGCTCCGTGCTCGCTCCCTTCGGTCGCTGCGCGCGCAGCCACAACCGTTCGGGGGAGCTGTACGTTCGGCGCTCTCAATACCGGTAGACCTTGAAGAACGTATATTGGCGCTAAGGAGGCCACAGCGCGATGTCCAACACTGGTTCGCAGCAGAGGAATGGTTATTAGTGAACCGTGTGTACTTATCGCATGGGGTCGACCACGGGATCACCAATCGACGACATCGCGTACCTCGCACGGTCCGAGCACCGTGCCCCGACGCTTGTCGCGCTGACTGTCCGTCCCCGTAGCCGATCCGAACTCTGGGAAATGACTGGCGTCTCGTCGTCGACAATCCGACGGACACTAAGCGAGTTCGACGACCGTAACTGGATCCGTAGGAACAAGTACCAGTACGAGGCAACACCGCTCGGTGCGTACATTGCATCCGCCATTGCGGAACTGATCGAACGGGTCGAAATCGAGCGGACGGTTCGGGATGTCTGGCAGTGGCTCCCGAACGAGGAGAGCGGGTTCACGATCGAGATATGCGCCGATGCGGTCGTCACGGTCGCCGAATCCGATAACCCGTACGCCCCCGTCAAC
The DNA here is from genome assembly GCF_031624495.1 of Halogeometricum sp. S1BR25-6. NCBI lineage: Archaea > Methanobacteriati > Methanobacteriota > Halobacteria > Halobacteriales > Haloferacaceae > Halogeometricum > Halogeometricum salsisoli. Next base: position 189,982 of record NZ_JAMQOP010000005.1, on the reverse strand, counting down.
CGGTTCCTCACACTCCTTGAGGACACCGACCGATTCCGTTTTGTCGGGTCCGATATCGCGCTCCTCGAACCGTGTCGGGATGAGTTCTGCCAGCGAGTCATCGATGGCATGGAAACGGAGATTATCGACCCACCGGGCGTCGCTAGGTACATCCGGTCAACCTACCCGGACCTGTCTGCTGAGACCTTGGCGAGCGGCAATCTCACCGTCTGGTTACACGACAATCTCCCGCCGTACGGAATCGGGATTTTTGACCATCGAATCGCGATCTGCGGCCACGACCCAGACAGCGTCACGGTCCGTGTATTGCTCGACACCGACTCGGAGGACGCTCACGAGTGGGCAGAGTCGCAGTACGAGTTCTACCGTCGCCGGACTCCGACCGTCCCCCTCGAGACGGTCGTGGATTGATGAGACGGCCGTATCGAAGATGATCGAGCACACCCAGTCGGTCCCACAATATCATCGTATCACTGCCACTTGTTTGAGAAGAAAACGAGAACGCGAACCGCCCCATCCGAGAGGCTCTGTTTCCAATCAGTGACGGCTAAGCATCATCTGCACGGGCGTCAGTCGCTGCCGGATCGTCACAAGGTGGACACGCCGGCAGCGAGCGCCGGTGTGCCACGAGTTAGCTACCTAACGCTCGAACCCGTATCGATCCTGCCGGAAGGCAACTGAACCATCATGGTACAAGCACACAAACTCGACTGTGAAGCGGCTGCAGCCGATTGCCGATTCATCATCCAGTCCGAAAACGAAGCAGAAGCCGTCGAATTAGCAAAAAATCATATGCACGACGTCCACGGGAAGGACTACACAGACGACGAACTTCGATCCGAGCACCTACAGACTGTATAGTGACAGCCAATGGCAACAGAATCTGGAGCGAAAGCGGACCCGATCGACGAACAGAAACTGACCAAACTCGTGGAAACGTCGCTCGTCGACCTCGGTGCGACAGTCCATGCCTCGCTGGCGATTATCGGCGACGATCTCGGGCTCTATGCGGCACTGGATGAGGCCGGGCCGCTCACCTCCGCCGAATTGGCCGAGCAAACGGATACCGCAGAACGCTACGTCCGCGAATGGCTGCGCGCGCAGGCTGCCGGCGGATACGTGACCTACGATCCCGAGACCGACCGCTACGGTCTTTCCCCCGAGCAGGCGCACATCTTAGCCAACAAGGAGAGCCCGGTATTCATGCCGGGCGCGTTCCAATTGGTCGCGTCGGCAGCGAAGATCGAACCCGAACTCCGAGAGGCGTTTCGGACGGGCGAGGGCATCGGCTGGCACGAACACGACGAAGATGTGTTCCACGGCACCGAACGCTTCTTCGGGCCATCCTACGGGGCAAACCTGGTCTCTTGGATCGAGGCACTTAACGGGATAGACGAGACGCTGAAAGCGGGCGGACGCGTCGCCGACGTGGGTTGTGGCCACGGCGCGCCGACGATCCGCATAGCCGAAGCGTATCCCGACTCGACGGTCATCGGCATCGATTACCACGAGTCATCGATAGCGGTGGCGCGTGAGCGGGCGGAAACAGCGGGTGTCGGCGACCGCGTCGACTTCGAGGTGGCGACCGCACGAGAGTACAGGGGTATCGACTACGACCTCGTCACGATGTTCAACTGCTTCCACGATATGGGTGATCCCGTGGGTGTGTCGACCCACGTCCGAGAGACGCTCGCCGATGACGGTGCGTGGATGATCGTCGAACCCTACGCCAAGGACCGGGTCGAAGACAACCTCACCCCGTTTGGCCGCCTCGCGTACTCGATTTCGACTGTAGCCTGTACGCCGAACTCGCTCAGTCAAGAGGTGGGCTACGGGCTCGGCGCACAAGCGGGCGAGGAACAGACCCGCGAAGTTGCGACTGCGGGTGGATTCACGTGCTTCCGTCGGGCGGCCGAGACACCAACCAGCCTAGTCTTCGAAGCGAGGCCGTGATATCCACGCGAGAGCTCGTGTACTTCGAGCAGTATTGTTTGAGATAAACACACGACACTGACGTGTCATGTGTCTAACCCGTTTTGTTCCTCCCGAATTTCGTCGATAGTGATGATAGAGCGATTTTGTCGGATGCAACGTGCAGCTGGTGACCACCTTCCAGCGTCTGCACGGGCGTCAACAGCCGCCGGCGTGTCACGAGTTAGCTACCTAACCTTTGACGTCGTACCGTTTCCCGCCGAAAGGCAACTGAACTACCATGGCACAAGCACACAAACTTGACTGCGAAACAGCAGCGGCCGATTGCCGGTTCATCATCCAGTCAGAGAACGAAACGGAAGCGATTGAACTAGCTAAGGCCCACATGAACGAAGTGCACGGGAAAGGCTACACTGACGACGAACTCCGCTCCGAACATCTGCAGGTCGTATAACGATGGCGGCTGACCAGCAGGTCTCCCACGGAGTGGACCTCGAAAAACTCGAAGGATTCGCCGAGTACGCTGCCGACAATCCCGACGAGGTACAGCTCGGGCTCGGTGCCCGGTCCACCTACGAAGGGACGTGCGCGCACAGCCTCGCGAAGGTAGACAGCTACACACTCGGCGGCGAGACGATTGCACGCGAAACCCGGGAGTACACCATTCCCTACGGCGCGTGGAAGGAAGTGTTGGACGCGGGCGGCTGGGTCGGTGGAACCGACCGGCTGGAACCGGTTGAGGCAGCGCTCTCTGCGCTGGCCTCGTGTATCAACGTCGGCATCACCATCAACGCCGTCGCGAGCGGCGTCGACATCGAGTATCTCCAGACCGACGTCCGAACCGAGTTCGACCCGCGCGTTCTCTTCAGCCTCAAGGATCTCGGAGATGCCGACGCCGTCTTCGAGAACCTGACCGTTGAAGTCGAAATCGAGAGCCCGAACCTCGATAAGGACCAAGTCGACGAGTGGGCGCGGCGAGCGCCCGTCTACACGCTCGTCTCGCTTAACCAAGACGTCCAGCTCACGGTGAACACCCCGGCCGAAGTAACGGCCGACGACTAATCGAGGTGACGACATATGTCAGAATCACTCGACGTCGACCGCCTCGAACGGGCCGTTGAAAGCATCTATCGGGATGTCGCGGAGGAGCCGACTGAGGAGTATCACTTCGAGATGGGCCGTCCCCTAGCGGAACGGCTTGGCTACCGAGACCAAGATCTCGATACGATCCCCGAGGAAGCACTGGAGTCATTCGCCGGCGTCGGATACCACTTCGATTTCGCCGCCCTCGAAGAGAGGGACGACGTCCTTGACCTCGGCAGCGGGTCGGGTACGGACGTCTTCATCGCGGCGTTACACGTCGGCGACACCGGGAGCGTGACTGGATTGGACATGACCGATGAGCAGCTCGCGAAGGCGCGACAGCTGCGCGACGAAGCGGGGATGGAGAACGTCTCCTTCGAACAGGGATACATTGAGGACGTCCCCTTCGATGACGGGACGTTCGACGTCGTTCTCTCGAACGGAGTCATCAACCTCACGCCGGACAAACGGCGGGTGTTCACGGAGGCGAATCGCGTCCTCACCGTTGGAGGGCGGCTCGCCATCTCGGACATCATCAGCGAGAAACTGATGCCCGAGAGCATCAAGAACAACGAGGACCTCTGGGCGGCCTGCATCGGCGGTGCCGAACAGGTCGACCGCTATACGGCACTCATCGAAGAAATCGGATTCGAGGTGGATGACGTCCGAGACAACACCCAGTACGAGTTCATCTCGGAGCAGGCGGCAAATGCCTGCCAGAAGTACGGCGTGAAGAGCATCTCGCTCGGCGCCCACACGTAATTACTATGGCAACCGAACAAACCATCGCAGACGAACGGCAAGAACAGACCGAACTTGAGGCATCGCTCCGGAATGGGTCACTGCTGATGACGCTCGCGGGCGTCGCATTCATCGGCTACGGGGTCGTATTCCTCGTGTTGAACTTTGTGGGGAACGGATTCGAACTCGGGGTCAGTACGCTCGACGGAATGACGAAAGCCGACCTGAATCCGACGGTGGCGTACTACATCAGTCACCTCCATATTGCCACTGCCGCGTTCATCATCTCGACGGGGATCGCGATCACAGCCCTGTCGTGGTACGGTGTGCGTCAGCGGCTTCGGTGGGCGTGGGCGACCACGGTTGTCGCCGCCGTCGTCGGCCTCGCGCTCGCGCTCCCGATGCACTACACGGCAGATGCGTTCACCCACGATTGGGTGACTCATCTTGGCCCGATCTATCTGGCGACGGTCGTCTTCGTGATCGGCGTCGTCATGGTCTATCGTGGCTTGAACACGACGTAGCTGTGGTCCGCATCCCAGCCGAGGCACCGATAAACTCACTCTCCGTCGTCGTTTTACACGGTGGCGTCGTCCAAGATATCACATTTCTCGAATACCTACTTCGGGTTGTCATCTACTTGTTTGCCTTCGGTGGGATCGCCGGTATCGTATACTGGGGATTAGAAGCTATCAGTACCAATTACTCCGAGGTTATCAATAATCCGGGCGATAGAAAGAACGACCCGTAATTAAAGGAAGTCGTGTTGACTTGTAGCGGTAGAACTAGTCGTGCGGAACCGTCTTGTCCGGTTGCTCCGTCGCAGGAGCAGGCGGGTCGTGTGTCCCGAAGTCGGGATGCGTCTCTTCCATCCAGAGATACACGATCGTTCCAGAGACGAACATGAGGATTGCAGTCATGTAGAATGCGGCTTCGGCGTTCACGAACTCCATTGAGAGCCCGATCCGGATTGCACCAACGCCGTACCTGGAGTCACGCCACATCCGGTAGACGCCCATGCCAGTCGCACGCCACATTGGATGTGCCGCGTCGACTGGAAGTATCATCAGATTCGGGTACAGTAACGCCATCCCCGAGACCAGACACACCCGAGAGCACGGCCCACGGAGGCACCCTTCGACGAGTATTATCCCGAAAACACTCGCACCAGTGAGAAACATCCCTGCGACGACCGGAGGACGGCGACCGATGCGGTCGGCGAGCGTCACTGTACGACTATCCGGTCACATCGAGACACGTTAGAGGAGCAGGTAGCCTGACAATACTCCTGTACAGGCACCGCTAGAAAGAATAGTTTTTGAGAAATCTCCGAGGAAGAACACAATGACGATGGCGACGAGCAGTGAGGTGAAGAGATACACTATGCACTTGCCAAATGCCCGGCTCAGGTTCAGGTCATCTCCCATACACTGATGGTTCAAGAGGTGGGATAAATTCCCTGTCACGGTGGTACGCCGACCATTGAACGGCGGACACCCCTCACGGTGGCCCTATTGAAACTCTCTACCGATGACAGTTCGTCGAGGCCGTGCTGAACACAGAGCGCGTCTCGGCCATGGGCTCAGATTCAATGTGGGCTAATCGAATTGCTCAGCACTGGGTCACTACTTATCTCGGCATACCTCGTAATTGAATCTGCGTGACTACGCGCTGTGATAGAATCGGTATCCGAATAGACGTGAAATGTCGCTTTCGTAGTTCCGTACTTTAATGAGTAGATGGTGATTCTAAGTCCCTTCTCCGAACCACTGTTCTAAACGTGACTCCGTCACATCGCTCGCCTTAACGGTGAGAACGACATTCTGTGCGGAATTACGGACCACGCCCGCTGTCGACCCGGAAATGTACTTTCGGATTTTCCCCTTCTGTGTAGCGCCGAGAACCGTAACATCGTAGTACTGAGACTGTTCAATGATAGCCTCGGCTGGATCGGGTGCCTCGTACACCCACTCGTCGTAGTCCTCGAATGTCCCAAGGCGTTCTCTGCAGTGAGACAGTAGTGTCTCTACCTCGCTCGGCAGATTTTCGTCATCTTCGACAGCAGTGAATAAATCGAGCCACGAGTCGGTCGCTTCTGCGAGTGCCCTCGATACGTCGAGAACCGCATCTACGTGAGGGCCAGCGGTGACGGGTACAAGTAACGACGATACGGAGTTGATTCTCTCGACAATTTCGACCGTGACGACAGTACAGTCGGCTTCGACCTCAATACTCCCTGATTCCGAGAAGCGAGAGCGATTCCTCCGGGCGTCAACAATCGTAGAGAGATCTCGTTCGTCTACTACTGACGTAAGCCACCCTTCCGTCAGAGACTCCGGACGTTCGACCGAGTCGACTTCGACGTTCGCCAAGAGCGATTCCGAGTGTGCCCACCGCACGATTTCCTCGCTATCGACTCCTGAAACGACGAGTGCACCGCCGTCTGCAATCCCTGCAGCTATTCGAAGTTCCATCTGCTGTGATAGCTTATCGCGGCTCAGGAGACAGAGAACGCCGGGACGACCGATGCCGTCACCGTCTGTCGCGACGGCGACGCAGTCGTGTTCGTCCGGCGGGCTATGTTCCATATCGACCTGTACTTTTGCATGTGGATAAAATCCCACGTTTACTGGGGGAGTGAGAAGTAGTAGAAGGATATATTCCGGTTCGCACAAACCGCTCCCACATGGAGAAGACGAAGAGGGGGATATCGACCCAAGGATAAGGTGGTGCTGTCGAGGGACTTCTCCTGCGTCACAGGGCGAATAAAATCTCTCGCCGGGTCCGAACACAATGACCGAGGACATCTTCGCACGACCACTCGTACCGGTCGCGTCAGAGGACGACGCTGAAACGACTGCGAACGCCGCGATAACGTATCTTCAGGGGGATTCGGAGACGGTCACGGTACTCAGCGTCATCGAGAAGGCGGGCGGCGCACCCGACAAAGCGTCGGTCGAACAGTGACGGGAGTACGCCGAAAAAGTGTTCCAGTCTATCGTGCCGACACTCGAAGCAGAAGGCTTCGACATCGAAACCCGCATCGCGTTCGGAACTGACATCGCCGAGTCAATACTTGACGTCGCGAAGGAGATAGACGCGACGTCCATCGTGTTCGTCCCACGTGGTAGCGGGATTCTCGCCCGCCGCCTCAGCGGTGACGTTGAGCACAAACTCACGACGAAGTCAGACCGTCCGGTCGTCGCGCTTCCTCGACGAGGTGAGGGCGAATGAGTGGGGAACAGGAACTCGCCCGGGACCTCGGCTTCCTCGAAGCCTACATCATCGGATTGGGAACGATGATCGGTGCGGGCATCTTCGTGTTGCCGAGTATCGCTGCAAAGAACGCCGGACCCGCGAGTATGGTGTCGTTCGCTATCGGCGGTCTTGTCTCGTTACTTGCGGCGCTTTCGTTGTCTGAACTCGCCACGGGGATGCCGAAGGCGGGCGGGTCCTACTACTACGTGAACCGAGCACTCGGCCCGTTCTTCGGGAGTATCGCGTTCCCGGTCCACTACCTGATGCTCCGAGGGGACTTGAAGAACCTCTATACGGACTTGCAGACGCGGTGGGTGTTCGGATACTTCGGACTCGGAACCCTCCTGTTGGTGGCGATACTATTATTTAACGGAACGTACGAATCGCTGTTCGAGGCGGTCCGGTACGGTCTTTTCCAGTTCGTCTCGGCCGCATCGTGTACGGGGTTCCAGACAGCCGGGTCGCTCGGAACAAGATGGTCGCCGGAGGCGCAGTTGACCGTCTCGCTCGGCATGGTCGTCGGTGCGGCCGCCGGGTCCACCGTCGGCGGTATCAAACTCATCCGGGCGTTGACGCTGGTGAAGGGGACTGCCTTCAGAATTAGCGACGCATTCTATCCAGACGCAGCGGTCCGGTACTTCAACATTAACGACCGGAACCTCTCAGAATCGGAGGCGACCCGCGAGTTCAAGGAGGCGGCCATCATCGCGTTCCTCTGGGTTGTCTTCCTCACCGTCGGTATCTTCGTTCTCCTTACCGTCCTCCCGACGGGAGAGTTCACTCTGGAGAACGTTGTGTTCGAAGTCGCCTCCGCACAAGGGAACGTAGGGCTATCCTCCGGTATCACCGGACCGTCGATGCCGACGGCGGCGAAGGTGATGTTCCTATTCAACATGTGGATCGGACGGCTGGAGATCATTCCCGTCCTCGTCCTCCTGAGAGCGCTCTTCGAGCGAGGAGGTGCTTACAGATGAGCGTCGAAGACCTGCCGATTCTCGGTCCGGTCTTCGAATCGGGTGCCGACGACTACGTGTTCGACGGATTGCTACTCACAGGGCCACTTCTTCTCTGCGTCCTCGCCCTCGTCGATCGAACGCAAGTTACAATGGCAATCGCTGCAGGCTATCTCACCGTCTTCGTCGGGTACATACTCTACAAAGCGAGCAAATACGAGAGTGCTTAATCGCCGCTGAATGCGCCGACCGCCGCCTCCAATAGACCGCCGCGTGCGAAGAGTGTCACGAGGTCGTCAGCGCGGATTTCGGTGTTTCCCTTCGGTGTGAGGACCCTCTCGTCGCGTTCCACAGAGACGACGAGTACCTCCGAGGCGATGAGTCCGCGTTCGTTTGCTTCTCTGAGCGTCATCCCGTCTATCTTCGCTCCGGGCGCGACGCTCACTTCCACCACCTCTCCCCCGCCGGAGAGCGACATGAAGTCGGTGATTGACTGACCTTCGCGCCGTCCTTCCGGTCCGAAGGCGTGGTAAGGGCGATGTTCTTCGTGTTGGAGGAGGTGTTCGTCCTCGACTTCGAGATCTATCTCGGATACGTCACGAGTAACTCGGGAGAGTTCCTGTGCGTCTTCGCCCACGGTCGTCACGTGGATATTTCCGGTTCCGCACATGAATTGCCGGACGTTGACGACGCCGGGTACCTCGGCAATCTGTTTTGCGAGGCGCTCTCTTTTGTCGATATCCGCCGTCCCGACGACGAGATGCACAGTACTATCGAAGCGTGGATCGCCTCAAAGAAGAGTCGAATAGAGACGAGGTCGAAGAACGACTCGATGATCTTCCGGATGGCGTCCCTGCAAAGGCGACGATCACAATAAAAGAAATTAACGACAATCGCTACTACTACTGGCAGTGGCGTGAGGGAAATCTTATCAAGTCAAAATATAAGAGTTCAATATATTCTTCCTGGTGATATAATTCATATCGGGAGCGGATCGCCGATAATGGATTAATCTTTACTCAACTTTTTGATGTTCTGTCAGACACACCACTATTGCCAGTAAAAACGGAGTACAGTAGCACGTTGGATATTACTGGCAACAAGGGTAACTGAGAATCAAGTCGCATAGAAGTCATTTAGAGATTACTGGCAACAGTGGAGAGGGTACTGGAGAAACTGGCACTGACGGTGGCGTGGTTACTGGCAACACCGGAGAGGGTATTGGCAGTACTGGTGTTGCCGGTGTTTAGTCACTCCAGAACCCGATGCCGCTTGGCAGTTTCACGAATATCGTTGAGGTCTCCGAGTTCGCTCTCGAGTGCGTCGAGGGCCGACGACAGAGAGACATCAAGCTCGTACTCGTTGTAGTTCCCGCGTCCACTCGATGAATCGACCAACCGTAGGATCCCGTGGAGGCTCAAATCCGACAAGTGATCGTGTACCCGCCTGCGTTTCAGCGGTTCACTGCCGTGATTTCGAAGAACTGCTTGATACCGCTCATAGATTAGTTTCGTTCGTTCGGGTGTTTCCCCCTCTGCTGCTAGCTGGCAGACAGTCAGCAACACATACTGCCCTTGTCGGGTCAGCGAATGCATTCCTTCGACGACCTGTTGTCGTTGGATCTGATGTTTGGCCTCCCGGACGTGATCTTCGGTGATTTTCGCCTCTCCACCCGCTATCGAATCGTTCTCGGCGATATCAGCTGCTTTTCGGAGTAATCGTAGCGCCTGCCGAGCAGACCCTGAGTCCTGTGCAGAGAATGCTGCGCACAACGGGATTACATCGGTCTCAAGGACATCATCGTAGAGCGCGATATCGGCTCGTTGGTTGAGAATATTCTGCAGTTCATTCGCGTCGTACGGAGGAAACAAGATCTCCTCTTCGCAGAAAGTGTCCTTGACTTTCGGAGAGAGGTTTTCTCGGAACTTGAAGTCGTTCGAGATGCCGACCACACCGATTTTCACATCGAGATCCAATTGTGAGCGTGCTCGTGGAAGCTCGTACAGAATATCGTCATCTGAGCCGATGTTATCGATTTCGTCCAGAACCACGAGAATAGTCCCACCAATCGACTCAAGGTCGTGGTAGAGTTCGTTGAAGATGCGTTTTTGTTGATACCCGGTTTCGCTCATGGGTTCTCGCATCGACGAAACCGTAGTGAGAGGATGAGAAGGAGAGCGGATCTCATTCGCGAGGTTGACCGCTACCTGATAGGACGTGGTGCAGCCGGTACAGTTGAGTTCGATAACGTTGAGATCGACGTCGTCGTACTCTTCGGCGGATTCCTGCAGTTCCTCTAGCAGATCGTGGGTCGCAGCTGTCTTTCCGACGCCGGTAACGCCATAGAGAAAGCGGCAGTGGCGGGAAGATGATAAGATGACCTTCAATTAAGGGTCAAGTTGATTCAAACTAGTGAACGAGAAGGGGAGATACCAATCTCACATATTCAACGTATCGAGGGATACACTCGTGACTAGGGGTGGGAGAAGGGGTTGAGCCGAGACCTATGCTAAGTCTTCTAGCCGGCTGTCTCGAAGCACAGATTTCAGCACAATCCCGGTATCCTGAACCAGTCGATGCTCCAAATAACTGCCTTCACCCCGACCACCGCCAGTTCGGGTTGATTCAACGACACCGAGGAATGCCTGCTCTTTTAACAGTTCATAGACACGGTGCTCGCTGAGGGTCTTCGCATCTACTTTCTCTGTCGTCGCCTGATAGCGTTCGTAAATCCGGTTGGTCGAAAACCCATCCTCGTTCGGATTGTCTTCAGTGAGTAGTGCGAGAGAATAGAGAATGAATTTGACCTGGGTCGTGGACCCTCGTAGCAGTTCCTCGAACCGATCGATTTCAGCCCACTCCTGGGCATCGCGAACGTGCTCCTCAAGAACCGTATCGACGTTTTCTCGCTCGGCAAGTTCGCCAGCGTGACGGAGAATCTCGATGGCTTTCCTCGCGTCACCATGTTCCTGAGCGGCTAATGCCGCCGTTAGCGGAATCACATCATCGGAGAGGACGCCATCGTGGAACGCGTCTCGACGGTGCTTCATAATTTCGCGCAGTTGGTTCGCATCATAGGGTTGGAAGACGAACTCCTCTTCGCGAAGGCTGGACTTGACACGCTCGTTCAGCTGGTTTCGGTACTCTATCTTGTTGCTGACTGCAATGACCCCCAAGTGGCAGTCCGCTTTCCCCGATTCGCGAGCACGCGATAACTGCATGAGTATATCATCGTTATCGAGTCGATCTACTTCGTCAAGAATGATGATAACTGACTCGTAGGCAGTATCCAGAATCTCCCAAAGATAATCGTAGTATTCACCACTCCCAATTCCTGCGCGCGGAATATCGAAGTCAGTTTTGTCCGTCTCGTTGAGTGAACGCGTTACTGTCCTAGCAACACGCGTCTGCGTATTGTGCTGCGCGCAGTCGACGTAAACCGTACCGACAGAGACACCGTTCGACTCCGCAGCTCGGCGGGCTCGTTCGGTAACGTGGCGAGCAACCAGTGATTTCCCCGTCCCTGTTTTTCCGTAAATAATCACATTGTTAGGTGGATCGCCACGAACGATCGGTCTCAGTTCAGCAGCAACAGCCTTAATCTCACCATCTCGGCCGACGATACGTCCACTTTCAGGAACGTGGCCTACTTTCAGCAGTTCCTTCCGGGCGAAAATATTGACTCGGTTGGGGTCGTCTTCATCAAAATTAAACAGAGGATCATCGGCGGGGTCCTCATATTGTCCGTCGAAGTCAGAGAGTTGGGACGGTTCCTCAGCCATCAATATTAGACATCGCGCAAGGAACCCACTTAATGATTTGGCTACCCCGACCAGAGTGTAAATCGGGCTATAGTCGTCTCCTGATGTGTTATCTCTACCGTATAGATCTCACAGGGGGCCGGGTCAGTCCCGAATGAAATCGCATTCTGGATGACGGTCAACAGCTCAACTCAGCACCCCTAATCCAGAGTGAAAACGTCGAGATCGGACGGGTTTGCCACACCCCCCGTCAAGAGTGAATAGCGCATCATCCAGTGAGCAAAGTGAATGGTCGAGGCCCCACCCCTCGTCCCGAGTGTAATCCTGAACCTAGTAATCAGTTGTGTCTACGTTACATGATATAAAAGGGATGTCTGACGTACGGCAGACACCCCTCGTCAAGAGTGAAAACATTGGGACGACTGAGATCCCGTCTGAAACATTGAGAGACGTTGACGAGAGTTAGTTAGCACCCCTAGTCAAGAGTGAATAACGAAAGCAGAAGAGTCCCTATAGAACTGGCGAGATCACCAGCAAAAGCAAGTTGGAATCGGATCTGACGGAATTAAAATTCCGATTCCGAGCTGACGGTTCTGGGCAGGCGGAATTCAGTTGGTTCACCTTCTCTAAGGGTATCTCTTTGGCTGCGAACTCGCCAGAATATCGATTGTTATTCTAATTACTCACAATACACAGATGATAGAACGGAACCCCACACACCCCTCGTCCAGAGTGAAACGCATTGAGAGTATCGCGGACTAACAGAGAGAAACCACTGGACAAGTCGGGGAGATAACACCGAAATCACGAGGTATAGAGAGATAGTCCCGTAAGCCGATCCGCACAGAAGCGCCAAGTTCCTAAATTCATCAATTTTGGCATATTTTGCACAGGATTTATTACTACATGTTCTGAACTATTCGCCAAGTGCATTCAGTACAAAAAGAAGGACGAAGATGGTATTCGTCCAGGCGATTTCAAACCGCTGGTCGTGATTGCTGTGCTATTCTTTCCGTGTCTCTGCATCTTAGGTCGTCTTCCGACTATTCTATTTAGCTCCCCTTCGGGTGAACCTCCATTTCTTGTGGAGCTTGCCCCACATCCCTAGTTGGTTTTCACTCTGGACGAGGGGTGTGTGGATCGCGGCTCAAACTGTCCTCTCACCCCTATAATCAGATTCCACCGTAACCAACAGGCTGCTTATTTTTTTCCGTAGTGTTGGTTAATTCTCGTCAACCTCGATGAAGACAGCCAAGTTCGCTTTCCCGAATCTCAGCGGTTTTCTATCGCATCTTGATCCGACCTCAGACGAGTGGTAACAACACACTCTCAACAACTGACGATCTGGGTCTCGTAGTACGAGATATCGGAGGCTCCGACCTCTTTGTGGGCGAGGACGACGCGGTCCCACGAGAATTTCTCGTCGTTGACGGCCACGTACTCGATAAATCGTGTCATAGACCAGCAAATATCCCAACTGCGGTACGGGAAGCCCCGCCGTGAACGGCGGGGAGGATGTCACCTGGGTGGTTGTGGCCGTGCTGCTCGTCGCCACGGGCGGTCAACTCGGGTACGAGGCCGAGGCAGATGCAGCAACTACGCCAACCCCCGGCCAACGATTAGAGGGGAAATGACAACGGAAGGAGGCAGTTCCACAACCTCTTTCTCGGCATCGGGAGTCGACCCGTCCATGTCCTCCCCCGAGAACGGGACCTCGTTCGTCCAGCGGTTCGGTCTAGCCTTGCTGCTAGGCGTACCCGGAATCGTAGCGCTCGTCGGCTACATCTACCTCACGACACCGCTGACCGCCGTCCCCGCTGGACTGTCGCTTCCGCTTCTCGCCCTCCTCTCAGCTGTTAATCCGCTGCTGCTCCTCGTCGTCGCATGTCTGCTCGGTGCGTACGCGGCGCCCCGAGTAGGACTGCAGTCGTACGTCATCGGTCGGGCTGGAACTGGCGACGGCATCTGGCGCCGCCTCCGTGGGGAGGTCAGACTCGCCGTCGGAATCGGCATCCTCGGGGGAGTCTTGGTCGTCGCCCTCGACGCAGTGATGGCTCCGTTCGTCGCACAGGACCTGCCACAGTCCGTGATCGGAGCAACCAGACCGACCGTTTTGGATGTCATCGCGTACGCGCCCGTTCGATTTCTCTATGGAGGGATCACCGAAGAACTCATGCTCCGGTTTGGACTCATGTCCGTGCTCGCGTTCGTCGGGTGGCGCGCCACCGGCCGTCGGATTGACGGCCCACGACCGGTTGTCATGTGGGTTGCAATCCTGGTCTCCGCCATCCTATTCGGCTTAGGTCACCTCCCCGCACTCGCTCAATCGGTCGATCTCACCCCAGCACTGATCGCGCGGACGGTTCTCCTGAACACGGTCGCAGGAATCCTCTTTGGATGGCTCTACTGGCGACGGAGCCTCGAGGCCGCGATGGTGGCTCACGCCTCTTTTCACGTCCCCCTCGTCGCGCTCTCGCTCGTCCAAGTCGCGGTGGTCTGAGAGAGCGCTCTACGGAGTTCTGATGCGAGGGCACTCGGATTTCACCGGCTCGAAACTGGTCTAGATCGACGCTCTCGAATTGGACAAACTACAACCGCTCTCGTTCCAAGACAGCCGTTGCTGGAAGGGTCGGCCTAACGACACTCGCGATTCTCGTCGTACTTCTCAGTCGTTCTCGGCGTACACCGCCTCGCGAATTTCTCTGGAGAACCGCCGAGAAAGACTCCGGAATCTCGTTCCTGTCTAGCGAGAGCAGCCATCTGACATTATATGATTCCGGTTCGAACAGACCCCTGTGATCTGGCTATGAAGTCTCTACGCTTTTTCGTCCGCCGCTATCGCTTCGCTACGTTTGTTCTTCTCACGTTTGCTCTGACGTGGATACCGTGGGGGATCGTCGCTGTCGACCTTCGGGCCGGGCGCTCGTCGTTCGTGACGCCACTCATCTTGCTCGGGGGGTTCGGTCCCTTCCTCGCAGCTATCGTCGTCGCTGCTGCTGGTGGGGACAGTCGCTCGTGGTTCAGGAACCTCATCGACATAGGGGCACCTCCGCGCGTCTGGGTCGCCGCGGTGCTGATGCCAGTGGTACTCTACGTCGGTGCGCTCGTTGTGTTCGTCGGGGCCGGTGGCGGGTTCGACCGTGCCGGCGTCCTGCCAGCAGCGGCAATCCCGGCAGTCGCGTTCGCGACACTCATCAGGGGGGGCCTAGAGGAACCGGGCTGGCGCGGTCTCGCCCTGCCGGTCCTCCAGCGGCGGATCGGTGCGTTCCAGGCGAGCATCGTCATCGGTGTCATCTGGGCGCTCTGGCACGTTCCGCTGTTCCTGATGCCCGGGAGTTCGCAAGCGGGAACGCCCTTCGCGCTGTACGCCGCCGCGGTCGTCGGAATCAGCATCATTACGACGTGGCTCTACAACGCGGCCGGCGGTCGCGTGCTCGTCGCCGTCGTCTTCCACACGCTCTCGAATGCCGTCTCGGTGACGACCGCTGGCGGCGTCATCGGCGGCGAGGTGGCATCACAGGTCGCGCTGCTCGCCGTCGTCTGGACGGTCGTGGCAATTCTGGTTTGGCGGTACGATACTGACCGGCTATCCCCGAACCCGCTTCCGGAGGGTGGACTGGACTACACGACACCTGCGCCGGGAAACCACGCTGCTGAGGAAGGCATGACGCCATCCCGGATAGACAATCGTGAGTGACAGTATCCGTCTTTGCCCTCCTACTTCTTCACCCACGTCTCACGCCTCGGAGAGAAACGTCTCGAGCGGCCAGCGAGGGGTGTGATTGGTCTCTTCATCGGTGTGTCCCAGTCGGAAGAGGTGCTGTGGACGACCTGCTCCATCCGGGAGGAGGCGCCTGAGTCGTTCCCGAGTCTCGGACCGCTCAAGCGTCTGACTCATCGGATGGACGGCAACGCCTTCGGTGCTGGCAAGCAGCCCTACCCGCTCGAAGGCTAGCCCAGTCCTGACCTGAGCGGGCGGGTCGTCAGCGGCCGTCGTCAGGACGGCCACCACCGGCGCGCTCTGGATCAGTTTCGAGTTCTTTGCCGCTTCCCGGTCGCCGATGTCGAGGTGAGTGATGACAGTTTGGCCAATACGGGCCGCGAGCCAAGAACTGCCGAGTGCACCGAGGCCGATCCAGTGTCCCAGTTCCTTCCGATACTCGGGGTCGTTCATCTGGCGTCGGTCGGCGTCAGCCTGCAATTCGCCGATTGCGTCCCGTGTGTCTGGGTCTCCGACGAGGTGAAGGGTGACGCCAGCCTCTCGAACGACGCTCGACAGTCGCTCTTGGGTGTCCGCTGCGAGGGGGCGGTCCTCGAACACTTCGTGGCTCGTGACACGGGTCGTAAGCGCGTCGAACAGCTCAGCTGGCCTCGGGTCTTTGAGGTCGCGTTCCCCCAGCATCAGGGTAACGGCGAGGTCGGCGGATTCGGGATCGTGGTACTCGACCTGCGGGTCGAAGCCAAAATGCTCGGCAGCGATACAGCAGTTCTCGACAGCGCAGCCGACGCTGATGTAAAGCTCCCGCTTGTCCGGGTCGGCAGCGTCGAGCCAGCGGGACTCGTCGGCAGTAATGCTGATCGCGTTTCCAGTCACGCGGAACGACCACGGTTGCGAGTTGTGACTCGACGGGGCCAGGATGGCGTACCGGAGCAAGAACGTTGCCTGGTCTTCGATAGTGCCGTCCGACGGGAAGTCGTCGGCCTCGACCTGCCAGACCGACCGCGTAAGGTCTGCTGATGGCATACAAGACGATCGTCGCCAGAGGTCATAATTCGCGGCGGTCAGTCTCGAACGGGTACGGGAATTGTTAACCGTCGGATTGGCGCTTCAGAACACTTCGCGAAACAAACCGTCGTCGTCTTGACACAGTGTTGTAACGAACTCGCGGACGATGTCGGTGTAGGCCGCTGGTCGTTCGAGGTTGACGGTGTGACCGGCGTCGCGGACGATGACTGGGGTGGCGGTCGATAGCTCCCGACAGTGCGTGGTGAGATACCATCGCTGTTAGCGCTCCGGCCAGGGGTAGTTTCCGCGTCCAACCCCGATGTATCCGTCAGCGGCGGTCCCTCTGTGAACCGTCGCGTTCCGGATGGTCGCGGTCGTGTAACTGTCCGGGTTCGGTCTGAGAGACGTACGGCCCGCTGTCAGCATCGAACATGCAAGGGACGGAATCGAAGCAGGCATTCGAGACATGGCCCTCGCTTGGAGACGTCGAACGAGGGTCACAAAATCGTTCGCATCGCTTCTCTGCGGCTGAGCGATGTCCGGTACGACGAAATCCGGACGGTTGATGACGAGTGCTTTCCCGCCTGAGCGCCGATTGCGAACACGGTGTTTTCCGTGCCACCCGATACCTCCAGCACGCCACGACTCGAACGGGATTGGGTCCGACCAGTCTTTATTGAGTACCGTGCTGAACGTCCTTGCTGAGGTTAGAGAACAGATGAGTTCCTTTCTGGTAACCTACGCGACGGGAGAAGGCCAAACGGCGAAGATCGCAGATCGGATCGCCGCGACTATCGGAGAGCACGGCCACGAGGCGAGCGTTCTTGACGTGCGCGACCGACCAGAATCGTTCACTTTGGAAGGGTACGACGCCGTCATCGTGGGTGCGTCGATCCACGTGGGTAAACACCAAGACGAGGTTCGTGACTTCGTCACCGACAATCGCGAGGCCCTGTCCGAGATGCCGACCGCGTTCTTCCAGATTTCGCTCTCCTCGGCGAACGAGGAGAAACGCGAAGAAGCCGCAGGGTACGTTGAGTCGTTCCTCACTGAGACCGGGTGGCATCCGGATCGAATCGGACAGTTCGGTGGCGCGCTTCGGTTCTCCGAGTACGGGTTCCTCAAACGCCTCATGATGAAGCGAATCGCGAAGGACCTCCTCGCCGAGGATCGGAACCCGACGGGCGACATTGAGTTCACGGACTGGGACGCGGTCGATGCGTTCGCAGCGGATGTCGCCTCGTTTGTCGAAGGCCGTCTCGGCGTCGTGCCGGACCCTCCGGAGGACTCGCCGGAATGACCGCGGTGCGATCACCTCGACGCCTCACTCGGCCGTACCTGGTTTTGTCGACGATTACCCTCCTTCTCACGGTTCTCGCGACGGTCGTCGGGCTGTTCGTTCCGGAGTTCTACCGGGACGCCGAAGTCCTCCTCCCGCAGTTGTACGGGCAGGATCTGCTGACGCTCATCGCCGCCGTTCCCGTACTCGCCGGCGCCCTCTATTACGCATATCGGGGGTCGATCCGCGGCTACATCGTCTGGCTCGGTGTCACCGGCTACCTCCTCTACACGTACGCCTCGTACGCGTTGCTCACGGCGTTCAACGAGCTTTACCTCGTCTACGTCGCACTGTTCGCACTGACGTTGTTCACGCTCATCGGTGGGGTCGCTCGTATCGACCCGACAGACCTGAAGGAAGCACTTGACGGTCATCCCATCCGTGGATACGTCGCTTTCCAAGCGTTTGTCGCCGTACTCGTAGCGCTGATGTGGCTCGCAGAGGTTGGCCCGGCGAGTCTCGCCGGAACGAGACCCCCCAGTATCGCCGAAACGACGCTTCCTGTACCGGTTATCCAATCACTGGACCTCGGTATCGTCGTCCCGTCGTTCGCCCTTTCGGCGGTCTTCCTCTGGAAGCGGCGAGCGTGGGGTTACGTTTTCACCGCCGTCCTCCTCGTGAAAGGCACTACCCTCGGTCTCGCGGTGCTCGCCATGATCGCATTCATGCTCCAGAGCGGTCAATCCGTCCCTCTCCCTCAGATCGTGCTGTTTGGCGTCCTGAGTCTCATCGGTCTCGGACTCACGATTCGATTCATTCGCGCAATCACCCGCAGGTCGTCCAGAACCCAGACGCATGCCGGAACTGAACTATGAACAGACTAAGCGAGGAGTACTGAGATCGCTCACACCACAAGGCGGTATATTGACCTCGTATGCCGTTTCGATCAACGACAATTAGTGTCCGGTCGTCCGGGCACTGTCGGGTACTATCGTTGGGCATGATACTACGATCGTTGATACGAGCGGATTCTCAGTGTGGTTTCGTCGAAGCTGTTGAGGAGGGGCTGACAGCGGAAGAGCGTTCAAGCCGGCGGCGGTGATTGTATACCGAAGCAACGCGATGACGGTGGGTTCAACTGCTTACAACACCGCGTTTAATGGTCGTTCGCGTTCACGAACAGCCGAGACGACTTAAATGGAGTTGAGCACGCACGTTCGGGAGCGTCGGTGGATGACAGTGGCCGGGTACGGTCTCTTCGTCGCGCTGATGGTCGCCGGGTACTACTACAACATCACGTTCGTGCAGTTGGGGCTCATCGACCTCGGCACGCGCCTCGTTGGGATGTCCGAGACTGCCGTCTCGATGTGGATGGCGGCGCTGGCGCTCGTGACGCTCGTCGTCGCAGTCGCGACGGGAACAACGATGGACCGACGCGGGTGGAGCACGAACCTCCGAACGAAGCTCCGACTCCTATTTGGCGTCGTCTGCGTCCAGTTCGCGCTCACACTCGTCGCCCCCATGATTCGAACCGTTCCCGTGTTCGGGGGGTGGATCATCCTCGCATCGATAGGGCTCGGCGTCGGATTTCCCGTCTCGTTCTCGCTCGCAATTGACCTCGTTCCCGTGCCGGACCGCGGGTACGTCGCCGCGGGGATCACGGCGATTGCGTACTTTCTGGCAAACGCGATTCCGCTCTCTTGGTCTGTCGACGTCTTCAGCCAGTTAATGGTCGCCGCGATGGCACCGGGCCTCCTCGTGCTCGGCGTCCTCTCGTTCACCAGCTTCAACCGCCTCGAAGCGATACTCGACACTCTCGGGACGCAACACGAGACGTACGGCACTGGGCGGTTCTGTTATGGGGACCCGATTCAAACGCGGAGTCTCGCGTTCGCCGTCCCGGTCGTCTTGATGTTCGGTGTGTTCTTCATCGACAGCCTCGGATTCCTCCGGATCATCGACACCCCCTCGCTCCTCCTGAGTTCCTGGCAATCGCCCGATCTCTCGACGCGGCTGTTCATCGCCGTTGCACACGTCATCGGTGCAGTGATGGCCGGCGTCATCTACGCGAACTACTCGCTTTCGCGCGTCTTCCTGTGGACGTTCGCACTGTTCGCGCTCACACACGTCATGTACACGTCCGACCTCCGATTCGCAGCGTTGTTCCCGACCATCGCCGGTCAAGAGACCTCCCCCTTGAATCCCGCTCTGTACGCGATTGCCGTGAGCTTCTACACGACGCTGAACTTCGCACTCTGGCCCGACCTCTCGACGCCCGAGACGATCGGCACCCACTCCGCAATCGGAATCGGCGTCGCCGGATGGCTCGCCACGTTCTCCAGCACCGCGCTCGCGTTGTACTTTCAAGCGGTCGACCTCACGCTTCTCTCCCACCTGAACGTGGTGCAGGCGCTCTCTCTGCTCCTCTTGTTCGGGCTCGCTGTAGGGCTGTACGCTAAACGAATGGTCGAACTCGCTTACGAGAACGGAGGTGCGAGCGGATGAGTCCGACGGAAGCTATCCCGCTCCTCATCGTCGTCCTCCTCATGATCTCCGCTGGGGGCAGCGACGTCCAAGAGATGTCGGTGACGTTCCAGGGCGACAACGACATCGAATCGCTCGCGGATGTCCACGTGGTCGCCGGTGGAACGACCACCGTGCCCGAGAACGCGACCGTCGACGGCAACGTCTACGTGATCGGTGGCACCACAGACATCGACGGGACGGTCGACGGCGACGTGACGCTCCTCGCCGGGAATCTCTCGGTCAATGACGGCGCGACCGTAACCGGAACGTTCCAGACCTATTCGGGGTCTGCTACGGTCAGCTCCGATACTTCGGTCGGACAGATATCGCAATTTGAGCCGCCAACTCGGTCGAGTTCGCCCGCTCAGCGGGTCGTAGGATTCCTCCTGCAGTTCCTCGTTCTCGGTGCGTTCGGGTGGTGGCTCGTCGAACGGCACCCGCTCGTCATCGAGAACGTCGGCGCGGCTATCACCGAGCATGCTCTCGTCAACGCCGTTGTCGGCAGCCTCGGCGCAACGACCCTCCTCGTACTCTTCGTCTATATGGCGTTCACCCTCATTTTGCTCCCGGTCGCGATCGTCGGTCTCATCGCCGAATTTCTCATCATCCTCTACGGCCAAGCCGTGTTCGGGTACCTTATCGGGACGCGTCTTCCAATCGAGCGCGATGGAGTCGCGACGCTCGCCGGGATAGCTGCGTTTCTGCTCGTCCTCGAACTCCTCGGATTCGTACCGTACCTCGGCGGGATCGCACAACTGGTCGTCGCAGTCGTCGGGTTCGGCGCCGTCCTGAACACGTACTTCGGTCTTCAGCGGTTCGAGCCCGTCACCATCTCGGGAGGAACCTGAGCATGCACACACCACTCTATGACCTGAGCGCCCGAGCCCATGCACTACTATAGTCCCGGCGCGCGGAGGTCGCGCCACAAACTATCGAGTGTGACTGAATGCCGCCACGATCATACGCCATCGCTGTCGCAGACTGGTCGCCCCGAGCGACATTCCTCGGGTACACCGCCCTCACGTACACTATCTCGTGGTCGCTGTGGAGCGTGTGGGCGATCAGCGGGGCCGGGTCAACGCTCACATAGATTCAAGGGCGGAAGCCCACGGCTGTAGCCGTGGGAGGAAGCCCGACAATACAATTAAGTTGTTCTCTGTCCGAAGTGAGAACACTTCCATGAGGGCAAAAGAGCGTCAATACCGTTGCTCCCCTACTGACCACGGGGGGTTCTCTCTTGGAAGGGGCCGCCTGTCAGTCGACCCTCGAAGTTCGGGACTGACGACTCCGAAACGAGGCAGGAACCCCCTCCCTCGGCTTGAGGACGAGGAACACGAACAATTAAATTGCCCCTCTCGTCTGGTCCGACGAGATCCAAGCCCACGACTTTAGTCGTGGGTAACTGACAAGGGTTGTTACGCGGTGGGAATCCGGGCGTAACCGCGCGGTACGCGGGGAGTATCACTCGGGAATTCCTGTGGCTGTTCGGGTGGAACGCCGGCGTCTCCCTGATCGCTATCGGCGCGAACACGCTCCGGTCGGTGAACACACCGATGGGATACGTCATCGAGGTCGTCCAAGCACCATGGTACGGGGCGGTCTGGGGGACCGGATCGCTCGCCATCGGAGGAGAACGGATAGCGCCGTCGCTGGCTGTGCTCGTTGAACGGAGCGGCCCGATGGAGATCACGGCGTTCATTGCAATCGTGGTCGCGACGCGGGGCGTGATGCTGTGGCATCAGAAATCTGGACCTCGGTTGAAAGAGGAGTTCGACCGCGTACGATCTCCCAGCGACTGGTCGCTGACGCGCCGAGAGTGGGTGCTCTTGGTCGGCGGGTATCTGCTGCTGGCGGTTTCGTGCTATCGGGAAGCCGTCGCGATAGCACGGGTCGCGTGATAATGGGAGATTGTGTCCCTCTGTTGGCTGGTTCCGGTGGTAGTCCCCTACTGTTCTCCCGACCGATGCTAGGTTACGACTCCGTGTTCCAGTCCGGACTGACTCGGTAATCGTACAGGTGGACACCGGTCGTGACGACGACGAGCAGTACGACCGCCCATGTGATAATCGCGTGCGATCCGTTCAACGTGGCGAGCGTACTCCAGTCGATAGCGTCACCGACGAGGACGACGTCCAGATCGAGCGGAACCTGTCCCGTCGTCGCGTTGTCGGTTCCGTGCATCAGCATGGCTAACAGCACGCTCCCGTTCGATCCGTTGAACACCCACCCGAGGAGCACGGAGAACGCGATAATCCCCACGAAATAGGCGACGATAAGTTCGAGCGGCCAGTCGGCGCGGAATCCGCCAGGGATGAATTGGGGGAGGTGCCAGAGCCCCCAGAATACGCCGACGATGAGAGCCGCAGACAATCCGCCATACCGTTCTTGCAGTTCGGTCTGGGCGAACCCTCGCCACCCGAACTCCTCTTGACCACCGCCGATAAACGTTCCAAGAACGATTCCGATAACGATCGTGATCGGGTCGAAATCGAAGGCCGCCCAGTCGATCGGCCCACCGAGTGCCCACGAGGCGACTCCCGCCGCATACGTGATAGCGAACGGGATCAGGATCGCAGCGGCGTACCATTTGGGATGAACCCGCCAGGTGAAGACGTCACCGAGCCACTTCCTAACGCTCTCACCGCTCGCCCACAGGACGATTGCAGCAGCGACTCCCGGTGAAAGCGGGCTCAGGAAGCCTTCGATGAACCATCGACTCCAAGATGGGTCCATTCCGAGGAGCTTCGGAATCGCATCGAGCGTCCACGAAAGCGCGTACGCCAGTACGAAGAACGACGTAATTCGGTACTGGCTGATCCGTTGCTTGAGTATCGATGACATGGTTCTTTAGACGACTCCGTCGAGAGAAACCGTTTCCTTCGGAAGACGAACGATTTGCATACTTTCGTTTGTCATCATCGTGTTTGGTTTGTGGTGTTTCGGTAGTTGGCGCTACAGATCTGCGACGCTGAACCGGTAATACCCAACGAGGAACGGAACGACGAGCCAGAGGACGAGAACGACGATCCCTACCTCCGGAATCAGGAAGAACGGGTCCGGCTCGGCGGCAGTCGCTTCGACTCCAACGCCCGTCTGAGCGGGCGCTGCACCGGCCGTCTCTGCGAACCCAGGCAGGAGAGCGACGACCGTGGAGAGATACGCCGAAGACGGGGAAACCTGACTGACGAGGAATACCCAGTCGGGCATTGTGGATGGAAGACTGAAGCCATTGACGACGTAGACGAGCGCCATCGGGACGATATCCCAGAGTAGTTCGAAGACGACAAAGAATCCGAGTGCGAGTGTGGTCGCACGTGAAGTCGAACCCGTCGTGGCCGAGAGTCCGACCATGATCCCCGCGTAGATCGCCGCGAACCCGAGGGTCACGAGAGCGAATACGAGTGTAACGCCAGGGCTGAGTGCCCCGAGCAGCACGGAGCCGAACCCTAATCCAACAAGGAGACCGATACCGAGACCGAACACGAGAACGCCCGCTCGTCCGGCGACCTTTCCGGTGAAAACGTTCAGCCGGTTGGTCGGCAACGAGAGTAACAGCTTGATACTCCCGAGTTCGCGCTCGCCGGCGAGGGACTTGTAACAGACCACAATCGCCGCAAGAGGCACGAACAGGCCGGTAAGGCCGACTGTGAAGAAGATGAGCCCGGCGAACGTCGCTCCCGTCGACTCACCGAGCATCTCGGGAACTTGGACGTACGCGTACGTCGAAACGAGCGATAAGAGGACGAATACTGCCACGAGCGCCCAGAGCGCGCGTGACTGGACGGCATCTCGGAAGTCTTTCTTCGCAATTACCAGCCACGTCATGCTCTGACCTCCTGCTCGTCCTCAGTGTAGCGGACAAACAGATCTTCGAGGGAGGACTCGACGACCGAGAAGTCCTGAATCGACGTTACGTGGGCGTCGATAGCTTGTAGAACGGCAAACTTCGAGGCATCATCGACGACGACTCGAAGCCGACCGTCGTCGATCGAAGCGCTCCCGACACCGTCGAGTTCGGTGACTCGCTCGATAGTAGCTCCGTCGAGTTTAGAGACGTATATATACAGGACTTCGCCCGTTTCGGTCGCGTCGCGAAGGCCATCGATAGTATCGACGGCGACGAGCTGGCCGCGATTGATGATCGCCACCCGGTCACAGACCGCCTCGACCTGCTCCATGACGTGACTGGAGAAGAACACCGTTGTTCCGCGTTCGTTCTCTTCTTGGATGATCTCCCGCATTTCACGGGCTCCGTTCGGATCCAGTCCGGTAGACGGTTCGTCGAGGACGAGCAGGTCGGGGTCGCCAGCGAGCGCCATCGCGAGAACTAGCCGCTGCCGCATCCCTTTCGAATACCCGCCAGCTTTCCGGTCAGCGGCGTCGGCGATGCGAACCCGTTCAAGAAGCTCGTTCGCGTCCTCGCTCGAACCTTTCATCTCCAAAACGAACTCCAGGTGTTGCCGGCCAGTCAACCGTTCGTAGACGTGGTAGGCATCCGGGAGAACGCCGGTTTTCCGCCGCACGGCTTCACCCTCTCGCTGAGCGTCGTGGCCGAGAACAGTCACGGTACCTGCTGTCGGACGGACAAAGTCGAGCAGAATGTCGATCGTCGTGGACTTCCCTGCGCCGTTCGGGCCGAGGAACCCGAAGATCTCTCCTTCCTCAACGCGCAAGTCAAGGTCGTTGACGGCGACGACGTCTCCGAACTGTTTAGTCAGACCATCGATATCGATTGCAGCCATCTCTATCGTCCCTCCATCGACCGCTCAGAGAGACGCTGCTCTGCCGCTGTATTCGTGATCACGAGCTTCCACCACCAACGTCGGCCGTTTTGGGAATCGCACCACGAGCGAGGGCTTTACGACCGTAGTACGCGACGATGGCAAGAGCGATGGCGGCGTATACGACTAAGTGAACGACGGTCACGATACCGACCGCACGCTCGTTGATCACCCCGTCGATGAGAATCTCGTTGGGAACGAGTGGAATGAGCACGTCCGCCGTGTTGGCCATTGCGTGGAGCACCATCACGATGAGGACGCTCCCGGTGCTGTTGTACGCCCACGCGAGGATGACTGACAGGGTGAGGATTCCACCGACCCACCCGACCTGATTGACCAGGGGGAAACTCGAATGTGGAGTGACTGGTGCGAGAAAGTACGGGAGATGCCAGCCAGCCCAGACGACTCCGATAATGAGACTCGCGTTGAACGCCCCGTACCGTTCGTTGAGCCTAGCTTGTGCGAATCCTCGCCACCCAGGCTCCTCGTTTAAGCCGCCGCTGAGTACGAGGGTGAAGAGGAACAACCCCACGAAGAGCAACGGTGACGGGAGCGCCCGTCCGAAATCGATGGGGCCTCGAACTGCAAAGATACCGACCGCAATTAGCGCCGCCGCGACGAGTGGAAGGCCGAGAGCAACGAACCACCATTTCCATCCCACGCGCCACTTCGTAATTTGACTCGCCCACTCTCTGACGTCGTCGCCCCGCAGCCATGTCACTACTGCCGCACTTATTGGAGGGCCAAAACTCCCGATATAAATGAGAATTGCCGCGGTCCAACTCGGCTCCATGAATACGGCGGGGGCAGAGATGATCCACGTATACGCGTACGCCCCGACGAAGAACGCCGCGACGGGATGTTCATCAATCAACGAGTGGCGAAGCGAGTGCATAGCCGATTCTTCCCCGGAGACCGGATAAATATTGTCATATGAATTACAACTTGGCAAACAGATTACTCAAACACGTTTAAGTTGATAGATTGGGTCGAAGGCGTGTCAACTCCAACTCTCAGTCTACATCCATTGACAGAGTTGTGTTTCTCATCGGTCCATCACTCGCGTGCTGGTTACTCGCTGTAGAATACTGCTCTCTGTGGAAATCACACCCAGATTCGTCGGTGAGGGATCTCGCTTGCTCTCTATCGAAGCTCGGTCTTCTGTAGAACCTCAACCGAGAGCTGATGATCGACTGCTAACCGAATCTCTGTCTCATCAAGAACGACCTCGACTGAAGCAGCGAACGGCTCCTCTGCTCTCACAGTGGTGTTCCAGTTTTCTGCCGTCGTGTACTCGAATAGCTCCCAGAGAGGGATATCCAGGAGGGAGACACCGTGTTGCCAGAAGGCTTCGATAACTACCGGGTGGAACGCAACGATGACGTCGATAGGAAAGTAGACGGTGAACCAACATCGGCGACATTCGTTAATCGAGACTCCCATGGAGTGTTCTTCACGCTCTAACTGCTGGATAGTGGTGTCAAGCAGCCCATAGCATTCGGGACAGACGCCCCCTCGTACGAAGAGGTACTTCGCCCAGATACCGTAGCCAAAACTGTCGACGATTTCTTGCGTAGATCGTTCCTGAGCGATACTCTGTGGGAAGAGATCGGAGACGATGGGTGTTACGCACTCTCGGCACTCCACAGTGAACCGACCCTCGGTTGAGTCTGCATCAAGTGCCCGCGCACCACAGTTCGGGCAGGCCCCTTCGACAGCCACAGGATCGAACACGTGAGACGGCTCGTAGAGCCCCGAAAAGAGGGCACGACGAACTTTGTCACCGGCGTACGTGAGCTGATATCCGTCTTCAGTTTCGACGATGAATCTGTCGACAAGCTGTTTGAGGTGATAAGAGAACTGCGACGTGCTCTGGCAACTCACGACGTCGTACAGTTGCGTAAAAGACATCGCGGACGTCTCCGCTTCACCATCGTATTTCCTCTCGGCCAACGCGACGAGAATCTCCAGCCGCTGTTGATTGGCGAGGGCTTCGATGCTCTTGATAACGCTTTCGTCGATATCAGTTGCAGGCTCCTCTGAGTCCATTATCTACGTAGTCTGTCCCGGAAGCCGTGAACGTTTGCAACAGCTGTTTAGGGTCTCTACAGTTAATCTGGGAGTATCGCAGGATTGAGTCGACTGAGATCGAAGTATGTCGCTACAATCGTAACTCAACCACGTTGATCTTCTCTCTTTGTTGTTAGAAGTGCTTACTATCGCTCTCACTATTCACGCTTGGCGGTAGTTCGTGCGATCTGAGTCCCCTTTTGCTTGTAGACTATCGTCGTCAGTAGCCATCCATCGTTCCCGAGGCGGAGACGGCAGGTGAACGAGTTAGCAATGAACGCCATCCGACTGGAGCACAGCGATTCTAGTCTCCTCAGACGGTAGGTCCATCAAGATGTCTCCCATCCAGGACAAACAGAAACACCTTCTTCGAGGAGATGCTTACGGAAGTGCAAGGAGAAAGCCCCGCCCTTTAGGGCGGGGATGAATCCGACACGATTCGTCACAGCCCACTACCAATGGTAAGACCGGATATTCCATGCTCGAATCCATATTCTCAAGTAAGTTTGACTACATAGGTTACGTATGGCGAAACAGGTCGTCATCCGCACCTACACTGCGTCCATACGGAACCAGTCACAGGTGGCCGGCGACCTTGATTCGCTCGGGTTCTCAGCCTCGAAACTCTGGAATGTCGGGAGGTGGGTCTGCGACCGCGTGTGGACAGAGATAGGCCATATTCCCGGTCACAACGAACTCACCACCTACCTCAAGTCGCACGAACGCTATGATGACCTGCATTCTCAGTCAAGTCAGCGAGTCCTTCAAGAACTCGCTGAGGCGTTCAACGGCTGGTACGGCAAACGACGAAACGGAGACACGAGAGCAAACCCGCCGAAGTACCGCAAACACAACGACGAACACCCTCGTTCGACGGTCACGTTCAAAGCCGCTGGCTTCAAACTCGACACCAAATACGAGAGAGTCAGACTCTCCAAAGGCTCCAACCTCAAAGAACACTGGTCGGACTTCATCCTCTGCAAGTATCAGACGCGCCCAGACGTTGACCTCTCTACCGTGGAGAGCGTCCAACAGGTTCGAGCCGTCTGGACTGGCGGCGAGTGGGAGTTGCACTTCGTGTGCAAGGTCGAAATCGAGATTTCTGACGCCCCCGGTAAGAACACCGTGGGTGTTGACCTCGGTATCAACAACTTCGCCGCGCTCGCCTATAAAGACGGTCACAGCGAGCTCTACCCGTTGAATTGCTTGAAGCAGGACGACTACTACTTCAGCAAGCGAATTGCTCGCTGTGACGATTCGGACTCCGAACAAGCTACGCGGTTGAACCAGAAGAAGTCGGCTCGTCGCACTCACTACTTCCACACACTCTCAAAACACATTGTCCAACGGTGTTTGGACGAGAGCGTTGGAACGATTGTGATTGGTGACCTTTCCGGTATCCGCAATGACGAGGAAAACGGTGAGTCGAAGAACTGGGGCAAACACGGCAACCTTGACCTGCACTCATGGGCATTCGACCGCTTCACCTCGATGCTGGAATACAAGGCCAAGATGGGAGGCATCACGGTTGAACGGGTGTCTGAGCGCGATACGTCGAAGTCATGTTCGTGTTGTGGTCGAAAGCGCAAGTCGAACCGCGTTGAACGCGGTCTGTACGTGTGTGATGAGTGCGGGACGGTGGCGAATGCGGACGTGAATGGTGCTGAGAATATTCGACAGAAAGTATCTCCGAGTCTCGCCTGTGATGGGGGAGATAGGAGTAACGGCTGGTTGGCACAGCCATCGACGTACCTGTTCGACAAAGAGAGCGGATGCTTTGCACCGCGAGAACAGACTACGTCGTAAACCACAATATCCCAACGGCGGTCGGGAATCCTCGCCCTTCAGGGCGGGGAGGATGTCAAACGGTCGGCGTCTGACTACGCTAGATCGACAGGTAGGAGAGAATCAGCAATACCACATTGTACGTCGCGTGTGTCACGATGGGGACTGCGAGGTTGTCGGTGTATTCGTACAGCGCACCGAAGACACACCCGACGACGACAATGAGCGATGCGCCGGCGAAGACGGGAAGGAGTGAACCTGAATAATTCACGAGGTGCATCGACCCGAACAGGAGACTCGACCCCGCAATCGCGGGAGTAGGTCCGACCCGCTGCCGGAGACGACCCTGAATGACACCGCGAAAGAGCCACTCCTCAGCGGGTGCAACGAGAACCACCGAGAGTGCGGCCAATCCGAGTAGGAACGTCGGGTTCCGCGTGGCGATGTCGCCGATAACCGACTGTGGCAGCAGGTCGAGAACGGTCAGCAGGACCGATAGGAGAGTCGCGACCACCAGCGCGGCCACGGTTCCGCCGAGCGCGACGAGGAGCTGTCGACCTGACGGACGCGCGATACTGACCGAGATGTCGCGAAGCCTGCTGTAGGCGTAGCCGACGCCGAGGAACGCGACTTGACCTGCGGCCGTGGACCCGATGAGGACCCCCGTCGTTTCGATTCCGTATCCCAACACGAACATCGGGACGATGAATGCGACGCCGGCGACCAGCGAGACGAGAAATGCGACGACAGTGAGACCCACCAGTTCCGCGACCGGGCGAATGAGGCCAGAGCGACGGGTATCGACGTTCGACATGGAAGAGATGACCGCCGCGAGTCAGGTAGGCGTTTGGGAAATCGTGCGATAGAACGCGAGCGAATAGACGCCGAAGCACGCGAGTTAGTAGCTGTTCCAGAAACCCAAAGCTCAGTTGCAACGTTGTCGGTGAACGAGCGCCGGCGGATCGTGTAGAGGTACGACGCGGTCGGAATCGCTGACCTCGTAGACTCGGGATATTCGTCGCGTGGTAGGCCGTCGAAACGGCCCCCAAAGGACAGTGACGGCCGACTCGGCCTCGTCCTCAGCGATGAACGCTCGTCTCGGCCTCACGAACGCCTACTCGAGAGTGTGACCTGCGAAACCAAAACCCGTAATTAGCTATGAAGGTAAGAGCAGCCATGGGCGCCATCGAAGTCGACGAGCTCACGAAGGACTACGGGGACGTTCTGGGCATCGACTCACTGTCCTTCACCGTCGAAGACGGCGAGGTGTTCGGCTTTTTGGGCCCCAACGGCGCCGGGAAGACGACGGCGATTCGGACGCTGCTCGGATTTCAGTCGCCGACCGGCGGGAGCGCACGCGTCCTCGGTCGAGACATCACCGACGAACGAGAGTTAGTGAAGGCCCGCCGCGAGATCGGCTATCTCCCAGCTGAACCGGTGTTCGACGAAGGCGCGACCGGGCGGCGGATGCTGAGCTACTACGGCGACCTCCGCGGGGACGAACGCAGCGACGAACTGCTCGAACGGTTCACGCCCCCGCTCGACCGGAAGATCGGCAGCTACTCCCGCGGGAACAAGCAGATGCTCGCCATCGTGCTGGCGTTCATGCACGACCCGGAGTTGATCATCATGGACGAGCCCACGAGCGGACTCGACCCGCTGAAGCAGGACCGCTTCATCGAGTTCCTCGCGGAGGAACACCGACGCGGGAAGACCGTCTTCTTCTCCTCGCACATTCTGAGCGAGGTCCAGAAGATCTGCGAGCGGGTTGGCATAATCCGCGCGGGGCGTCTCGTCGAACTGGAGGACATCGAGACGCTGCTCAGCCGGTCCGGAAAGTTCGTCCGCGTCCGCGTTGCAGAGCGCGTGGATCCCGAGGAATTCGCAGTTCCCGGCGTTCACGACCTGAATTTCGGCGCCGACCGAACCGAAACGGTCAGTTCGGGTCGGAGCGATTCGGGAGCGACGATTACGTTCACCTACACGGGGGAGTACAACGACCTGCTCGCACGTCTGAGCGAGTACGACGTGCAGGATATCGAAATCGAGGAGGCTCCCCTCGAAGAGGTGTTCATGCGGTTCTACGGGGAGACCCAGACACACCGAGGGAGCAGCGAGAACGATGCGTGAGATCGTCCGCTACGAGACGGAACGACGGCTTCTGAGCGCGGTGGCGCTCTCGGCAGGGCTCTCGCTGTACGCGGGACTGTTCTTCGCTATCGGTCCGTCCATGATCCAAGAGATCGACTTCGAACAGTACGCGGAGGCGTTCCCGCCGGCGCTTCAGTCGGCGTTCGGTGTCGAGGCAATGGGATCGCTTGAGGGGTTGTTCGCCGCCGAACTGTACCAGTTCGGCTGGGTCCTGCTGCTAGGGCTGTACTTCGCGTACAGCGCCGGCGCACTCATCGCGGAGGATATCGAGGACGGCCGATTGGACCTCTTGTTGTCGACCCCCGTCTCCCGCGTCTCAGTTCTCCTCGGGAAATTCGCGTCGCTACTCGCGCCGCTTCTCCTCGTGAACGTCGTCGTCGCGGCCGCCGTCTGCCTCGGTGGCATCCTCATCGATGATCCTCTGTCGTTCGTCGACGTCGTGATGACGCACGTCCTCTCGATCCCGTACCTCCTCGTCTGTGCAGGTCTGGGACTTCTCCTTTCGGTGTTCGCCAACAGCGGCAGCGTTGCCCAGCGCGGCGCGCTCGGCGTCGTTTTCGGGCTGTTCATGGTCGAATCGTTCGTCACCGGGACGGACTACGAGTGGCTCGGTACGTTCAGCCCAACACACTACTACGACCCGATGGCCATCCTCGTCGACGGGACGTACGATTGGACCGGCGCGGTCATCCTCCTCGAAGCCGCGGCCCTGCTGGTCGTCCTCAGCGCGTTTCAGTTCCAACGGAGAGATCTATGAAAGCAGAGACGAACACAGCTGACAATCACGTGACCGATTCTGAAGAGGCGACCGCGGACGGCCGAGTCCGAGCGGAGGGTCGCCGATGAACCGACGGCAACTCCTCGCCGTCGTCCTCGTTTCGCTCCTCGTCGTTCCGGGATCCGCCGCCGGGGCGGTCCGTGGGTCGCCGGACCTCGTGGTCGCCCTTGGTGAGAATCACCTGACGGTCGGCGAGAGCGGGACGCTCGAACTGACCGTCGCGAACCGCGGCGACTTGGATCTCGGGTCCGCGACGAACCCGGCGCTCAACGAGCGCGTGACAACGGCGCGGGGCATCGAACTCTCGCTCGAGGCGAACGACGCTCCGCTCACCGTCGAATCCGGCCCGAGGCTCGTCGGGGGACTCGCCGGCGGGCAGAGCGCGACTGTCGGATTCGACGTCTCGGTCGACGAGGACGCCGAACCGGGGCGGTACACGCTGCCGGTAACTGTCGAGTACGCGTACACGAGTTCCATCGCGGAGGTGACCGGCGCGACGACCGAGCGCACCGTCGAGCGGGAACTGGCCGTCACAGTGGTTATCGAGGACGCCGCCTCGTTCCGCGTGGTGGAGGCGACGACGGACGCGCAGGTGGGCGAGAGCGGATCGGTCTCCGTGACGCTGGCGAACACCGGGGCGGCGCCCGCAGACGACGCGGCGGTGACGCTGTCCTCGCTGAACGGAGCCGTGACGTTCGATGGCGCGCGGGAGGCGGCGCGGTACGTCGGGTCGTGGGAGGCCGGCGAGACGCGAACCGTCACGTACGACGTCGCCGTCGCCGACAACCGGACGCCGCGGGACTACGCTGCGCAGGCCGTCGTCTCCTATCTCGATCCGGACGGTGAGCCGAGGAACTCACAGCCGCTGAGCGTCGGTATCGACCCACGTCCGGCGACGACGTTCTCGGTTCAGTCGCTGAACGCCTCGCTGTACGTCGGCGAGACGGGAACGCTGCGAGGAACGGTCGTCAACGAGGGTCCCAACCCGGTCCGCGGCGCGGTCGTGACGCTTCAGACGGACTCCGAACACGTACGACTCGTCGACGATTCGGTCGCCGTCGGGACGCTCGAACCCGGTGAACGGTCCGACGTTGCGTTCGCAGCCGCGGTGAGCGACGACGCGACGCCTGGTGCGCGCCCGTTCGCGCTGGCGGTGGAGTACGAGACGGACGCCGGATCGGTGGCGACGAGCGATCCGATTCGAGTCACCGGGCAAGTCCGGCCGGAACGGGACCTCTTCGCCGTGGAAGCGCGGAACGCCACGTTCGCACCGGACAGCACTAACCGCCTCGAAGTCGTCGTCACCAACACCGGTGAGACAGCTCGAGAGAACGTCATCGTCGCGTTGGAGCCGACCCAACCGTTCACGAGCGTCGCTCCCGAGGCGTACGTGCCCTCGCTCGCGCCCGGCGAGTCGGCCACGGTCGCCTTCGAGCTGTCCGTCGACGAAGACGCGGTGCCGAGCACGCACTCCGTCCGTCTGAACGTCACCGCCGAGACGGCGGAGGACCCGACTGAAGTCACCGACACCTACCGCGTGCGCGTCGACGTCGCCGAGGAAGGACAGTCCACCGACGTCGTCTCGCTCGTCGTCATCGCCGTCCTCGGCGTGATGCTCCTCGCAACCGTCGGGTATTGGTGGTATCGGCGTCGATAGCGACACCCGACCGCGCGGACTGGTCGGCCAACGTGACTCGTGATGCGCGGTCCTGCGGCCGTCGGGTGAGACAAGGCGTACGTAACCAGGATTTCTGGGGCTCCCTGCGGATCTGAACGAAGAGTGCGAGTGCGGCGGCCGATAAGAACGGCGTCGGGAGCAGAAAGTACCAGCCAGTACTGAAGACATCGACGCGGCCGAAGCGCCCGAACACGCATGGGCACTTTACGACGCGTATCGACGAGACGCAGTCGCGTTCGAGACGGACGCGCTCGCAGCGATCCGAAACGACGACTAACACTCCAGCGCAGTCCCATAACAGACCGAGAAATTACGCTCGGTGCGCCTCGTTGAACAGCGCACTGTCAGCGTAGGACGTCCAGCGGGTGATCTTCCCGTCCTCGAAGTCGAAGACATGCGCACCGCGGAACTTCGTAGACTTCCCGGTCCTGACGTTCGTACCGCTCCATACGATCAGTGCGACGACCGACTTACCGCCGTCGATGTATCGTTCTGGGACGACCGAGACGTCCTTCCAGTCGTTCGCCAGTCCAGAGAAGACGTTTTCTAGAATCTCGTCCACACCGCGGAAGGTCCCACTCCCGACCAGTCCTTCGGATTCGATCAGTTCAATGTCCGGCGCCCAGGTATCGACGACGGCGTCGATGTCCCCATCAGCGAACGATTGATACAATCCCTGAACGGTCTCGACGTTACTCTTCGTCGTCGGTTTCGTCGTTTCCATTACCACGGAGATAGACGCCCTCTGAGGAGATATACCTACGCTATGGTGAGGAGAGCAGACCTCGGAATAGAACTCGCTGAATAGGGCCTCTGTAGC
Source organism: Halogeometricum sp. S1BR25-6 (assembly GCF_031624495.1). Lineage (NCBI taxonomy): Archaea > Methanobacteriati > Methanobacteriota > Halobacteria > Halobacteriales > Haloferacaceae > Halogeometricum > Halogeometricum salsisoli. The sequence continues at coordinate 155,660 of NZ_JAMQOP010000005.1, read as the reverse complement.
GGTCGCGTTGATCACCGCACACAGGTGACTGTGACCTTGGGAGCGACCCCGTCGCTGGCAGTCGCCTGGCGCTCGATATCAGTGCTGACCGACGCGGCGGTCGACGCCGAACAGGGGCGGTCGACGAGGGAGTGCAACTCGATTGAGACGTCAGTAGCGGCGAACGAGACGACAGTCGAACCTGCGGTGACCCGCTCGACGACGACGCTTGCGGAGTCCAGCCCAACGATCGTCCAGTCGTAGTTCCCGAAGACTCGCACGTCGCGGAGCGTGGTGTTCCGAGCGTCAACGGTCAGCACCCCGGCCGTGCGTTCGACGCCGACAGCGCCGGGATCACCGACCGTGTTCGAGATGGTGCTATCGGCCACGGTCACCCCGTCGGCCCGCAGAACCGCGATGCCAGCGATTGCGTTCCGGTCGAGCGTGCTCGTGGTCACGGTAGTCCCGTCGGAACCGATCACCAGAACGCCGACGGCGTTCTCGGAGGCAACGAGCCCCGCAGTGACGACGTCGGTGCTGCCGGTGATGAACAGCCCATCGCCGTGGTTTCGACTGACGGTCGTCGCCTGGATGGACACGCGGTCGGACCCGTCGACGACGATCCCGGCCATCCAACTCGCGTTGACGGTCACGGCGTCGATCGTGACGTCGGTCGCGTTTCGGATCACCAGACCGTCCCCGGCGCTGTCAACAATCGTGGTCGACATCACACGGACGCGAGAGACGTCATCGATAGCGACGCCGGTGACAGCATTCGTCCCGGTGACGTTGATGACCGAGAGGTCGGCGCCGCCGGTCGTTCGGATGCCGCTATCGAACCCCTCGAACGAGAGGTTCGCGATCGTGACGTTCGAGCGGCCGCCGGTGACGACGACTGCCTCGCCGAACTGGTCGGGCGTCGGCATACCGAGGGCCGCGCCGTACGCCCGGGCGCTCTCGGCGACGGTCAACGCGTGGCCCCGGCCGTCGAGAACGACGTTATCTGCCTCGATGTCCAAGCAGGTGTAGGTGTGGCTCACGAGGTCCGCGACGAGGTGGTATCGACCCTCCTCTGCGATCGTTCGACACGAATCGATCGGGGAACTCGCTCCTGCAGTCACGGGAACGACGCTCCCTGCGAACTGCGCGGGATCGGCGGTCAACTGTACCGGCGCAGGCGCTGCGCCCGCGGGCGCGAACTGGACGACGAATACCGTGGCAACGATGAAAGCGACTGACAGGATCTGACTGGGTGTGGGTGACATGGTTGTGTGAGCGACCAATGGGCGCGGTCGTGTTCGCTGGCCGACCAGCGTGTCCACTACTCGGCGTGGATAACCGCCGCGCTCCGGAGACCGAAGAGTGATCGTCCCAGCAGTCCGGAACGACCGGCATCGGCCCGCTGGCGCTACTACAGGAGAGGTCGCGTCGGGCGATAAATGTAGTTAGAATAATATTTCTATAGGATCGACAGTAAGAGGTTCGGTCTACGGGTTATAGAGGGCAAGGAGAATACCTGACCCTTCAGGGTCAGGATGAATCCGACAACACTCCACCACCCATCGCACAAACGCCCGGCTGGATATTCTCTTCTTCAATCCCAATCCTTACAATACAATCTCCCATAACCAGTTATGGAAGTGTTCCACGATGCACATCCACCGTACATACCGAGCGAAAATCCTCAACCACTCACAGATAGAGGAGATGCTCGACCACCACGGATGGAGCGCATCGAAACTCTGGAACGTAGCGAACTACCACTCTCGACAAGAGTGGGACGACACAGGCGAGATTCCCGACGATTCGGACTTGAAAAGTGAGTTGAAGACTCATCCAAAATACAAGGGGCTGCACAGTCAGTCCAGTCAGCGCGTTCTGGAGGAACTCGCTGAAGCTTTCAACTCATGGAAACAAAAGCGCAAGAACGACTTTCGTGCGAATCCGCCCGGCTACCGCAAGAAAAACTACTACGACGACCAAGGCCGCCGCGTCCACGAAGAACACCCGCGTAGCACGGTGACGTGGAAACAGAAAGGCATCCGTCACGACACCGAAAACGGTCGAGTGCGGCTCTCGAAGGGTTCGAACCACAAGGAGCACCCACGAGCGTGGGAGTACATCCTTGCCGAATACGAGACGCGTCCCGGCGTCACCGTCGAAAACCTGCAACAGGTTCGCGCCGTCTACGACAACGCGAAGGGGCGATGGGAACTTCACCTCGTTTGCAAACACGAAGTGGATACTCCTGACACTCCCGGCAACGAGTCAGCAGGTGTTGACCTCGGCATCTGCAACTTCGCGGCGGTCGCGTACAGCACTGAGCAAGCCGACCTGTATCCCGGAAACCGCTTGAAACAGGACGGCTACTACTTTCCGAAAGAAATCGCCAAGTGCGACGACTCAAACGGTGAAGAAGCTACCCGCCTGCACGCGAAGTGGTCGGAGCGCCGAACCCACTTCTTCCACAGCCTCGCTAAACACATCGTAGAACGGTGTGTCGAGCAAGAAGTTGGCCAAATCAACATCGGGAAACTCGCTGGTGTCCGCGAGGACGAGAACGGTGCGTCGAAGAACTGGGGTAAGCACGGCAACCTCGACTTGCACGGTTGGGCGTTCGACCGATTCACGTCGATACTCACGTACAAGGCGAAGATTGAGGGCGTCGAAGTCGTAGAAGTGTCCGAACGCAACACGAGCAAGACGTGTTGCGTGTGCGGTACGAAGGATGAGAGTCTGCGTGTCGAACGCGGCCTGTACGTGTGTGAGGAACACGATGATGCGTTCAACGCTGACGTGAACGGGGCGGAGAACATCCGTCTCGACATCAACGAAAGTAACTCCGAGTCTGCACCCAGTTTGGGTGGAGATAGGAGTACCGGCTGGTTGGCACAGCCCGGAGTCTACCTTCATGACCTCTCCCGTGGATTCCAACCTCGGGCAGAGGTGGTAGACTGCAAACCCTAATATCCCAATCCAGCGGTGCGGTGCCGTGGGATTCCCGCGTCTTCAGGCGCGGGAGGATGTCAACCGGTCGACAGCCTCCGAACGACTGGATCGCTGTCAGATTGGTACTGCGGCCCTCGGCACCCTGAACTCGATCCAGTCCGCTCAACCGGTGTCTATCGGTCGCGAGTGCGCTTACAGAACTGCGAGGAGACGCCCACGACTGTCAGTCGGAGGAGATCGGTCATCAACCCGACCAGCCGACCGAGTACAACCGGACGTTTTCGGCCGGGCGCAGGAAACGCTTTGTCCGTATCGCGCGTGTGTATCGCATGTCTCGGAATCGTGTAGATGAGAACCCGGGGAAGGATATCGATGACGGAGCTCCCAAAGAGGGTTCTGGACTGTCGTTCTCCGAGACGGTGGCGACAGCCATCGCCAGTCTGGCCAGCGAGACACGACTCAGAATCCTGTTGGTGCTCTGGGACGCACAGGATCGGCCGCTGCGGTTCGGCGAACTCCGGGAGCGCGTCGGCGTCGCAGACCCCGGCCAGTTCAGGTACCACCTGCGGAAGCTCGAAGACCAGTTCGTCAGGAACACCGCAGAGGGGTACGACATAACGAACGCCGGCGTGAACGTCGTGTGGGCCGTCCGATCCGGGGACCTGACGTGGAGTGGGGACGTCGATCCGTTTCCCATCGACAGCGTCTGTCCCGCCTGTAGCGCGGGACTGTCGCTCCGCTACGAGGAACAGATGTTTTTCGTCACCTGTCCCGACTGCGGCCGGACACACGAGATGGCGCCGTTTCACCCGAGCGGTCTGGTCGGTCGAACTAACCGGGAGATACACGCGGCGTTCGAGCGGGTAAGTCGCGGGCAGTTCGAACTTGGGGCACACGATATCTGTCCGCGGTGTTACGGAGCGGGGTCGTTCACGCTCGTCACCGACGAGAACGCCATCCCGACCGATCTGCGCGAGGAACTGTCGGCAACCGAACTGGCCGACCTCACCCGCTACGATCCCCAGGAGGGAATCGCGTCGGTCGTCTGGACGTGTTCGCAGTGTGGGTTATGGATGGAGTTCCCGCTCGCAGTGTTGCTGTGTCACCGGACGGCAGTCGCCGAGTTCTACCGCGACCACGGAGTCGATGTCGACGCGATCCCGGCGCGGGACCTCCTCCACCACCTCGGCGACATCGCCATTACTGTGACGGAGCTTGATCCCCTCTCAATGCTGGTCACTATGACCAAAGACGACGAGACACTAACCGTCTCTATCGACGGCGGATTCGCCGGGGTCGCGACCGACCGAACGCCAGCCGACTAGGTGGGACTGTCTAGATAACCTCCTCGATTGGTGTTCGTCCGCCAAGCGCTTGATGCGGTCGTTGAACATTATGGTAATGAACGAACAGTGCAAGACACTGGCGGACGCTTAGCCGACTGCCCACCCACGAGTTATAGAAGCGGTTGACTCGCATTTTGAGGGTATGAAACCATTTCTCAATCAGGTTTCGATCTGCATAGTCAACCCGACCGCTCAATCCTAATCGAGAGAGGGCAGTCCGATAGCCGAACTGATCAACCAGAAACACCGTGTCTTCGCAATCGTGTTTCTTGACGACTCCGTGAAGGAACGCAGCCGCCGGGTCAGTTCCATGTCGCTTGAACAGCTGTACGTCAAGAAGTAACTTTGTGTCGATGTCTATTGCAGTGTACAACCAAGACCACTTGCCATGGATTTTGACAGCGGTTTCGTCGACAGCGACCCGCTTCGTCTATGCCGAAGGCGGGTCCGAGACGCTGTCAGCCAGTTGGTGAACTCACTGGAAGATTGCCTGATGAGAGCGTTCAACGCCTAATTCAGCGAGAATCGAAGCTGTTTCTCTGAGCGAACAACCGGTCGCGTGAAGGCGGACGGCGACGTCCGCTCACGCTCCCAACATTCAAGCGTAGCCGTGTCTACGCTCTGCTTGAGCAGGTTTGAGAGTGGCATGAAGCACTAGCTCTTCGACCTGCTCGCACCTTAACTAGATCGTGTCCAAATAACAATATTCCTCATTCTGTTTCACTCCGAACGTTGGGCGCTTGAGCCGGCGAACGATACAGAATAGACCATCGGATATCTCAATGTGAACAAATAGGTCGACAGTCTCGACACATCGAATACTATGCTCTCTTCTCAAATCAGAGCAACAGTCTAGTCATCGTCGTCTTGCCCCTGTGAAAGCGGACTATTGGTCTCTGTCTTTGTACTCGTGATGAGCGTATCCTCTTCCGTTGTCGCGAATTCTTCTTTGTAGTAATCGCGGGCTGCGACGTAGCTTGCGTACGCGATCGCCAAGAGAAAGAGGGTGAACGGAAGCGCAAGTACCGTGGGAAACGCTTGCATCGCATCGAACACTGGGAGTTCTAAGGTCATCACGCCGAGGAACGCGAGTAGAACACCCCACCATGCTCGGTTTCGCGCATTGGGATCTTCGTTACCGAGTGTTATCGAGGAGAGAATGTACACAGCCGAGTCCAACGACGTAACGACGTATCCCGCGATCACTAACATGAGTAAAGCTCCTAAGACAGGGGCGAGCGGTGTCAGGGTGACCGCAATCGCGAGTGCGTTCGGGATACCACCGCTGCTCAGTGCATTACTGACCGGCTCGATGTATCCTGGTGCAAGTACCCATCCACCGACGATAGAGTGCTGCAGCCAGAGCAGTACGCCGGGAATGACCACGAGGCAAGCGAACGTCTCGCGGATAGTCCGTCCTTTCGAGACGCGAGCAACGAAACTGCCGACGAACAGGCCCCAAGCGGCCCACCACGCCCACCAGAAGCTCGTCCATTGGTGTGCCCAGTTAGATTCGGCCGTCGGTGCGGTATACAGGGAGAGTCGGAATATATTACCTAACCAGACGCCACCGGCATCGAGTCCGATATTAGCTATAAACAGAGTGGGGCCGACGACGAGAAGAAGTGCGAACGTAATCAGCATGAGAACGACCGTAATCCGGGCCGCATTACGAATTCCCTTTCGCAGTCCCAACCAGACATCGCCGAGGAAGACTAAGCCAAGAACACCGAACAGGGCGTACGTGAGCATCGTTGGCGGAAGCCCGAACACGGTATTGACAAGCGCAGAAAATACCTGTGCAGAAAAACCGATCGCTGCTGCGACACCGCCGATAATGGCGACTAATGCAGCTAAATCGACCGCCCAGTAAAGAGGCTTATACCGGTCATCGTCAAGGAATACTTTCAGCATCGAACTAAACTTATACGAGTCCGTCCCGCGCGTATAGATTATCAACCCAAACGCTAACGCAAACGGTGGATACCACATAGCGAGCCCTGGGAATACCTCGTGGATGAACATGAATGCGAGCGCAAGTGATTCAATCGAAACCCCTCCAACGGGAAGCGGCTGTGGAGGTGGATTAGTAACGATCGAAATTGGCTCACCGACACCCCAGATGATGATGGAACCACTATATCCGACCGTGAACACCATTGCGAGCCACGAGAATACGTCGAATTCCGGTTCAGCGTCTTGTCCACCGATCCGAATATTGCCGTAGCGTGAGAAGACCATGAAGGTCGAGAAGGCGAGTAATATGAATCCAAGCAGCATGAACCACCAGCCGAAGTAAGTGAGTACCCATCCGAAGGCCCCGTTGAGTGTGCTGTTGAGACCCTGCGGATTCACAATTCCAACGACCGCTAACGCCAACAGAAGTCCCCCTGTCATGAAGAACAGAAGTTTCTCATCGTTATCTGCACGTTCTAATCCGAAAATGTGCCAGAATCTCATGGTTCCCCGTTCGTAGAACTAACCAACTTGGTACTCACTTCGCGTTTCAGGATTGCTGTCATGGTATGTACTACCAACCCACCTTCTCTTGAAACAGGCTGACACTTATAGATTGGGGAGGTTCAATGAGAAAGAAGCAGAACCGTAGCCAGTAGCCAGTAAATACCCCGGAAGGGCAGCTGTGAAAGAGGAGATATACTTGGCTACATCAGAGTATGTAGCGGTTCCCCGACGATACGTCAGGGGATGGTCTCTCGTGAGGTGTATCACTCACAGTTCCGGTTCATCGAGATTGACGTAGACAGATTTCGTCTGCTGGTAGTGATCTAGCACCTCTGTCCCTAGATCTTTCCCGATGCCCGACGCTTTGAACCCACCGTACGGGGCTTGTGGCAGAATCGGCCCGTACTCGTTGACGTACACGAGCCCCGCTTCGAGGTCCGCAGCCGCGTTGTGGACCAGAGATGTTTTCTCGGTGGCGATACCGGCTGCGAGACCGAATTCGGTGTCGTTCGCAAGTTCGATGGCTTCGTCGTAGCTAGAAAACGTATTGATCGTCTGAACGGGACCGAAAATCTCCTCCAGCGCGATACGCATATCGTTCTCAACATCATCGAACACCGTCGGCTCGATGAACCAGCCATCCTGAAGATCAGCGTCATCCGGTGATCCGCCACCTGTCAACAGCGTCGCACCCTCGCTCTTACCCGCTTCGATGTATTCCATGACCGTCTCGTACTGGGACTCGGTAGTTAGTGGCCCCATCGTTGTCTCTTCATCGAGCGGATCCCCGAGTGTATAGGACTCGGCCTTTTCGACGAACCGATCGACAAACTCGTCGTGGACGCTCTCGTGAACTAATGCTCGAGAGAACCCATCACAGATCTCCCCCGTACTATAGAAAATACCGTCCGCGACGGCGGTAACCGCTTTCTCCAGATCAGCGTCTGGGAACACTATGAACGGGGATTTTCCACCCAGTTCCAATGTGACGGGGGCGACGTTTTCGGCGGCCGCCTTCATCACTTGTTGTCCAACGCCGACGCTCCCGGTAAAGGAGAGTTTACGGACGCGGTCATGCTCGGTCAGCGCTCCGCCGACGTCTGATCCAGTCCCGGTCACGACGTTGACAACACCGTCCGGGAAGATACCCTCAGATAGCTCTGCGATGCGGATCGTCGTCAGTGGAGCCTTCGCCGAGGGCTTGAGCACGGTTGTGTTCCCCGTCCCGAGCGCAGGTCCGAGTTTCCACGCTGCCGCCCAGATCGGGAAGTTCCACGGCGTAATTTGTCCGACCACTCCGTATGGCTCCTTGCGCGTGTAGAGGTGCAGATCTTCGGACGTGGATACCTGTCTCCCATCTAGGTTCCGGCAGGTCGACGCATAGTGTTCCAGCGTTCCGATGGCACCTTCGACCTCCCCCCGTGCTTGGGAAATCGGTTTTCCAGTGTCTATGCACTCCAACAGCGACAGTTCGTCGATGTGGTCCCGGAGTACGTCAATCCACTCGGATAACAGTCGGGATCGTTCGGCGGGGGTCGTGTCTGACCACTCTTCGTCGAACGCTCTCCACGCAGCATCGACTGCCGTATCGATGTCCGTCAAGCTACAACGCGGGACTGTCGTAATCGGGTCGGCGGTAACGGGGTCAATCGTTTCGATCGTCTTGTCGGTTGTATGTCCGGCCCCGTTTATCCACGAATCGAACTCGCTGATATCTCTAACTCGCTCTCTTGCTTCTGCATGATTCTCCTGCAACTGGCTACCGAAGGTCTCAGACACCATTTACAGAAAGCAGTTTGTTACCGTTCCCCATATATTTTCGGACGGATCTGTCGATGCCAAGATAGAGCGGTGGAATTACCACCCGCTGAGTTATTCAAGCTCTTTCGCTGACAATGCTCGAATGACTTGCCTCCAGAACGAGAAATAGAGTCGATCGGTCGAACGCACTCCTATCTCACTCGAAAGAGGATTGTGGGGTCTATCGATGAGGGGCGTAGGCAGCCGAACCGATCGGGAGTGGGGTCAGATTATTTGGGCAACCGTACTTCGCGGTACTCAATACGCATCACGAGCGACGTTCAGGAGATCGTCGGCGTCTGCGTCCCGTGGATTGTCATGGATCTCGATCGTATTCAGCGATTTTTCGGCGATTTCCGGGAGATCTTCTTCCGCGACGCCGAGATCATGGAGGCTCGCAGGGAGGTCAACCCTATTAATGAGTTCCTCCACAGCGTCCACTGCTTCCAGAGCAGCTTCCTCGTCGGACAGTCCCGACACGTCCAGACCCATCGCCTCCGCAACCTCTGCGTATCGGCCGGGAACAGCTTCGATATTGTACCGCATCACAGCGGGCGTGTATGCGGCGATGGCTTCACCGTGCGGAATCTCGGGATACATCCCACCGGTAGTCTCGGCCAGCGAATGAATCGCACCGAATCCGGCGAAGTTCTCACAGATACCTGCGAGGTGAGAGCCGAACATCATCTGTTCTCGCGCCTCCATCTCTCCGTCCTCGTAAGCTGTCGGGAGATAGTCTGAGACGAGACCCATAATATCTCTAGTTAGTGGTTTGACAATAGGTGGACAAGCAGACGACACGTGATTCTCGAGGGCGTGAGAGAAAGCGTCGAAGCCGGTTGCAGCAGTCTGTCTCGGCGGTAACGTAGCCGTCAAGGCAGGGTCGACTAGCGAAACCTCGGCACCGAGATACGGTCCGTTTGGGTACAACGGTGACTGACCGAGAGCCATCTTGAACTCGCGTTCCTCGTCGGTGATAACTGCCCAGTAGTCGACCTCACTGCCCGTTCCGGCGGTCGTCGGGACCGTGACTAATGGAAGCGGATCGTTCTCGATCGGTTCTTCCATCACCTCCTCGGCAGACGTAACCTCGTAATCGACGAGTTTGCCCGGATTGGTTGCCATCAGCGAGGCCCCCTTTCCGACGTCGATCGAACTCCCACCGCCGACGGAGACGATGAAATCACATCCCTCGCTCTCCAGCATTTCGGTCGCTTCATCAACCATACCGACCGTCGGATTTGGTTCTACCCCATCGTAGGTAACGTGTTCAATACCTTCAGCCGCGAGCGACGTTTTTATTCCGTCGACCAGTCCGGCATCAAGGATTCCTTGGTCCGTGACGATCAGTGCCTTTCGCCATCCCTGTGAATTAACAACTGAGCCGATATTCTCGCTAGTTCCGGTGCCGAATTCGACCCTGATTGGGAAATCAAACGTGTACTCTCCAAGACTCATCGGCGCTCACCACCGCGTTCTTTGCTGGAAGTGTTTGTTGAGACTCTAGCTGCGCTGTACACGAACATTCCCTGATCGCCATGGGAGTCGTTCTCTGTCATCCCACGCAGAGGTTCTGGACTCCAGCATATAAAACTGATGCCTGGTCATCACAATGTGAATTTTCTGTGATTGGCTACATGAGTTTCCGGATAGTCCTCCTGATCAAAGGAGCCGGTATCCGAACCAGGCAGTCAGCTTCGCTGTCCGTTCGAGAGATAACCAAGACGCTCCGATTGTGAGGCGTACTTGTGGCAATCGAACGGTCAAGAGTAGCCGGCGAACTAGATTTGAGTCTGATGCGTTTCGAATACGTAAACGGGATGCATTTCGAGTATGTGAATGCCCTCTAAGCACTGACGGTAATCAGATCGAAGTCACGAATGAAGACCGTCTCTGAGGATAAGGCATAGTTCGATCTCGACATCGATTTTCGATGCCCTCTCTTCAACGTATCGTATAGTCCGTGCGGACGCTATGAACCGTCGCTGCGCCCATCTGCCAACCGATCCTCGAAGGATTCGACGATCTGCTCGAGTGCTGGGAGGATTTCCTGTGTGAGGACCCCATCTGTCATCCGATAGCTTGGCCCCGAGACACTCATTGCTCCGATGTGAGCGCCGTTCGGTTGAGTTACTATCATACCAATACTCCGCAATCCGTCTGTGAACTCTTCGTCATCGATAGCGTATCCTTGGTCCTCAATCCGCTCAAGTTCCTCAAATAGGTCCTGACGCTCAGTGATCGTGCTATCCGTTTTCGCCGACAGTCCCCACTGGTCAAGTATCGCTTCGACGCGGGCTTGGGGAAGTTCGGCGAGGATCACTTTCCCGGAGGCCGTAGCGTGCATCGGATAGTAGGTCCCTGTTCGTGCACGGTAGCGGTCCGACTCGTCTTCACCAGGATACTTCACCCACTTGTGGTACGATTCCGAGATTGTAATGATACGACCGTGGTCCTCGATCACGAAATCGGCTTCCTCATCGGTCGCCTCCGTTAACTCTCTAACTGCATCGTCTGCGAACTGGTATCCCGACTTCCGGCTTCGGGCGTGTTCACCAAGATTGAGGAACTTCGGTCCGACATGGTACTGCTCATCTTCTTTGACCAAATAACCGCATTCATGGAGAGTCATAACATGTTTGTACACTGTACTCTTCGCGAGTGACAAGTCCTCGGCTAACTGTGGAAGTCCTGCACCACCGCACTCGTGAATTCGGTCAACCAACTCCAGCGATCGAACAGTCGTTTTCAGCGTCGGGCTCTCTGTGTTACCCACCATGCGATTACAAACCACACGCCCATATGTTAAATGTTTCTCAAATCGAAACGCCAACCAACCCTCCCCAATATAATAACTACCGGTGGAGGCGCCAACCCCTTCATTGCCACTTCAGTCGTCCATCCACGGTGGGCGACACACCTAATCGTTCATGCATGCGAAATAGCCGTTCTAACCATTAGAGATGGTCATTAGTTGGTTCCGGTCGGCCGAGATAGGCTCTTGACACGATAGAAAACTCCAAAATCGTAGCATACTTGTAGTTCCCTTACTGAGGATCGGATCGTATATTAGTGGATAGCACAAAATATCCGCATGCCCCTCATTAGTTCTTGCCCGACTCTTTTTGATAACGGTATCTCGTACAACTAGGGCAAACAGTTTCTCTTCCGCATCTTAGATACAATACTATGATTGTAAAGATATGGCGATTTACGGCCGAGATGCAGAACTTGAACGGAACAGCGGACCCACTTCGACCTCCCAGTATCGTTGACGTCTCCGACGCTCTGATTCAGCCGCTTGGATTACATAGTTAGTATTGTAACGTCTAGGTACCGACGCCGAAAACCTGGATAGTACACCCGTTCCACACTATAGAACAATATTCGGAGTAGCCTTCGGAAACCGGTACCAACGGAAACATCCGAGTCACACATCGACAGTCGCTGTCAAAGACCGCTCATCGAAGTCGAGAGAGAGCACCTCAGCGAGCGTTGTAGTTGAGTTCGATGATGTTCACAGAGGAGAGCAACTTGTCCTGGAGTTCCGCTTCTACCTCCGGCTCTTTCAACCGGTGTGCGGGGCCCAACACGCTCAACCCGCCGAGAACCTGTCCGGTGTCGTCCAGTATCGGGGACGAGATGGTCTGCATTCCGGTCTTGTACTCTCCGCACTCGAAACTGACACCGCGCTCTCGGACCTCTTCGAGTTCCTCGAAGAGGGTCTCGCGGTCGGTCACCGTGTTTTCGGTCCGCGGAGGTCGCGACTGGGTGGAGAATCTCGGGGAGAACGTAGTTCGTGACCTGGCCGAGTGGTAGATCACCGTGATCCATCGCCCGGACGATCTCTCTTCCTTGCTCGTGGAACTGGTCACGCTTGAGCGCATAGCCAACGATGATGTTGGCGTCGACGAGTGTCCGCCATCCTACCCGGACCCGTGTTCGTCGACGAGGTCGACGGCGTTCGTCTCTTCACCCACGTCGACGGGGTCGAAGTCGTCGAACGCGCCGTAGCGCTCGCGAACGATCTCGGTGACGGGTCTCCCCTCATCGTCGGTTGTCCAGCGGAGACGGTCGCCTGGCTCGAGGTCGAGCTTTTTCGAACGTCCGCCGGGATCGTGACTGAGTAGCTCTTGTTCACCGTCGTCTCGGCGTCTCCGGTGCTCATACTTCAGCATATTCGCTCGGCACGAATAACAATTACCCCGGTAATTGGATCAGTCTTGTCGCTACCGTTCCTCAATGCTGTTCGATAGCGAAGGCCGAAAACCGAAGTGTTGCAGCACTCTTGAACGATATAAGTCTCTACTGGGAAAGGATCAGTAGGAAACTGATCGAAACTCGATCTCGGAGAGAATGAGTGGCACAACACGACGTTGGTCTATCGACGAAAGGAAAACTCCGAACACACGGATCACCGGCAGTATTCGGTGTTCATAACGAATTGGGAAAGTGGACACCTCACGGAGTACGGCTACCAGTGGGAAATCGAAAGTGGCTACAGGTCGATCAAACGGTTCATGACGGCTACGACGTCGAAGGATTTCGGGTTGCGGTTCTTCTACTTCGCGTTCGCGTGTCTGTGTACTCGATCTGGCGAGCCGTCGATTTGCTCGTCCAGGTTGAGTTGACTGGTGAGTACGAGCGCTCGCCGATGGTGACGGCAGAAAATACACTGACGCTGCTGAAGAAGGAGACTGGAATCCGATAGAAAGACATTCTGCCTGGGTCAGCGCGCCGTCTGAGTGGCTACACTGTTGGATATCTCGAAAAACCGTCTTACGATTGGAGGTATGACAAGAATTATCACTTGGAGTGAGATCTGAGCTAGTTTCCGTTGACTGAATCGCACCAATTCATGCATTACAACCTCGCTGAACCCAGTGTAGTCTCAACTTCCAGCACGCACTATTAGTATAGCAGTATGTAGTTTACTGGGTAGGTTTGAGACGTAGAAATGCCATATTTGGTAGGCAGAGGCGTTCTCTGTAATAACGAGCAAGAGTGGAGCCCCACTTACGTGTAGATGAGTAAAGACAAGTGGTTTTATGGGGCCGTCGCTGTACCCTCATCCGTACCGATGCCCACGCCAGCATCCCCGGGTTCAGACCCGAAAGACACCGAATCAGATACTATCCGCGTCACGCTCGGCGGTGAGCGGGTCGTGGCGACCGACGAAGCCACCGGGAAAGAGGGGTCCGGCCAGACGAAGTGGGAGGCTCTGAACGACCTCGCGGAAGCGCTCCGCTACGACGAGTCGTTCGGTGACCGTCTCTCCGGCCGTCTCGCCGACAGCGGCGGGGACAGCGTCGAGGACGGCGCAACGCCCGGGAGGGCCGATGAGCCACCCGTGGCACCTCGGTAAGACACCGCCGCAGCACGACGCCGATAGCGGATAGGAGGTCAAGACCGTCGCGAAGCGCGGAGCGCCGAAGCGGGAGACGTGCGCCGCCACGGGCGACGAGATACCCGCAGGGCAGGGACACCTGTACGTCACCGCACAGCGAGAGATGTCCGGCTATCGCGACCAGTAACACTACACGGTCATCGAGGAGTCCGCGCACACGGGGACCGGCGGTCGGGCGTACAATACGCTCGTTAACGACTGGGAGCGACGCCGCGGTGTCGGAACGACCGAACTGAACGCCCTAGAAGCACAGCCCCACGAGTTCAGACGCATCGTTCGCGAGGGCGTCGAACCCTACGTCGATGACCTGCTGGACGAGAAAAACGAGGAGGCGCGCGACCAGTGGGAGGAAGAGGTCGAGAACGCCATCCGGGCCGCCGTCAACGGTGCGGACCTTGAGGACGCACTCGACACCCTACTGGAGTGGGCCAACAGTTACGACGAAGCGCTGGAGGACGCCCGTCCGGTGTTGGAGGAACTTCGCGGGCTCGCGAACGCCGACGAACTCAACGAATGGCGTGACACCGTTCGCAACACCGTCACGTCCGCTGAAATCCCGCGGGTCGAACCTCCGGCTGGGGAGGGCGCGTTCCCCGATGACCCGCTGTTCGACTCCGACCGCGCGTATGAGGAAAACGTTGTGCGAGTGCAGCAGCACAAACAGAGCGAGTAGCAGCGACAACACAACCTTGCGTTTATTCGTTGCGTATCAATTCATCTACGGGGAAATCGTCAAGGGTCATCCCAGACATTGAGATGCGTTGGACTGTTTCAATCGGAAGGCGGTCTTCTGAAACGCGGTCGATGACGGAGAGGGCGGCGGAGTAGGAAACATCAGTCCATTTGTCTCGATCAAGGTCAACAGCGGAGTCAATAGCAAGTGTGGCCTCGGCTATCTCGATCTTCTCTTTCACACGCCCAACTTTTCCCCGGTATGTCCCAACTGTAACTGCGAGGGCGTCAGCAGCACGCTGTTCACTCTGGTACGGGCTCCGATGAGCGAGTAACGTCGCGAACTCTTTCGGAGAGAACAGTGACCGTTCTTGCTCCTCGCTGATGATACCGACTATTTCTCGCATCCATGCGTTATAGAACCATACACACAATTCCTCACTATCTTCTCGTTCTATGAACTGGGGGTCGAGATTAGGCGTAAAGTGGTGGCCTGTATCGTATCCGTACTTCCCTTGTTGATTCGGGTAGATGTTGTACCCGACTGCAGCACCTGCACCGCTATCTTCTGAGGTCACCACCTCATACCATTCCGAGTGGGTTCGTGACCACTTTTTGAGTACTCGGTGAATGCCTTTCTGATTCCACTCTA
Organism: Halogeometricum sp. S1BR25-6; assembly: GCF_031624495.1. Classification (NCBI taxonomy): domain Archaea; kingdom Methanobacteriati; phylum Methanobacteriota; class Halobacteria; order Halobacteriales; family Haloferacaceae; genus Halogeometricum; species Halogeometricum salsisoli. Next base: position 140,392 of record NZ_JAMQOP010000005.1, on the reverse strand, counting down.
CCTGCTTCTTCCGTGGTGCGATATCCGTGACGTATGCCGCGAGGTTTGAATCCATATTCCTATTCCCTACTCGGGGATAGTAAATCTATCTCCATTTGAGGGATAGTAGGAATCCTGAATCACACCTCAGGCAGCGGCGAATCTGCTTGCGCATGCGTCTGTGAATGTTTATTCGTTGTAAACTGATGTCGGTGGTCTCCCAACGCACGTGGTCGACACCACAGCGTCGGTCTGACTGTCCTTGTCCTCTACAGAAAGGGAACTTTACAACGTACGCGCGTACGACCTCAGAGGTCGCCGGACTGTTGGACTAAGAGCCCTCGGACAACACTGAAACCGGAGCATCGGCCACGTAGCGCCTTACTGTAGGGTCGGAAAGCGGCGCTACTACGGACTCCATAAGCATGGGACAGCGATAGATAGTCGGGAGAGTTGAAACAAGAGTGTGTAACGGGACGCTCTGTCGGTGTTATTTGAACCATTCTCCAGTATCAAATGGTTCTTAGAATATTAGTCAGCGATTCGTCAGCTGCTGTCAACAGGTCCCTTGTATTGTGAGCGGATTTTCTCTCCGTCCCGCCACTGCCAGTACCAATACTCATTGGTGTTGATTCTCTTCTTCGTCAAAGTTGCTTTACCAGGGACGCTGTCCGGAAGGTTGTCTCCTCGAATATCCGTCCGTCCCTCATCGTTTCGTTCTTCTTTCTCCCTGGTCCTTTGTTCACGTCGTTGATCCTCAGCCAGTCGCTCAGCTAGTCGTGAGACCTGGTCCAGTTGCCGGGGAGTCAGTTCCTCAAGCCGGGCTTCGATGTCGTCAGGTACGTCCTGCATACTCGCTGTTGGTTAACTCGACGGCGGATTGTTGGTTAAGCCTACCGGTTGATCCAGGTACAGAGAGACACCACCATTTCCCGAGCCCACTCACGAAACCGGCTGTACCGCTTGAAAACCACGTTTTACTTCTAGAACTCTATAAACAAACTGCTCTACCTAGGTGGTTTGCGGCTATGGTTGTATGTGAGTTATGATAAAGTTTTCTGTGAGTTATAGTATTGCGTGTTCCTAGATTGGCCTCCCCTTTTGATCTAGGGCTCAGGAAATAGTGGTGTCTGACAGGGACCGCTGAGTCGGGATATAGTATAAAAATCTGGCGGTCTCAGGAAACCGAGGACGCTCCGGACACTCAGGAACCCCCGGTCTTTATCACACGTCGATACGTGTCCATGAGTTAAGATGGCGATGTTTACTCCGGACGAGAACATCTTCTCGGACGAGTATCCCTTACGTGAGAACTACCAACCGGAGCAGATCCAAGAGCGAGATAACGAACTCAAAAAGTACCGGAATGCGTTGCAACCGGTGATCAACGGGGCACCGCCTAAGAATATTTTTCTCTACGGGAAAACCGGTGTCGGGAAGACGGTTGCGACAAACTATTTGCTCGATCATCTGCAGGAAGACGCCGGAGAATACGGTATTGACTTGACTGTGATCAAGCAACCCTGTAACAACATCTCCAGCAGCTACCAGGTCGCAGTCAACCTGTTGAACCAGTTGCGAGGACCGGACAGCCGTGTCTCCACCACCGGCTATCCGCAACAGGACGTGTTCAACATGCTTTACGATGAACTGGACGAACTTGGTGGAACTGTCTTAATCGTCCTCGACGAGATCGACAACATTGGAGGGAACGATGATATCCTGTATGAGCTGCCGCGCGCTGAGAGCAATGGTTATGTCGACGATGTCTGGCCCGGTATCATCGGTATCTCGAATGACTTCACGTTTCGCGACCAGCTCTCTCCGAAGGTGAAGGACACATTATGTGAAGAGGAAATCCATTTCCCGCCGTACGATGCGAATGAGTTAACGTCGATCCTCGGTGATAGAGCCGAGAAAGCTTTCCACGACGGGGTCTTGAATGATGAGGTGATTCCGTTGGCGGCGGCTTTTTCTGCTCAAGACTCTGGGAGTGCTCGTCAAGGTCTTCGGCTTCTGCATAAGGCAGGGGAATTGGCTCGATCTAATGAGGCTTCGACGGTTGAGGAGAAGCATATTCGCAGCGCTCAGAAGGAGTTAGAGCGTGATCAGTTAGAGGATGGGATGCGGGAGTTGACGACTCAGGGGCATCTGGTGCTGTGCAGTGTTTCGGCTTTCGAGATTACGGAGGTTGCTCCTGTTCGGACGCAAGAAATCTACGAACGGTACCAGAACTATGCTGACCGTATTTCTGCTGATGCTCTTGGTGAGCGTCGTATCCGCGATCATCTGAGCGAGTTGTCGCTGCATGGTTTTCTAACAGTTGCTGAACGGAATGATGGATTCCACGGCGGTAGCTACTATGAATACGAGCTGAATGTGGATTTAGGTTCGGTGCTGGCTGTGTTGAGTGAGATCAGTCGTTTAGAGGATATCCCGGAGATGTTAGAATCTGCGGCAGACCGAGAAGGACTAACGTAGCTGATCCTTGGTTGACTTATTTCTCAGGAAATGGTGGTGTCTCCCTTCCTTTCTGGAGGAACCTAATTGGATCGGACTGGTGTGGACTTGGTGGTTAAGTGAGTGGGCGGGATGCTCCCCCAACATACAGTATCTAGGACGAAACCCGAGATTTCATGCGTATTCTGATGCGGTTCTGTTAAAGTATATCTACGAGAACCATCTTGACGCAGCCGTTCGGAAGGTTCAGACATAGCTCATTCCCTATATCAGATACAGAAGATAGGTCAGATACAGTTGGTACAGTAGATGTCTGACATACATTTATGCGACCGTAATAAGATACGTCAGATACAGAAGACACATGACTCAGATATTGGCCATCAGCAATCAGGCTGGAGGCGTGGGGAAGACAACGACCAGTATCAATTTGTCCGGGGCGTTGAACGAGTTAGGGCACAAAGTACTGCTCGTCGACGCTGATCCACAAGGCACGGCAACTGAAGGCGTCGGGTTCCGTGACTTGTACAGTCAGAAAATTCCGTCACTGCATCAGGTGATGGTGGACCCGTCGAGAACCAGCGAAATCAACGATATCATCCAGCACCACGAGGAGTTTGACATTATCCCAGCGAACAAGTCGATGGATGCATTGAAAGATATGCTGCTAACCCAAGTGGCAAACAGCGAGATGCGGTTGAAGATCGCTTTAGACGAGCTTGACACGGATTACGACTTCATCATTATCGACTGTCCGCCTGATCTCTCGCAGATTCTCGACAACGCTTTGCTAGCAGCTGAAAATCTGCTGATTCCAGTTGAACCGACTCGCCGTAGTATCCGTGCGATTGAGAAAATGAACGAGGAAATCAGCTACTTAGAGTCCAGTTTCCCTGGTCAGATAGATCAGATACGTGTCCGAGGTATCGTAGTGAACTCGGTCGAGGGTACGCCGAATAACGATACGAAGGAGATGCTGGAATTCTTCAACGATGCTCCGTACCCAGTGTTCCAGATTCCAGAGCGTGTAGCGATTCGTCGAGCGTGGAACAACGGTGTCTCGATTTTCCAGCATGATGATCCGGCAAAGGTGGATGACGCCCGTGAATCGTACCTGAGTATTGCCCGTGAGTTAGCTGCTGAAGAGGTGAAGGCGTAATGAGTGACGATTTAGAGGATCGGAAGCAGGAGACGTGGAATATGAGCGAGGTGCGTTCTACGGGTGCGAGCTCAGAAGCCGAAGACAATTCAGATACATCAGATACAGAAGACGCATACGATATAAAAGATACTCAAGATGAATCAGATATTGAAGAAAAAGCAGATACGGAAGATATCACAGACAAAGAGGATACGTCAGATACAGCAGAAGGGAACACAGTACGGCAAATGAGTATTGATGCTGAGCGGAAAGGGTTCGCTGTCCGCGACCTTCATAACGTGAACGTCTATCTGTACGAGGATATCTACCGGGATATGGTGGCGACATTCAAGGATCTGGACTCAGAGTATTTCCGGGTTCACGGCGATGAACTGACAAAGAATAAAGAGTTCTTCAATGCAGTGTTCAAAGCAGGGTTAGAGAGCGATCAGCTGCGCGAAGAACTGGAACTTGAGTAGGTCTCAAAGCCACATCCTCGCGTTGACTAAGTCTTACTTAGTGGTGTCAGTAGCGTCGTCTACGGCGTTGAAGACCTGCCCGTGTAAGCAGGTCTCCGGTAGCAAATTCAATACTTACCGGATCCGTACTGGGGGCTCCCCGATGATTTTTCTCATCGAGGACTTGAACGAGAAGTCGATGGTCGGTCTCATTCGCGTGTATAAGCGGATGTACGGGAATATTCAGCGGTCGGTTGAGCGAGTACGCGACTTCTTTGGGTAAGCTCTCCGTTGCTATATAATTCGAATTGGGTATCGTAGCAATAGTTTATACCTGTGCAGCAAAATCTGGCAATATACTCAGTTCGATGACTCAACGTCAAGCTCGAATTGCTGATTCTCTACTGGTTTGTTTAGTATGATCGCAGTTGAGGACTGCCGGACAGTCGCATCGTTCAGTAGCTGCTTGATTGTCTGGTTAACGTCCTCTGTGTCACGAAATGAGCCAATACCGATAATGTCGAATTCACCCGTCGTTTCGTAGACGGTTGTTATCTGTTTGTGTCCCTGTAGTCGTGTCACCACATCCGAGAGCGCTTGCCCCTCCACTTTGAGCTGCAGCACGGCGGTCACTTCGTACCCAAGCTCGTCATAGTTCAGAATCGGCGTATACCCGCTAATTACCCCCTCATCTTCGAGATCGCTAATGTGATTCGAGACCGTCGTCACTGAGACATCTAGCTCTTCAGAGAGACTTCGCAGACTCGCTCGTCCATTCCCAATAAGCGCGTTGATGAGCTGTTTGTCAAGATTTTCGTATGCCATAGCCTCTAGTTGTTTTCGCACCGGAACTTAACGCTTGTACAATTACTCCCGTTCGAACCTCGGTGAAATCATCAAAAATCCATTATATGCGTTGTCAAGCCCCATCTATAGCAGTCAACGTCAGCTAACGTATAGGACTACGGAGTAGAGCACATTACTCAATCAGAACGTACGTCTCTACTTCCGGTTACTCAATCCGGCTCCAATTGCAGCACCAAGTGCCACCCCGAGCGCGATCCAGAGTCCGAGATTATCAGTCGCAGAACCGATAGCGACTCCGATCGGGATTCCAATCGCCATCCCTGTCCCCATGTTTTTTCCGCTTGATGCTGTCTCATTCTCCTTGTCCATGTACTATTACGCGACCGTTGAGGTGGTAAGTTCACTGTCTATCTGTAATCTCAGGACGAAATCTGCGTGAAGAGACCATCCTCACAGCGACCGTTAACCAACAAAGAGTACCGGTTTCTTCGGATGTTGGTTAACTAGAAAATCGCTTTGCGGCTCTCTATGACTGTGCCGATAATTTCCTGAGCGGTGGAACTGATACGACCGAGGCGCTCTTGAATCATCTCGGAGTCGTCGCCTTGCCACGCAGCGAGATAGAACGCAGATCCACTTGTGTCGAGCCCGAGATAGCGACCGACGATGTACGCGACGGCCTCAGCTTCGACCTCGCGTTTTGCCCGTTCGAGTTCGCCCTCGATATCGAAATGGAGCAGTGCGTGAGCGTACTCGTGGATCAATGTGACAGCGAGATCTGCCTGATTTGCTCGGGCTTTCGCTTCGACAACTGGCTGGAGGTCGTGGAGATTTCGTTGCTTGCAGACGCCCTTCGCGCCGCCATGGTCCCAGTCGTCAGCGTCGACGATCCGACCCGTCACACCGAGCTCATCCGCCGCGTCGGTCAGTCGACCGACGAGATTGCCGGCGTCCCCGGTCGCTTCCGTGTCGAGTTTGGAAAATGGCTCGCCTTCGGTCTGGGAGACGTCGAAGACTGGTGCTGGTTTGAACCCAACGAGGCCTTTCGACCACTCTTCGGATGGTGTCTCCTCGTACTCACACCCGATTTTCTCGTGGTAGCTAGGCGAATTTTCGCATTCGGGACATCGCGTGGTGATGATCGGGGCCCAGATCCAGATCGCGCTTTCCCCTTCCTGGACGTGCCGATCAAACTCGTTCCGCCAGGTGTTGTAGCCTGCGACCTTCGTTGCCTCGGGACACTGGCGTTTGATGAGCAGCGTATTTCGGTGCGAATAGTCGTGGAACCGACTCTGGACATCTAGCCACTCTTGGAATTCTTCACTTGCTTGTGCATCGTTGACGTGGTCAACGAGGTCGTCGATCCACGCTTTGATAGTACTGTGCATCTCGTCGCGTCGGGTATCGGTCTCCTCGAACGAGACCGATGAATCACTAGTCATAGCCATTGAATTCACCAAATCGAGTTCACGGCGACTGCGTCAGTTCAGATTGCGCCGCACCCCTTGGGGCGCATAACAAACTCGCGCCGACAGTCACCGGAGGGCTGCTTTCTCATCAGCGAAGCCGACCGCGACGAGATACGTGAGAAATTCATCAAACTGTTTCACGTCGCTAGACGTGTCTGTCGCAAGGTGCCGTGTCCACTCGATGGCCCACCGGAACGCAGGGTCGGTTCCACCCTTTCCGTGGATGTACCACCACCGAGCCGCTTTCAGTACAACTAGCGGATTCGTTGGTGGCTGTTCACTCGCGAGTCCATGAGTAATCGACCGAATTTCGTCGGGAACATCAGTGGACTTGACTTCACCGGATTGGGTGTTCGCGATATCGACTGGAATCGCATCGATCGAGACATCGTTCGGACGCTGTTGTTGACTCACAAAATCACCTGCTTTGAGGACTCTCGTTTGAGCCCTCATCCTTCGGGGCGTGAAAAACAGAACATGGCGTCACGAAGACGGGATGTAGACGCTCTGCTCGCCGGCAATTTCCTCGAGATTGTTCTGGTGCCGATGTGAGAAGTAGCAGTCGTAGCTGCAGTACCCACAGACATCACCCGTATCGTATTCGGTAACGTATGGACCACGCTCCGTCGTCCACACATTCGTACTGCACTTGGAACACGCCGCGCTCTCGATATCGCTTGGTGTGGGCCCAGAATAGCTGAGTTCGGCTACATCTGTTTGCGGTGTCGAGTCGGGCCAGACGCCCTGGGCCTGCCAGAATTCTTTGAGCCTGCTGAGGCTATGTCGAACCGTCTTCCGGACCGTAACATGATCAACGTCGCGACCACTATCGTCCCAGCCCTCAGTTGTCCAGAACTCGCCGAACTGCGCGCCGCGATGCAGACCATTCCAGTCGAGGCCGACGATGTCGGCTGGCGGATCACCTGTCAGCGTTGGCTGGGTGAGTTGCTCTATGACTTCGAGTTGTTTGGGTGGGCTGCCACCGAGGATGTGGACGCGACGGCCCCGCCAATCGACGGGATCGGAGAATTCGTGAGCAAGTGTCTCTGCGTACCCTCGTGAGTAGCCAAGCACGATATCGTCGGGAATCGCTTCGATGGCGGCACGGCATTTCGGAACGATGATGAACTCCGTCTCGGGCAGACTCCCGTGGAGGTCTCGAATCGTGTCGACGTACGATTGTGCTTCCGCAGTGTCGTAGGCGTCACCGATGATTCCCACGTCGGGTTCATACTTGAGGGCCCGGTCGACGTACCGTTCGAGGTCGGGATTCCGAAAATCGTTGTCGAGCATTCCAACTGGACACTCGAGGGTATCAAACTGCGACTGCTGATACGTACAGTCCTCGCGAAAGCCGGGAAGAAAGCCGAGGGACAATGCATCGAGTGCAAACGGAACTCGATGAAGGAACGCCACGTATGCTGCCTGACGGGCGCCAGTGTATGTCTGTGTAGAGCTGTTGCTAACTGGTTTTGTTTCGTCGTGAATGGCCATGAGGGGTCTCCTGCGAGGCTCCGGTGCCCAGCAGTGCTTCGAGGGGCACGACAAACTCCTCTGAGCTTAACCAACGACTGTAGGAAACAGAGCTACCTGTTGGTTAACTCTCAAAGAGACACTGCATGGCTGCTTCCTCACCAGTGAGCGTCTGTTGGTCGGCGTCCGTATCCGCGAAGAGCGTAGACTGATCTCCTGATGAGGACTGCGTTACTTCTGGTCGGTCATCGACCCCGAACTCACTCGCTTCGGGTCGATCAAGCCGCGAGTCTCGATCACGATGGTCGACGTCTGCGCCGAAGTCCTCAAGTGACGTTTCAATGTTCGTCTCGGTTACTTCGAGTTGGCCATCGTCTCCGAACACGGTCTGTCGTTGAATCTCAATCTTGGGTCGGTCGCTCATCTGATGGAGCCTCCACCCACTGGAGGCTCCGAAAAACGACGGTTACGAGCGGACTCACTCTCTTGTGAGCGGATTTCTTGTGCCCGATGTTCGATTCGTCGGAGTATCAGAACCCATCCCTGTTCGCATTCTCGTAGACAACATACGCTCGAAGCGTTTCTATGTCGTTGATCGTCACGATCCCAGCATGATGAGGTACGTGTTCGGTCGTTCGAGACGCTGTTCTGATGTTACCCGATTCTACAGACTGATCTAACGAGTCACTCACTGGCATTCGCCTCCGCGCTCTCAAGGCGACGACAAACAGTACCTGCTCACCCTTTCTAGCTCAACTTCGACGACGGCCACTCACAGATACTGCCGTTGTTGCTGTCACAGTGAGCGCTATCTCACTCCTGTTGCCGCTTAAGAAACTCGAGAAACGTCTCGATATCCTCCGCCGAGGCTGATGACTGACCGAACATACTCTTGAATCGGTGATCTAGTCCGCCCTCTTCGATGAACGCTTGTGCCTTATTGAGCTGTTCCCGAAGGGCATCAGCATCGCCGCGATGCAGATGCGTCTCGACCATGTCAAGGTCGATCGACGGAATGGCAGCGAGGACATCAGCGAGATCCGTTTTCCGACCACTATGGAGTTTAGCCGCGACGAGTACTTCCCCGTCGGCTGCTCGTGCCGTCGTTGACCGAGTCCCGCCTGAAATCGTCGTCGGGGAACTATACTTGCGCAGATAGTTGAACGACCACTCTACTTCGGTCTGTCGACAGCCGAGGCCGTTCACGAGAATGTCTACGCCGACCGGGTGAGGAAGCCCCTCAGTACGCTCAAAGAGTTCGATCTCCCGATTATAGATGGTCTCTTCTGGGGGAACTTCGAGATCGGCCTGTCGTTCGAAGCCGCGTGCTTCGAGAAAGGCAATGACTTCATCGTAGTCGTTTGGGGCGATGACGAGGTCAAGATCGGTCGAGAACCGCGTCTCGAACTGACTGATTGCGTAGCCTCCAACGAGGACGAATCCGATATCTGACTGCTCCAACTCTTCGAGCACTTCGATGAGTGCCTCGCTTCGGTCTTCCTGGCTCATTTCAGGCTGGCTCCATGCGGTAGGCTGCGTCAGTGTCGACGTCGTCGTACATCCGTCCAAGCATATCGAGTGCCGACTCGAAGGTCGCGTAATACTCGTTTGCGAACGCCACGGTATCTTGAAGCGGGATGACGGGCCGTCCGTCGACTATCTCGGTATCGATCTGTGACCGTGGTTCCAGAACGACCTGAATGGCGCCATCGAGGTCGTCAGCGGGCTGGCGCTCCTCTGTAGTCGGGATTCCGAATCGGTCAAAGAACGCCGTCCAGGCGTCGAGGTCGGACTCGTGGACAGCGATGAACAGCGGATAGTCTGTCGGGTCGCGAGCGACTTGGTAGCCACCGCGGGTCCAGACGTAGACCGCATCGATGGCAGTGAACGCGTAGTCCATGCCGGCAAACTGCGGGAGGACATACGCTTCTGAAATCGATGGTGGCGAGGTGGCTGCTGCCGCCGTCAGGAACTTGAGACCGGCGTCTCGGAGCGTTTGATCGACGAGGTGGAGGCCATTATCGCACGCAACGTATCCCGCCTCCTCAAGACGATTCACGACGCGCCGAATCGTCTCCCGGTTCTCGTCGATTTTCCGCGCGACGGCGGAGATGGAATCTCCTGGGTCGAGCGCGAGGATGACCTTGAGTTCCTTCTCACCACATACTTCGTACATCCTATGATTACACAATTCTGTGCAACATTCAAAAGAATTACTCTTCGTGTGGGTCTGTTGGCTGGATTTGGCGAACGTCCTCGGCGAGGTTGTGGATGTACTCTCGTAGTGCGTCCATGTCTCGCCGGGCGTCTTCGAGCGTCTTTGCCTTCACCTTCGCTTTGATCTGGTCTTCATCTCGCGTCCCGCTTCCACGCTTGAGTTTCACACTAAGCGAGACGCCGACATCACTCCGCTCCACGTACTCTGTTCGCTCCGTTTGATCTCCGTTCACTGCCGGTTCTGACGAGTCAGTGGCTGGTTGCTTCGAATCAGACATGCTCTCTCCACGAGGACTATCGGAATGCCCTCGCACCCTTCCCGAGGGTAAAAAACACGATTCTATCAGACGCCGTCCTGTGGTTATCGTGTAGCCTGTAACAGGCCATCTCACTGTCCCGCAGATGTGTCTCGGTACGCGAGTGACGGTGTGCGACTCTCCTGTGTCCGATTGGTGATTGGCGGCATCTGTCAGAAGTGGACGTCTGCGGGTACGATCCAGAGCTCTTCGCTCTCCTCGACCATCCGATCCAGCTGCCCGCGGTGGCGAATGCCGTTTGCGTACTCGTTGTACAGGAACACCGACGGCCCGTCGTAGGCGCCGACCTGATGGAACGCATGCCGGGCGAGGTCCTCATCGCGCATAATCTCCTCGTCGGAGAGTTCGTCGATGGCCTCCTTGACTCGGTCGAGATTGCGCTCGAACTCCTGCTTCGTCGCCTCCCAGCCACGGTCGAGCAAGTCTTGGCCCTTGTCGGAGTCAACAGGGACCGCGGTCGGAAGATCGCCCCACTGCGCTTTGCCTGCGACTGTCGTGCCTCCCTCGTCAAACGTGACATAGTAATCAAATACGGCGCAGGAATGCGGGTCCGAACCGACCAGTCGGTTAAACACCGTCCTTCCGGTGGCCACTGCGTCATCTTGTGTCGATGCCTCTACCAGCGCGTAAATGACCATGTGCATCTCAAATACCTCGCTACGCCAACGCTCCGGGTGTTCTCTTTCGCCCCGGCTTGCGCCGGCACCCATCGCCGGCGCTCAAAAAATAGTACTGACGATGCTGGCTATGCGTTCTCGAACTCCGACTGGCGGTCTTCCTCCTCGACGCTAATCGTCAAGTCCCCGCTCTCGTAATCGGCCTCGAACTCAACCGAGAACGTGTCCGAGTTGTGGGCGGCTTGGTATGCGCGATGTCGCTTGAGCGACCCGGTCGCTTTGAAGTGGAAGAAAGCAGCAGCTGTATACGGTTTACTTGCTGTTTCGACTTGTGCTTCAACTGATGCCGGAAGCGCAATGTGCGGTGTATCACTGTCGATGCCCGCGGCGAAGGCTCGAGCTTCGTCGACGCTCGCTCGTGAATGTTCAGGGGTCTCGCCAGTCAACACATTCACGGGCGTTTCTGTCTCGTCTGTGAAGAGGACATCCTCGAAAATGCGTGTACCGAGAATCGCGTCGGGACGTAGCTCACAGTCTTCAAACGGATCTGATGATGGATGCTCAGACATTGAATCACGAAGCCCTGAGTGGGCTCAGTCATTCAGCCCCAGAAAAACAACTCACTACATCCTGTAGAAGACTGATTTCAATTGCTCCTTGATTCGTAATCCCTGTTTGCCCGATACGCCTAGTTTAACCAACAGCGTATAGGATATCCCTATGATGTTGGTTAAGAATGATTCGTTGTTGATGCCGATCTCTACACTGAGGCTTCTGAATCGATCATTGCAGAAAGTTCATCCCGTCGGGCACGGAGCGTCGCTGCAGTCGTTCCAGCCACTTTCGCGATGTCAGTTTGTCTGAGCCTCTGCCCGTTCTCTCGGGAGGCGATGTAGAGACAAGCCCCAGCAACCCCTGCTGGCTGACGCCCGTTTGCGATGGCTGAACCGTGCGCCAGCTCTGTGAGTTCGAGTGCTCGCCGCCGGACAGCATCCTCGACCGCCAGCTCCGAACCGAGCCGCGGGATGAGCGACTGCGGTGTAACCGGGTTGACCGGCAGTCCGAGCTCTGTATTCAGCGTCTTGTAGGCGTTCACGACTCTACTTCGCTCGACCTGTGCTCGTTCAGCGACCTCGTCCCGCGTCACTCTCGAGTTGTTGCACCGACACGCGCTGTACACGCTCGCTGCGGCGATCGCTTCGATCGACCGACCCCTGAGGAGGTCTTCGCGCTTGGCGCTTCTGAAGAGCTGGCAGGCCTGATCACGAACGGTCTCTGAGAGCCCCAGCGCACTTGCGATCCGACGAACTTCGCCCAAGCCGTGTGCGAGATTCCGCTCGCTTTTCGATCGCCACCGCCCCCGGCGCTGTTCTCGGCGTAGTCGGCCGAGCTGTCGGCGCTTTCGTGCTGAGAGCTGGGTTCCACCCGCGTCTTGCCAGCGTCCGATTTCGGTCGAAAGACCGCGATCGTGACGTGCAACGGTGAGCGGAGCACCTGTTCGTTTACTGGAGGACTCATCGTCGTCGAACGTCCGCCACTCCGGTCCGTGGTCGATTCGTTGCTCCTCAATTACGAGTCCGCAGTCTTCACATGCTGTCTCTATTGAGTTCGTTCTGACTCGCCCGTTGCACTCCGGGCACGCTGTCGGATTGTCTGTCGGTACGTCTTCGTCGAAACCGTTCTCGTAGATGTTTCTCGTTGCCATCGGTCATCAGCGAGGCACGTTGTCTGTACCCCGCACCCTTCAGGGGGCAGAAAAACTACCGCGGACGTACTGGTGTAGCACTGTTGGGCTTCTCAGCTGCTGTTAGATTTTGATTGGGGATCGCTCAGTACAGGAAGGTTACTTACCAGTACAATTCGTACAGACAGCCAATGAACGGGGCTTCTACTCTTCCCACCAAGTGTCCTGAATGTGGGGCAATTGAGTCCTATGTGAGGCGATTTGAGACCGGCGGAGGTTGGCGGTCAGTTTATCGGTGTTCAAACTGCGGACGGCAACATATTCCATCGGACGGAGACAGTGTTTCTCTCTGAATACACAAGCCCTACTGATTGGCTGATTCAGCGGAAGACAAGTTGTACAAAATAGACATCGAACAGCGCTACGTCGGCTACTTCTCAGGAAGCGTCTTCCGACCAGTCCGAACACAGTTCCAGCAAGGAAATTCGTCGTCAAGTTTATCGCAGTCACACTGATCCGATTCAGCAGGTTCGCATCGGTCGTTAGCCGTGGTTCCGCCGTCTGCCACGACTTGCACCTTCGTCACGAGCTCGAGAATCCGGGACCGAATCGCGATAGCGACTCGGTGTTTGCACGGGCCTTCATACGCAGCGTCGGCGGGGCATTCACAAGTAGCTGGAATACCGTCGACGACGCTAACGCGGTACTCGTGGTTTGCTGGGTTCTCGTGGCTCTCGTTACGAACTCGGATGTCACCGTCGAGAACTGAGAACGCGAAGGCTTCGTACTGTGCTCGTTTCAACACGCGACTCGTCGGCTCGAAATCTGCGGGTAGTAGTTGATCCATCGGTGAGTCCAGCGCTTGTACGCGGCGCTGCACGGCTCACAGCGCCGATATACTCATACCGATGCTGATGCTTTGTGGGGCACTTCGACTACAGTACCCGAATCTATCTCTGTTGAAATACTCAGAAGCTGACAAGTGTCGCGTGCTGACTACAGAGAGTGTATTCAGCGTGTGGTTTCGTGGTCATACTACCAAACGGAATGATTCACGAAGACGGTAGTGGCGGTAACAAAACGAGTCCAAGTCCAGTGAGCATGAGAACGACACCGGCCACTGTAAATTCGATTTTCAACGAGAACGCAACCGTGGCAGGAACAGGGTGAGATTGGCAACACAGATAATCAACTGCAGTACCGACACCAATGAGAAACAAGGGGAGCCCACATAGCCCCACTACAAGACCAATTCTCCGAAGTGTTTTCGGCTGAAGACTCATGTTTGACGTTCTCCTCTTCCCATTTGACTCACTTGTTTGTAAAAATATCTTGACTGTCGCAAAACAGTATCGGTAGTTGAATCAGATGGTTGTCTATCGGCCTGTCACCGCCATCTGCTAATCAGACACTCTATCGGTAACAGCGAGAACAAGTGACCGATACGCGCTCTGTATTCAGCACGGCCTCAACAAACTCTCGGCGACGGAGGGTTTCAGCAGAGCCCGCAATCTCAACTCCTGCGTATACCTCTACGTCTCGTCTCGAACCCATGAGGCGATCTGCCGGCTGTATGTATCGTACACTGTCAATCCAGTTTGAAGCGTTTCGTACACTTCTTCCACATCGACATGCCCATACTCGTGCGCGAGAACGATAGCGGAACTCCGGTGAGATATTCTATCCGAAAACTGTCTGTCAGCCATGGAATTTTTTCACTGACGGTACATCATAGTCTACCGACGATTCATGGAAGACAAGATACTTCAAGGACAATTTCAGATCCCTGGGAAAGAAGGCGAAGAATGCGGCGGAAAAGTCGAGTTCACTCCCGAAGATGGAGTACTTGTCAAGCTCTTCAACATAGGGGATGAACTGTTCGTTGACAAAACACCTGACCGAGTAAGACAGATTGTCGGAATGTCAACGGACGCGGAGCCCATTCGGTTACACCAATGTAGTAGGAAGAATATATCCAGTACTTCTGGATCCCTCGGGAGGGCGAAAACAAAAACGTACCATGCTCAGTCAATGTTCGTGGGATATCCGTTCATCAACAACAATCCTGCATTTGATGACTTGGAAGTCTACCAACCCCTTCTGGCGGACTGGGCGGATCTCTCTGGACCAGTAACAAATCTTTCGGACGTTACTTTTCCAGCAAGTAAACCTGGAGATATCCTACGAGTTGAATACACTCAACCAGATCTACCTTCAGTAAGGATCAACGGAATAGAGATCGAGATAGCTACTAAGCCAACGACCAACATGGGGCAAGTTGATTTGGGGCAGATCTCAGTGGAGGTATTCTGGAGAATCACTCCACGCAAAAACCAAGTCCCATTTAGCCAGTATATGCGAACCGTTCAGAACCTCCAGGATCTACTCTCTTTTGCACTTGCCCAACCAGTCGGTATCTGGAAACTTATCGGAAATGTCGATATTCCATATGAATCAAAAGATGTTGAGATTAGTTACCAGCCTAGCCCCAATATTAAGCAATCAGATGGAGAGCGAGCGCATAATGTTCTATTCCGCCTTGACGATGTTCACAGTTCCTTCGAGGAGATCCTAAAAACGTGGTTCGAAAAGTCAGAAGTTCTGACACCGGTGTTCCACCTCTATTTCGCAACACAGGACAACTCAGCGATGTATGTGCAGAACAAACTCCTGAATCTCACTCAGGCGCTTGAGACCTATCATCGGCGGTCTGTAGGTGGCACCTACCTAAGTGAACAGGAGTATGAAGATGTTTACCAGGATCTGATCACTTTCCTGAACGGACAACTTGGCCAGAGATATGGCCTAAAGAACGATTTCACAACGCATTTGAGAAAAGGAACATTCAGACATGCGAATGAGTATTCGCTGGGAAAGCGCTTAGGTGAACTAATCAGTGAACACGAAGGCACGCTCAGGGAACTTCATTGGAATTTGATCGGTAAAGAGAGGGCTGTCGTCGATACTCGGAACTATCTCACGCACTATGATGAGAAGGGCAAAGCAGTACTCGGAAAGGAACAAATTCACCTTGTCTGGGGGCTTCAACAGTTAGTAGAGGTCTGCTTACTAGCAGAGATGGGGATTCCAGAAAACCATGTCGTAGAACAGATGTCGGACCGATACAGGGATCGCGAAATAAAGTAAAGGAATCCAGTTCTGGCTGGCAAATATCAGAGAATTGTAGTGATATGGTCAGTTGTTCGTAGAGCCAAAGAATCGACCGAGTCAAATCCCGTCGAGTCGATGGCCGCCGTCGAACTCTGAAATCGGGTGTTAACTATGGCTCTCGCGCCCGAACGCGACATATGGCGCTGAAAGACATCCTGCCCGACCGGCCGCTTCGACACGCGGAGTTCGAGAACCTCCAGTCGCAGGACGCCCTTGAGAAGGTGATGACGCACGCTCAGTTCGAGCGGGTGAGCGAAAATATACGCAAGAATTTAGCGAACGCAGATCAGGAGGGAGTGGATGATATCCAGATCGCGTTCATGGAATTTGACGCTCTGTTCGAGCTATTCAGGTTCTATGAAGCGTATTGGAGCCATATGAGTGATTCACGGATTCGGGAGAAATTCCACGAGTTCACCATCGGAGCGTTACGGGGCAACTCCGACGACGTCCACTTCGGTTCAGACTTGGTCAATGATATCCGTGAAAAGCTGCTTGACACAGTTGACTCCCTTCTGGACTCTCTCGTGTCACGGTACTCGGAGTGACGGATTGAATCTACTTCCCCGATGACAGTGTCGGCCCGATACTGGATGACATCTTCGATTAACCCCGTTCTCTCTACCGTTCGACCGTGATTGCCACCCCTATATTGGCGCCTGGAGTAAATTGACACAGGTACGATACGTCTACATAAACCCAGTCTTTGATGTTCTCTAATTCTTCCTCCGATAGATTTTGCCGGTCCTCCTCCGAAAGCGTCTCCTCAGCAGGGATCATGTCGATTGACAAGGGTCTATCAGCTGGATTTGTCTCGATTATTTGTGTCGGGCCTGCAAAGACCAACAGGATGGAGAACCCATCTCCTCGCATGGACAGCACTGGTGTTCCTGCGAAACTACCGCGCTGGTTCTCAAAGACTCGTTCCTCCGATGTTAGTACATATTTATAGGCATCCGCATCTCTGAAAACATCATCACTGACACCGAGGGTTGTTAGTATCGCTTCTACATCGTGTGAGTCAACGTATTCGCGTACGCGCTCAAGAAGTTCCTCCTGAGAGATAACGCTCTCCTGAACAACCTCCAGATTCTCGAACAGTAGCTCTCGGTACCTGTCCTCTATCGGACTCACATATCGTTGCATCGAGAGGTGAAGCGGGATATCGTCAACGGAAACGAGGGCGCGGCGAGGCACTTGAAGTCTTCCAAGTTCTTTGGGTTGACCACCCTCTTCTGACGGGTCCTCCGCGATGACCTCGATATCTCGAAGCACGTTCCGAAGTGTACAGCCCTCAACGAAATCCGACTGTATGGAATCCTCGAACGACTTGACACTCTCATCGTCAAGCGCAGACTCATGCACGTCCTCACGGACCTGATTGCGATACGTCTCCTCAGCATCTTCATGCAGCTGCACTATCGCATCAATCAGTCGCTCAATATCCGTCCCAGAATCAATGAATATCTCCACGATTGAGTCCGTATGAAGTGATTCCAGTGTCTTGCGAATTTTGTCCGACTCAGCAACTACCGCCTTTGAGACCGGTATCGGTAGTCCTCTTACGTCAAGCTCACCGTCTTCGAAAGACTGCGATCCGAGGCGGAGTAACTCAGTACAATAAAACGCCTGTAGCCACGACAAAGCAGCTGGAGCACTGGTCGCCACCCCCATCGTCTCAGCCATTGCCTCATCTAAGTTCCAACCCTCCCAGTACTCAAACCTGCCCTCACCACGAATCTCATCGTAGTAAACCTCGGCAACGGCCGCTATCGAATTACGTTGAGACTCTGTCGTGGTTGCTATCTCTTTGTACTCTTCCTCGGACAGCGTCCCCTCTCGAAAACGACGGAACGCCCACCCAGTCAGAACAAATGTTAACACCGATACTTGTGACTCGATAGATTGCCCGAATTCAGCCTTCTTTTCTAGGAATTCATTTTCACTGTCCCCTACATCAGCAATCCTCTGCCGGTTAGAGGAGACCACATCATAATAATAGATTTCTGTCAGTTTTGAGATTATCTCTGAGTATGTTTCCTCATCGGTAGCCTCAATCGCTGTCTTAAGTAACTGCTGAGCTTGGTCAAATGTAACTTCCCAGAACGACCGCGCCGTCTCAAATGCTGCTGGTGAATCGCTTGCTTGGATCTGGTCGACGCTTTTCCTGATCAGGAGATTGTAGCGTCGGACGAAGAACCGCTTCGCCCGAAATTCGAATTCACCGGTCTCCATCTCCAACCGGTAGCATCTATTAAGGGTAGAGAGAAATGCTTGGTATGTGGGCGAGAACCCAACATCTCGACTCCTTCGGATGGATGTCGTGATTGCACTGATGACCTCCGTTCGGAAAGTAGGAGGTGCCTCAATTAACCCCTCATACAGATCCACGAAATAGTTGGAGAAGATCCGTTCCAGTGATTCGCGATTAGTGTCGCTAACTTGGTTTCCTAGGGTTGCTTGCTGTTCCAGAAAGCTGTCGACAACGTCGTTAAAATCGATTAGAGACTCCACAAATTTGTTTTTGTCTCTATTATCGGCTGCCTTGAGACAACGTTCAACGAGATACTCCACGAGATCTTCAAACCCGCCTTGATTCCGTTTTCTAGACATTATCTCACCTTTATCGCTCGTCTCAAACGATTTCGCATCTGCTCGGCTTCCTGTGCCGCAGGGTCACCTTGGTACACGAAGAGGTCATCATCGTCGTTATATGACCGTCCAAGCACCGGTAGCTGTTCGACTTCCACATCGAGCGCAGACGCCTCTTCAAGAAGGTCATGGAGTCTGTGGAGATGAATGTCCGTGACTTCACCACTCAGGCCGAGTTCACCGGCAGTCACTCGTTCTTTCCCTCCCGTAAAATTTGGTAGCGCAAGCTGAGGATAGTCCTCATTAAGCTGGCGGTTCACTACAGCTACCCAGGTCTCTTGATCAGACTCAGTGAGGATGACACCGATCTTCTCTTCAAGCATCCGCTTGACACGTAACGGGAGCGTCTCCCTGACCATAACCGTATAAATCGTATGGTACAGCCAATAGAGCCCGAAAATGGTCGCAAGAAACAGGACTGCCTGAACGCCAACGAATACTGCCTGATTACCCTGCTCCAATAGGGCAAGGCCGCCGATTACTACATTCGCAGAGAGGAGGAAGTAGATGATATGGAGTGACCAAGTATAGCGCACTGCCGTTCGGATCAGAACCACATTATCGAACTCGCCTCTGAGGTATTCCCAGAAAAATATCAACACAACAAAACTAAACCCAGTCACGGATGCGTGGACAGCCCATAACGTCTCATCAACAGTATTAGCGAATTTGAATTGCAAAGGTAGTGTGTAGACTGCGGTGATAAGTGGAAATGCTACGATTCCCAATACAGGTGCAACCACCGCTCCAGATACTGGTCTACTCTCGACCGCATTTCTCATCATCTGCCGCTTATCCCGGTTCCTGAGTCGTCTCAGTCGTTGAATCAGACGGAGCAGAGTGGTTTGCAGGCGAACGGAGGATGGAGAGACGAACCGGTTCCGACGGTATACTGTGACTACTGCAATAGCGACCACAAAAATTCCCGCAGAGAGCTTCCATCCTCGGAACCGATAGATACCATACAACGATCCGCCGAACAGGACGAGCAAGATGAGCAGTACCAAAGCAGCTCGCTTCCAGTGAACATATTCAGGAGTTCTCGTCTTGATAGTCCGGATCCTCCGACGAGCCGAACTGACGAGCCCTGATAGTGACATGGAGCAACCATCTCAGAACGGACCATTATATTTTCCGTGGTCTATAACCGTCGGAGGATAACCGAGTCGTGAAGCCAGCCGGTCAATTTCAGCGAGAAGTTCAGGCGTGGTAATCTTCGGCTGATCAGCTGGTTCAAATCGGGCTTCGAGTGGTCGTGGCTGCGCGCGCAGCGAAGCAAGCACGGAGCGGAGGGTGGGGTGGTGGGGTCTAGGTCGGTCCGGCACGTAGCAAAAAAAAAGGTGCGACGACCGGCTACTCCCACCACCGACCGCGCTCAGGGAAATGCAGGGTCGACCACCCAGTGACGGCCAGTGAGACGCGTCCCTCGTACCAGTTCCGTGCCGCTCCGTGAATGCGCACCTGCTCACCTTCCTCGACCCACGGGGCATTCGACTTCTCCCAGATCGTTACCTTCGTTTTCCCACTGTCGTCTGCGATCAGCCCAACTTGAGCGATGGCTGGCGAGTCACTATCCCACAGCGTCTCGACATGCCCTTCGATGCTTACCTCCTTGCGATTGACCTCCTCGAGCTTCCCAATCGGAACCACCTGTCCCGGCGCCGTCTCCAATTCCTCGAACACCTCGATGACCGCACTCATCAGGTCTTTTCCACCGGCTACGGCTTCACCCAGTCGCCGCCCAATCGCCGCTCGCGACCAACCCTCCACCTTCTCCGCCAGCCGCATCGACTGTGTGTTCACCGCCGCCAACTGCTCCTGCGAAAGTTCTGCACGAGGATCATCTCGCTCCGGGTCGGCCCATGGGTCCACGCTCGCGGCCCGCTTCTGGAATTCAGCACGCCGCTTAGCACTCCGCTTCGTCGCGATATCTCGCGTCCGTCTCTCCCGTCCTTCCTGCGTCCCCAATTCTGCTTTGGCACTGATGCGCTCCAGTTCGGCCTCCCGCGCTCGAATACGCTCTTCCTGTTCGAGCGTTGCGCCGTAGATCCGCTCATCACTGGTCTCAACCATCCCGTCCGGGTGGTTTGCATCCACTTTTGCCTGCGTCTCCATCTGCACCGTCGCCTGGAACGCCGGCGTCTCGTCGACGACCTCGAAGCCGTCCTCGTCGACCGCCGCTTCGTCCGCGTTCTCGAATGCCTGTTCATCGACCGAAACTACTTGACTGGTTACGTTCTTACTTGACATTGGTCTCACTAAGACCTGAAGGCGCTCACGCGCCCGACACCGCGATGCCCAAACATCGCGGTTCTTCGTACTACAACGACCGACAGACCCATCTACGCGCTCTCGCTCGCGCCTTCGCGAGCGCCCTGTGGGCGCGAGCGAGAGCGCTCAGAAGAGAGACGTTCAACCAGCACCGTGCGCCGACCCGCCCGGAGCGAGCGTCCAGCGGGATATGCCCGCTCGTGTCCGGCCCGATGCGCGGGACCGTGTCCAGGGCGACTGTCGCCGAGCACGCGCGCCGCTGTGTGGCGCGCGCCAGCGCAGGCGGCACCAAGCGCTGGAACGCGAAAGCCCGCGAGGGGCGCAACCGACGGGGGATACCCGCTGGCGTCGAAGGCACATACATTTTAGCCCGGAACGGGCGCTCGCGGTGCGGAGAGCGCCCGCACGCCCGGAATGGTCGGTCGCGAGCGATGCGGAGGTCCCGCGAACGGAGTGAGCGGGACGCCGGTGAGCTTGCTCACCGACAGGCGGAAGCGGCGAGCGGGGCGTGCCGTAACAAAGAACCTGTTCAACTGGGCTCGACGCTCAGTGACACAGCCGATATCCTGGTGGGCTCAGAAAGGGCGAGGGCGTCTCGGTCGTCCCCCGACCCCGCAAGCACCACAGGCACGAGGAGCGCAGCGTGGTCTTCGTGAGTGCAGCGAACGAGGGCCAGCGAGACTGCGTCTCGCGCGGTCGCGGGATGCCGAGCAGCCGAGGGCTTTCAGGCACGGTGTCTCAACTATCTGGTTCCGCGTTCAGCTCCTCAAGGAACCAGCCAGCCGTCGTGCCGATTCGAACGCCATCGAAATTGCGCATATCGAGACCGACCGTCGCTGTGCGAAACGGGTAGTGCTCAACGAGTACCCGGTGGATGACAGTTCGGACAGCATCCGCCCTATATCGATCGAGGACAGCAGCCATGCCCTCGTCGAAATGGGCGTCTTGGTGGTCTTCACGCGGCTCCCGGGCTCGTTCAAGGACGAGTTCGCAGACATCGTCGACCGACGCGTGGGCTGGATTTCCCGTCCGTTCACGAACGTCGTAGAGGGCGTCGGTATCGGTCATGAGTCGAACCTATCCACCGTCGACATCCTTAGGCGAGCCAGACGCAGTCGTCTCGAGACGGCGCTGACGGCGAATCCCCGCCAGAGCATCTTCGAGCGTCGCAAGGTCGTTAATCGCTGTGGCCTCACTCATAATATCATCGAGAAGCGCGGCTCGCTCAACAACGTCAGTATCACCCTGGGTTGTCTCGATCGAATCGATGACCACGGTCCGCTCCTCAGTCCAGCCACACGCCCAACAATTTCGGGCGACGATGATCTGCTCATCCTCGTCGCCGGCGAGCAGTGCATCCGCCACTGATGCTGAGAGCGGCTGATCCGGCCCTACTTCCATCGTGACGGGACCGCCACACGCCGGGCACTCCATAGCTCTTCAGACGGTTGCTACTGTTTTCAATATTTTGAGCCACCGTGAACGAATCACACGGTTCTCGAGAGGAGACAACTGCCGTCGCGACACCGGCATTGGTCAGGAAACGTGTTCGATAGTGAGTTCGGGGAGTGAGTGCACTGCTGGCTCGAACTCAGCGAACGATTTGTCGTTCGTGAGAATCGTCGGCTCGCGGTCACGATGCTCAAACGCCAGCACGAGGATTGGAACGTCTTTGGCCTGAATTCCACAGACTCGTGCAAGGGTTCGAACTGCAGGCGCAGATCGCTGTTCCCGCAGGAGCGACTCGCTCACATCGCGACTGGATGGCGCTTCGATGAGTCCCGTCATCCGCGTGAGTCTCGTCAGAAACCTTGTTTTGACGGCATCACGGTCTGCCGAGGAGAGACTCTGTGTGCGGTCAAATGCAGCTAGAGCCTCTTGGACCATGTACGCGTTAATCGCCGATGTCGTCTCACCGCGGTCGATGTCGGCCAGCAATTCAGCGGCTTGCTCGTTGGTTCGCAGCGTCCCGAAGACCCACAGATTCGTATCGAGGATCTTCACGCATCGGACCCGTACACCTGCTCGGACGTCTCCTCACGTGCGTCTTCGACGGCTCGCTCAAGGTCGCCCGCATCAACTTTCTCGCTGAGTGCCGCGAGCTCAGCGTCGATCTCACTATCGGACTCGCGGCTCTGTTCAGCTTGGGCGAGTAGCTGTTCGAGCCGAAGCGCAGCGATTGCCGTGTCATCGTTGAGGTCACGGAGGTGGGCGCGGCAGGCCTCCTTGATGAACTCGCTCTTGTTCGTGTAGACCCCCGTCTCATCGAGGAATCGCTCAATCTCGGTGTCAAGCTCAACTGGGAACTTGACACTGACGCTCGCGTATTTCATGGTAATACCATCGTGCTACTGGTCTATAAATGACGTGCTCAGACTGTACTCCGGTGGTAGAGAGGGGGAACAGCCGGCAGTACCTCTCATTCGACGAGATGTTCCTCGAGGTCGCGCGTCCAGTACGTTGCGAGTCCGCCAGGACTACAGCGGACACAGAGGTGTAGTGTCCCCTCGAGATGCCCGAGTTCCACGCGAAACCGCGTGAGCCGGGCGGGACCGGAGGTCCCGCTGGAAGCCGGCGCTTCGTGCCGACGACGCCGCGAGCGTATATCGGCGACGAGGCCACAGCTATCACAGGCGTGGTGATCTCGCTCATCGGGGTCGGCCCGGGCTTGGACGGCGCAGTCGACGCAGATCGGATGTGAAACCCGTTCATCTTTCCCCTAGGTGAAGGCGGCGCCACGCTCCGACCTGGGAAGCGCATCGCAGAACGCACATCCCGAAACGTCTGCTGCATCATTCGCCCTCCTCGTCGGCATCCTGGCCAGCCGACCAGCCACGATGGAAGACAGCAAGCTGTCGAATCGAGTCAAACGCCTTGCCACTCGGTTCGTGAACCAGTATTCGCTGCTCGGCGACTGCTGTCACGATACCGTCGTTGACAAGGTCACTGACGAGTCGTCGCGCGGTCGTCTCTTCGATGTCTGCCGTCGACACCCGGGCGACATCTCGGTCCTGTGCGACGAGTTCGGTTTCAAATCGCTCGTGATCGTCTGCAGTGTCGTCGAGTATACGTGGGCCAGTCATAGGATTCATGCGTGGGCACGCTCGGAGACGCGCCTCGCGCGTTCCGGCGCCGACAAACGCTCCCGTCGCCGGCATGCACTGACACTGCGAATCCACCCCAATTGTCTAATCTGGGGAGGTCCATGCTTCACGTAATGGAGAACTCGCGGACACCAATCAACTCCAGTCAGACAGCCGCGCTTGATTACCTCAAGCAGTATCTCGATGCGGCAGAGGATGACGAGAGCCTTACTCGAGAGGATGCCGTCGCCCATCTCCAGGGACAGAATGTCGAACAGGCCGACGCGCAAGCACACGTCGAACAACTGCTGTTGAAGGGCTATCTCTACGAAGTTGAAGACGAACTGCGGATTCCATCGCGTTCTTGACGACGGATACTGTCTCCATTTGTCGGTGTCGCTGACGACAGCCAGAGCAATGCAATGGCAGAAGCAGTGATGAGGAGTAGGATCCACGTGTCACGTCGTCGTGACTGCTGGTTCATGTTCTGAAGACAGGAATACAGTGGATGCTCCCTGCGTTCCCTCATCCCTCTTGGAGGATACACTCAACTGCGAATCGTTTCGTGAGTGGTTACTAGTCTTCTGATATATCATTTAGAGACTCTTCTCGTTTGATGGCCCTCGGCCCGAGAGAGCCAGCGGCGTTTGCATAGTGCATATTGGGGGGTTTCTTTGGACAATTTTGGCAATATGCATCGGCCAATGAATACCTCAGATAAGATTATAGGCCCGTCGGGCAGATTTGAGCCAATGATAATGTGCTCGACGAAAATTGCAATTTGCCCCAGAACACAAAATGTGCGCGACGAGTGGTTGAAACCCAGATTTTCGCGGTTTTCAGTAGATACGAGCAGGTGAATAGAGTTCACGCTGCTCATCTGATCTTCCGTCGATAACTCGAATAGCCCTATAGGACACACCGAATGCCGCGATATCGAGGGTTTTAGCGGCTGAAATGTGCCCGACGGGATTTCTAGTCGGATGCTTAGCCTGTCTTGACATAATCCATACGATAGTAGATATATCCGCGTTCGTCAGAATTGCTCGGTGGGACCAGCGGCGTGTTCATCCACTTGGTTGTACATCTCATCCGGGAAGGGGAGACTCCCCCAGATCGAGTAGGGACACTGGTCCTTCCCGATACAGTAGCGCTGCATATCGTCGTTGTCACAGTTCATTGGGAGCGGCGTATTCCCGTCGATCGTATTCGTGAATTCATAGCGAATTTGGTAGTCCGTGACCTGCTCGTCGTACCATGGCCAGCGCGAGAAGACGTCTTTGAGGTCCGCGACGATTTCGTCAAGGTTGCTGTTCTGATATTGCGGCAACCACATCACCATCCGAGCGAAGTTGTAGAGGTCCTTCCGGACGGGTTTCTTCTCGTGAAGGCGTTCCTCCATGTTTGCCATGCAGGGCAACTCAAACAGGTCCTCGATAGCGTCGACATCGATTTGCGTCGATCCGCTGCCTGGGTGGCCAATGCGATACTGATTGACGCGCCCATCCCGCTTGATGGTGACCGCCGAATGTGACTGATGGTTTGCAAGCGTCTTCGCTAGGCTACTCGGGCTCGAAATCCAGTCCGTAATCGAGGCCTCCCAGTTGTTTTCTGTATCGTACGCTGTGACTGCACTGTAGAGTTCTTTCGCCGTATGGAACTCATCTTGCTGGACGACATCGTCGGCTGACTCGTTGATCGCCCGCCGTAGGACACGAATCGTTCGTTCGCCTTGATCCCAGTTTCGCCAAATACGTTCGTGGTGTCCTGCTTCCATGAAACGGTTGATCCGATCAGTGATTGCTGACTCGTTCGTCGTCAACCACACCTGCTGGTCTTCGGAGAGGCCGTCCTCTTGGACGCGAAGAAGCTTCTTGAATGCCCTCTCCGCATAGGCGTGATACTTCTCATCGAAGTCACCGGCAGGAACGTACAGCCGGTTATCCTTTACTCGCGTCAGGATCTCTCTGTCATCCTCCGTTCCTGCATCACGTCTGTCCGCGTCGTAGACGAGACAGTTCCGGGAGGCAGCAACCATCGGGATTTCGAGGTACAACCCACCTCCGAACTCAGGCATCTCCGTAATGCCTGTACAGACACGACCGGGGTGGGGACTCTCCCCGCTGGTGTCCTTCGCGTACAGCACCTCAGCGATATCTTGCTGGAGGGTGGCATCGCCGAATTCTCGGAGGAGTGACGCAAGATTGTTGACGTACAGCTCTCGAATGTTGTAGAGGATTTGGATCTTCCGCGGTGGGGCGTGCTCGAATTTCGGGTGTGCCTTGACGCAGATGGCAGTTAGTGTGGCGAGCACGGCGAGCGTCCCTGGCTCGTCGACGAAGGGCTCGTCAGCGGCGTTGGTCCGGACGTCCTCTTTGAACGCGGCCGTTCCGAACCGTTCGAGATCGTTCAACAGATCGTCGGGCTGGTCTTCGCCGTCGACGATGTAACGGTTGTAGCCACGCGTAAACAGCTGGTTGATGCGTGTCGACCCATACTCGAGTGGGAGGGCAGCAACTTGGTAAGCGGTGCGCTCGTCGTCAACTGGGGTAGGAGTACTCATGAGTCGATGAATTCAGGTGTCGCCGTCCGAATATCGAAGTTCGGGCTGTCGATTGGCTGGACGATACTGCAGACGTCAGCGTGTAATGAGTAGGGGAGCCGGGCGACCCGACGACGGTCTGCGGTCACCACCGGATCAATTGGAATGCCATAGGTATCCAACAAGAGGTCGTTCAGCACCTCACGACTCTTGGTGTCGTACCGATGGGCCAAGTCGGTGTCAAGCAGGTAGACGTGGACTCCCTGTCCGCTGTACATCACCATCGTCTCCTCAGCGTCGAAATCATCCTCGAAAATATCTCGGACCTCGAACCCGTACTCGATAGCACGGTCGACGTCCTCGAATGCGTAGGGATATCCGGTTGGTGACGCTGCTCGAATTCCGGCTGCATCGAGGAAATCCTCGGTATCTCGATTATCGACGTCGTCCGCTACCGTTCGTTCTGCCCGCTTCCGAGCAATCGTTTTCGCGTCGATATCCACGAGGAGTATCCACGGGCGCTCCCAGTGATCAAGCGCGTAGTAGACGGCGTCGGGGCACGGATCGGGCTTATCGAGAAGAGCAGGGTCAGCGAGCGCGAACGTACTTCGTTCAAGAGGGTCATTCCGGGCCGGGTGGCGAATGAACTCCACGATGTCCTCGAACTCATCGAATTCGCAGTGAGTATGTTCACCCGATGCGTTCGTCTGTCGTGTATCCCGGCGAATGAAGTCCTTTGCAGGGACCTCATTTTTCCGCACGGGATGAGACTCTCGAAACGCGAGGGCGTACTGTTTCGGGCCAGCCGGTGTGATGAACGATGGCATCTGATTGACGTACGAGGGAAACTCGTCGGCGTAGTAGGCGTAGATTTCCTCGCGAGTAGCCTGTCGCCACGTCATGAATTGAATTCTCCATCAAGGGTATGGAAACCCCGAAGCGTCGTTAGGCCCGCTGCATCGAAGCTCTCGACTGCATCTCGGATATCTGCGAACGATCGGGCTGCACGCCCGCTCACGCTGCTTTCGATCCGGTCGGCCTCAGCAAGTCGGTCGAGAACCTCTACTGCTGTCTCTCGCTTGTTGAACGCCCAGACAGCGCTCGCATCAACATCGCTTAGCTTGTCGTAGTCCTCAACTGGGGCGTGTCTATTGTTGCTCGGTAGTTCCGCTTCACCGACCCACACCAACTCGCTATCAGCGTTGAAGGCAGCGACGTCAAAGACCGTCTCCTCGTCGTATTCGTAGTAGGTCGCGACGCGTGCAACACCATCCTGATCCTGGAGCCATCGTTTGAGGAGTTTGACACCGACTTTGTGCGGGGTTTTCTCTCCAATGTCCCCCTGCCCCGGCCCGACCGCAAGCTTTTGACCGAGTAATTCGCGCCCTGCAGGGAGCACAGTGTAGTACTTCCGTCGGCAGGCCGGTGCTTCTTCCAGTAGATTCTGATCGATGAGCCGCTGAACATCCACGTCATCGAATTGCTCTCTGAACGAGGTCATCGTGTCCAAGAGCGTGTACTCCGGGGAATCACCGTTCATCACATCGAGGACGCAGTTCAGGAACCGAATATCGTCGCGGCTGAGCCCACGCCGTCTGAGTTCTTCATCCGGAACAGTTACTCCACCCGCTTCCACCGGAGTTGACCCATTCTCGGTTTGTACTGACGAGTCTGTCTCGCTCATCAACTCTGTATCTTGATCTGCTGTGGTTTCACTTCCAAACGGTCGATCGGTGGCGTCAGAACCCGTCGTTTCGTCCCCTGGGTGAGACTGTGCGTCTGTGGACATCTGTCCAAGGAACGATGATTGCGTCGAATCGTGGGAATCGGTTTGTTCTGTCAACGTGGCTGTCGTGTCTGTGGATTCACTTCCCCAGCTCTCCTCTTCGGATGAGGCTGTTGTGTCCTGGCTGTTGGTGAGCCCATACTGGGTCTGTGTTCGCTCTGACAGTCGTGGGAGGGCCACGGTCTCGAAGTGGTCCTCCTGCTCGACAGAAAGCGGCTCGTCGCTTTCTGGATGCCCCGGTGCGATCGGCAGTGGCTTCACCGAGAACGGGGCTGGGCCCGTCTCTCCGAACGAGGGACTCGGGAGTTGCGCAATCCATTCTCCACTGGGGAGCGTGTTGATCCGATTGCGGAGGTCAGTCGGGCTCAAGTCTTCGTGGGCCAACGACTCAGCGAGGTCGCGCTCGATGGAAATATTCCCGATGAGCTTCGTCTTGATATTGTTGAGGACTTCGTCGTAGGCGCGTTCGCTTCGATTCCGAACCTGCCCGGGGAACTGCATCACCAGCCCCATACTTAGACCGAACGACCGACCTTGGGGAAGCAACTGCTCGGAAACGAGTTTCGTTGCGGCGATGGGTGCCGCCTCCTCAATGATGAGGTTGGTGAGCTTCTCGTAGTCCGTTTGCCCGTCACGTCGACGCACCTGCACCGCATCCCAGAGGTTACTCAAGAGCAGAAGTGTGATGGCCCGCTGGGCTTCCGGACGGAGATCACCGAGATCGAACAGAATTGTGATGTCTTCGTCGAGGAACTCGCGGAAGTCGAATCGGTTGTCGACGTACTCTCCGGCATCGTCCTGTTCCGGAACGTGACTGAAGATCCGTCGCAAGTGCGCGTCTTCTCTGAGTTTATCGAGGCGGTTGCCGACCGCGTCCATCGACACCTGGAACTGGTGGTCGTCCTTCGCGAAATGACGCGTGAGCGACTCCTCGACGTTTGTATTGTCTGCCGAAACCGGTGGGATGGTTCGCTCACGTTGCATCTGAAGTGCCGCCGCGAAGAGGTCGTCGAGCCCAAAGACGTCGTTCCCGTACTCCTCATCGAAGAGCGCCTTGATGAGGTAGCTGAGGATTTCGTTGGCGACGAACGCTTGTCCGTACATCTCGCGTCCCATCACCATTCCCATGATATCGTGGAAATGGTCGACCTTATCCTGAATCGCGTCTTCGCGGTTCCGCCCTGCTTCAAGCGCAGGCCGAATATCGAAGAAAGAGAACGCAGGGAGCGTCTCTGGGACGCGGAACTGATAGACGTCGTCCAACCCACTGAAGTGCTCGTAGTGGCAGCGAAGGTAGTTCGCGCACATCCCATCGCCTTTCCGATCGACGATGACGACAGGTCCGCCCGTTGTCTCTCGAAGGGACAGCGCATCGTTGATGATCGCCTTCGATTTCCCGCCGCCGGTCGATGCAAACCGGCCGTAGTGCGTCGTCAGGAGATTTGGCGGAATCCGGATCGGGTTCGGTTGGGGTGCTCCGTTCTCATCGAGTGCATACCCGATCGCCATCCCTTGTTGGAACTGTTGAACAAGGTCTGGATTCGGCCACGGAAGCGGGTTCCGGCTCTGCTGTTCAGCGCGAGTCCCACGTGTTCCTTCTACTGTGAGCTGCTCAGACGATGGGACCAGCACGAAGTTCGCGAGTTCCGCCCCACCGAGGACGAAATCCGGTCGGGTCTTGCCTCGACCGACCGCAATTTCTCGATCAAGTAGCTGCCGAAGAGCCGACCGAGCGTTCTTCTCCTTCGTTGTTTCTCGAAAGCCCTCAGCACGGAGTCGTTCGCCCGTGACTTCGTAATAGGGACCGTCTATCGGGTCGAACACAGGGCGAAGGGAGTCCATCTGAGCTGCAAGCTCGTCGCGGGATGCACTATCAACTGGAACGCCCACTGCTCGGATGTTTGCGGTAAACGACCGGTTGTGGTTCTTCGCGTCGATGTATTCGATCCGCTTTGCGACTGATTCGGGGAGCTGTCTCTCCTCGCGTCCGTTCTGTCGCTCTTCGACCGCGAAGAATGAGCCAATGAATTCTTGGATGAAGGTATCCCGTCCATCGAGAAGGTCCTCTCTGCGAACTTCAGCGTCGGCCTGCCAGGGTGCCCGCCGTTCGAACACAACTTGGAATGCCACAGGCGACGCTGTCTCCATCAGATAGTCGACGAGTGAGGCCAACGCCGCGCCGGGCTGGTCGACAGCAGTCACTGCGTCGTCGTCATCACCGGATGCAAAGGGCGTCAGCGACGTCATCCAGTCCTTCTTCCGGGTCGCTGAACCGGACCAGCGCACGCCAACTGGCGAGACGGCGTCGGTGGTTGGTCGAGCGAGTATCGTTCCCTCCGTCGTCTCGGTTGGCTTTTCGAGTGTCGTCAGTGGTTCCTCTTCGGGAACTGCACTCGGTGGTGCGAGTTCAAGTGCGGTGTTCCCTGTCTCGATGAGATGATTCGTGGCTCTCTGGACCGTTGCATCGTCGTTAGAGAGGGGGGAGGTTTCCGACGTTTCTGTCTGGTCCTCACCGTCGAGATCGTGCTGCTCCTCGGGACCAAATTCGTACTGTAGTTGCCCTGTTTCGTAGTGGTCGATGAACTCCGATCGTGTGAACTCGACTGGCTGGATGAGCCGTGAGGCGACGTCGACGTCAACGCGTTCGATATCGAACGTCTCGGGATAGATCGAACGGAGACGCTTCTCGAAAGTGTCGAGGTTCTCGTCGACGCCGTAGTAGAACTCGACTGGCTCGTCCGGTCCATCGCTCAGGGCAAGGAACTCGAACCGGGGCGGTGTTTCACTGTGGAACGGGTTCAGCTTCTCTGTGAGGCTTTCCGTTCCCGTATTCGTGAGCTTGTGAAGACTGGCGAGAACACGCGAGATTCCCGCGGAGTCGAGCTGTTCGGACGTCGGCGTGACGCGGAGATACTCACGCATCCTCATCCACCTCCATCTGACCACCATCAGGTTTCGCAGTGACCGCCTGTGACTCTCCGCTTGCGGCCTGCTGTTCTAGCTCCTCACGGAACTGCTGCACGTCAGTAGTAACGGCCTCCTCGTCAGCACCGGGCAGTGTTTCTCGTGTCTGCTCAGCCGGGTCGAAATCGATAACTTGCTTTTCCTTGGACATTGCCTGCACCTTGATCCCGCGCCACTCGCCGTCGACACCGACGAGCGCCTCGGAGAACCCGGCGTCCTCGTTGCCGGGCACCGCGTCCTGTACGTAGCGCATCTGTGCGTGATTCAGACCGAACTCCTCGGCCCATTCCTCGTCCATCCCATCCAGGCGATGGAACTGCTTGACGGCACACTGGTCAAGAATGGCCTCGGACTCAGCGTGCTCGAAGAACTCATCGACCGTCTGGGTGACGAGTCGGATCGAGAGGTCGTGGTGACGGTGGTGCCGGAACACCGTTTCGAGGAACGCTAGACTCGCGGCGTCCTGCATGATGTACCGCGCCTCGTCGATAACGAACACGACTTCCTTGTCTGTCTCTTTCGCTCGTTCGTATACGAGCGAGATGAGCAACTGCATCGTCAGCGCTGTACTACTGTCGACGCTGCCCTCCTGCTGGGCGAGATCGAGATAGATGACCTTCTCGTCGCGGATGTCGAACTCCGAGGACTTCCCGAGGTTGGCGTGGCGACCCTCTTCCTCGAAGGGGCGTAGTTGATCCAGAAGCCACGTCGCGTCCTCACGGATCTTCCCAGCCTCCTCGTCGGACCGGACGACGAACTCCTCCGGTTCGTCGACCATGTCCTCGAAGACGTCCATCATCTCCCGAATCGTCGGGCTTGGGTTACTGTGCGTCGATATATCATCGGAGATACTATTACGCATGTAGGCGCGTTTGAGTCCGAGTTCGAGTGTCGTCCGACGATCCCCGAGCGAGATACCGCGCAGTGCGAAGAAGTTCGTCAGGAAGCTCATCGCGTCGTCGAGTTTCTCGTTGAACGGACTCGCATCCTCACCCATCGCCCGCTGGACGTGGTCGGGTGTCTGGCGAATCTCCAGAGGATTCAGGCCGAGCGTCCCACCGACGGTGATACGTTTCGCATCGAGTGCTTCGGAGACACCCGCCCAGTTGTTGAGCGGTTCAAGAATAATGCCGATGCGATCCTTGCTCTGTTCGATCGAGCGGATGAAATTCTGTTTCGAGCCGAACGATTTCCCGGAGCCAGTATCGCCGACGGTGAACATTGCGTACCCGCTGTCACGGGCAAACGGGTCGATGACGACGGGACTCTGATTGTCCTTGTGGATACCGAACTCGACCCCACCCTCTTCGAGGATTGTCGCGTTGTGCGGTGACGAGAGGAGTGCACCGATAGCACCACCGAGGGCGATCGACTCGCGGCCAAATTCGTTATCTCCGATCGGCGCTGCCGATTGCAGCGCGAGGTCCTGCCGACAGATCGCGGTTTTCGGTGTGAGGTTCGCCGGGTCATCGCGGAGCGCACTCTTGACCTTCTGGACTGAGTCCCTGAGGTCGTCCTTGTCGTCGGCGCGAACCGTGATGAACATCCCTTGATCGAAGACGTTCGCGCCGCTCTCGACGGCCTTGTAGGTCGCAGCCGCTTCGTTCGCTCGCTCCTGGAGATACGCACTCCGGACGCTCTGTTCAAGATCGGCGTCGACCTGAAGGTCGTTAGCGATGTCCTGCAGTTCGTTCCGCGCCCGTTGCTGGTTCTTCGGTGTGATGTGTGCTGTGAGGTCGAACTCGACGTCGGTCAACTCGAAGAGGTCGCTCAGGTAGCCGTCGTTCGGGTAGTCGGCATAGTCAGCAATGTACAGCGTCGTCGTCCACTGCTCGCCGACGTGAGCTGCTCGTGTCTCCCACTCGATGGCTGCCGGCGCAATCACTGTCTTATGGGATTCGGAGATGTCGTCGAGGAGTTGGCCCTCTACGTGACCCTCTTTGAGCGTCTTCTCGTCGAGGACATCTGAGAAATCGACTTCCGGTTCGTCGTCGTCGGTGTACCGGCCCCAGAGGTGTTTGCCACCGGTCACGAGGGTAACAACCAGTATGGCGTAAATCGCCGCACCTTCGGGCGACGTCGGGTTCAGAAGCCACTCTGTGAGTTGGCCGAGGATACCGCCACTCGCTTGCAGGATGACGTTACGCACTGACCTCATCCTCCCGGCGTGAGCGACCGACGATCGGTTGCTCGCGAACAGCGTGCTCAGCCTCCTCGGCGTCGTGCTCTCGTCCGTTCCAGAAGTCCATGTTCAGGACGAACAGTTCGACCGTACTGAGCCGACGAGCGGACCACCCGGACGCTTGCTGGATGAACTCGGCGCGGACGTCGTTGACGCGACTGTCGAGTTTCTCGAACATCTGTGCCCGACGTTCGACATCCGTCAGGTCCTCACGCCGCGTCACGAACGGGTTGAACAGGAACCCGATAACGGGGAACTGCGTCAGTTTCTCGGCAGGTGTCCCTTCGTCTCGGAATCGATCGTAGACCTCTAGCGGCGAGACTTCGACACCGAGATAGTATCGCACCTGCTGGATACCTCGATCACGCATCTCTTTGGGGCGGGTCTCACGGTACTCCTCGAGGAGTTCCCGGAAGATCAGGTTCTGCGTGACGTCTTCGTCGTTGAGTCGCTCTTCTATCGTCTCGGTGATCTGTTCTACTGGGAATGACCGAGTTGTCGCATGGAGCTTGAGCTTCGAGTCGAGTTCCTTGTTGGCGAACTCTTCGCCCGCTTCCTGGAGCTGCGCCCAGTCTTCGGACATCGCGAAGTCCATGTTCCCCGGGTCGATTTCGATGAACGCTTCCATTGTGCCATCTTCTCGTTGGACCGCTCCAGCACCGGGCCACGCTCGCTTGACGTTCGTGAGGTCCTGCGTTCGCTCGTCCGGTTTGAACGGCGTGTAGTTCGCGAGCCCGCCCTCATTTCGCTCTGTCTCGTTCGTGTTCTCGTTTGCCTCCTCTGGGGCACTAAACGTAATCTGCGGACGTTTGGCGTACCGATAGATGCTCTTCGTCCAGGTCCACGCATTGAGGTGGTTGGGAGAGACGTAGATGACAGCAACGCCAAACCCGAATCCGCCCACGACAAACGGAAGGGCAAGTGATTCAATCCCCGTGAGGCCTGCGATGAACAGGCCGATAATCGGGAAGGCGATGAGTAGGCCGACGTCTCCCT
Source organism: Halogeometricum sp. S1BR25-6 (assembly GCF_031624495.1). NCBI lineage: Archaea > Methanobacteriati > Methanobacteriota > Halobacteria > Halobacteriales > Haloferacaceae > Halogeometricum > Halogeometricum salsisoli. The sequence goes on along the minus strand of NZ_JAMQOP010000005.1, from coordinate 106,123 downwards.
CCTCAATATTGAGGTACGGGATGCGACTCTCTTCGCCGAACTGGTCCATGATGCGTCGTGCGGCTGCGTCTTGATCTATCGACATTGTTAGTGGATTCCGGGGTCGTTCTCAGTCCGCCGGTACGACGGCGTGCTATTCTCTCCGTCACCAGTCTCTGCTCGTGCTGCGGCCTTCTGAGCGAGAGCGTGACCAGCAGCAGCTTTTGGTCCCCACCGTGCCGCAGTCGTCGCGACGCCGGCACCACCGACGGACGCGCCTGCTGCGACGCCACCGATGAGTGCCGCTCCTTTCGTCGCTCCTCCCATGACCTTGGCGGTCAGCGGCGTCGCGTATCTGAACGTCTTCCAAGTTACGTAGAGAGCAATTAGCGGAAGTGATGCTGCGACCAGATATTTGAGGAATCTCGTTCCTGGAGTCAGCGTTTCCCCAGCGTAAATCAGGTCATAGCCTTTGAGGATTATCGCGGCAGGTAGTGGGAGAACTGTGAGTGGGACAAACCGCTTACTGAATCCTAGAGCGATATCAGAGACTACTGGAATATTCCCATAGGCGAGAGCGAAGGCAACGGGCATTCCATACAAGTACACATAGATGAGAATCTTCCGGATGTAGAATAGTGCCTCCAATACCCACATCGAAATACCACCAACAAGGGCAAACAACAGTGCCAATCCGGGATTTGTAATTGACACCTCTAAATATCCAAGCATAGCCTCTGTGACCGAGGAGAGCTCTGGCATCAGTGCAATAGTGAACCCATCGACGAGGTAGAGGGCCAGAGACCCAACCCAGTACCAAGTTATGATAAGGAAGGCACCGACCCATGCAGTTTTCTTCGTTTTTCGGGCCTCGTAGGCACTTCCGATATTGAAGATTCGAATCGTGTGCCGCCCTTGAACACTCATCACGAGGAGTAGAAGAGAGATGAGCATAATCTCTCCACCGACAAGAGCATCTTGAATTGCTGGCCAAGGTGCGTTCGTCGGATCTCCGAAGACAAATGCTCCGTCCGTGTTTGGAGTAGGTGTCCCGAACATCGCCTCTGTCAATGTCTCGTACCCCGATCTGAGCCCGTCCATGAACAGACCGGTAAACCAATCGACGACGGCTTTGGCACCTTCCAGTACGACGTCAATCAGATCAACCATAGTCAGGACTCCGTGATTGTAACCTCGCAATTAGTCATGTCGTTGGAACCAGTGTATTGGGCTTCGTAGGTTTTCGAGACCTGATCGCCACTAACCTGTGTTCTAACAGATACAGTGAATTGGCCGTTATTGCCATCTGGTGAGCAGCCCATTCCGTCCGCTGTTTCTGTCCCAAACGGGAACGAGCTACTGAACAAGTCGATCGTCTCACCAGGCGGAATTACCACTCGTTCAGTCTCATACAGCCCACCTTCCCTAGGATTCTCAATTGGATTGGGGACGTCCCCAGTAAATTGTAGCTCCACGATAGCATCTGGACCACTGCCTGTGTTCTCCACTGTAACAAATGCCTCTCCGTTCTTTTTCCTATCAGTCTGACTCTCTCCATAGACCTCATCCCAAGGTTTGTCTGGGTTATTTCGATACAGCCCGATCTCCCGAATCTCGATCTGTGGCCTGATTTCCTCGATACTCTCTGCGACTGTCTCCTCGCCTTTCAGTGCGACCACGCGGTACTCACCAAGCTCGTATGCGGTTCCGATCTTGAACGAGACCTGCTGGGCCCCTGCAGCCACGTCACGCGTTCCGAACAGCTCTTCGTTCGGCTGGATGAGGTTGACTTGGTCGACATCGGCTTCTGCCAAGAGCTCGACGACGAGTATCGTCCCTTCGACGGTGACTCGATTGAGCGGCCCCTCGCTGTCTGAGGCGGTTGTCCCGTTACCGGGTGTTCCGGAGCTTCCACCGCTATTCAGACAGCCAGCCACGCTTACGAGCGTCGCACCTGCCACTGTTCGGAGGGCGTTTCTACGACTGATGTGTGGATTGTTTCTGGTCATGGGTTTCGTTGGAAGACGTCTGCTGGACCGAGCATTCGGAGGAGACGGCGCCCCGCGTAGAACATCACGAAGAAAGGGATGAACTGCCAGCCGACCTCGAAGACGAACGCGAACCAGCCGTCGATGGATCCGAGTGGATGCCACCGGGCAGTCGCCGTGTCACTCACGTAGGCCGGGTTGTGTCCGAGCCACGATCCTGGATGATAGCGGGCCGTGTAGATGCCGGGTTCAGTGACCGTTACGATGGCGACGCCAGAGGCGTTGGTCTCAACTTTCTGATCGGCGATGGTGATGGAGCCGTTACGGGCGCTTCCACCGATTAGATACCGGCGAGTATCGTCATTGAGGATGATCGGTGCACCAGTCTCGTTGTCGCGTAGTTCGATTCGGAGCGTCGCCTGCGACTGGTTCTGCTGAAGAACCTCTACCGTCAGGTTGCTACGCCGGAGCTGTCGTTCAGACCCGGCGTCGGGCTTGACGATAGATGCATTCACGCCGCGAACGATGCCGGCGACGTGAAGCGCCTCTCTGTCGACGTTCTCAGCACGGACAGCGACACCGTACGTCGTCTCGTAGGACTGGTTGACGACCTCGATGGTGACGTTCTCTCCGATGGTCCTCTTCGGCGAGGGACGTTCTGTTCCCCACGTGTCGATTATCTCCGGGCCGTCTCGAATAGGTTCAGCACGCGGTCCGATTCGGGATGGATACGCGTGAACGGACACGGGGATTGCATCGGACGCGACTTCGACACTGTCGGTCTGATTCGATCTGACGAGCGTATCCCAGTTGGTGTTGCGAGCGGTGTAGAACCGCCAGACACCACGCACACTCGCGTTCCCCTCGTCGGTAAGGGTGTATCCTTGCCACGGCCGAGACTGGAAGATGGCGACGCCAGCGTCGCCGTTGGGATACTCAGCGTAGTAGGGGTACGCAGAGAGGTCGTAAATCTCGACGTCAATCGAGTCAGAGACGTTTCGTGTCTCCTCACGGTAGACGACGTCGACATCAGTTCCGTTGATTCCGTCAGTCTCTATCCTCTTCTTCAACCGGACGTCGATCTCTGCTTCAAGCGTGAGGGTTGCACTCCAGTCGTCGTCGATCCGATAGTCGATTGCTGGTGTGTGCGACCCCCCCGTCCTCGCAATAGTCTCTCCATCTTTCTGCAGTCGAACCTCTTTGATCTCGTGCTCTGCCAACGACCACTCGACAGTTCGATTATCGGAAGAACTCCCGTTTGGAAGACGGACGCGGTAATCGACGAACCCACGCATCGTCCCATTTGGTGCGATGTAGAGTGGCGTGTCACCGGATTCGAGATGGCCTCGAGTCGACGGTTGAATCGCGAACACAGTCGCATGGGCGTCCTCGATGAAGACTCCGTTTTTGAGCGACGCATGGGGCGGATGCACGGACGTATCTGCATCTCCGGCTTCGAGATCCTCGAAATCGTTCCGAGTCCACGTCGCGGCAGTCGCCGGCGGCCGCTTGAACGTGATATCGCTGCCGTTTGCGAGCTGGTGAATGGCCGTTCGCTCGTTACCGTAGCGTTGGCGGTACTCCTCTTGACTCGTGTAGTTATCCGTATCGCGAGACCACAGCGTCGCGGATTCGTTCTCAGAGAGCCCATTGTCTTCCGTCCCCGGTCGTGGTGGGGTAGCTGTGACGAGGCCTGTAGCGAGGCTCGTCACGAATAGGGCGGCAATGAGCACGGAGAGGTCTCGTTGGTTCATGGGCTCGTGGTGGGAGTGTAAAGTCGCTTACCAGGGAGTGAGATTAACGCAGTCAGCCAGTGGAAGACTCATCATCGATCCGGCGACCGTGTACAGCGGGCCGAGGACGAGGAGGATGACGGCAGACTTCATCGCCGAGCGCTTGTGGCGCTTGAGCCCTTTCTTCTGCTCCGAATTGAGGGTGAACATCTCGATGAGGGAATCGGCCTGCCAGACTACAGCGAGTCCGACGATACCGAGTCCCGTAGTTAACTGGAAGAATCCCTCAATCATACTCGGGAGCTTGTCGGCACTACAGACCGCGCTTGTCTGCGCCGCAGCGGGGTGGACAGCAAACAGGCTCACCAGTGCAAGGGTGAGAAGAGCCTGTCTATAACTGGTGCTCGTTAGTAGGTAATGATTGTCAGTACGATTCTCAGACGTCTGGGATGGAGTACTGTCCTGTGACATAGCAAGTTGGTCGTGCTCCGCATATATGGCGAGTGCCGCACGATCGCCGGAATGATTGGTCTCAGTAGTGGTTTCGACATCCGTGTACTCCCGCGTGTGGACTTGTGTGAGAAGGTCACGGTGATTCTCTGAATCAGCAGCGCGACCCGTCATCTCCTCACCGAGCAGACGGCGATAAAGGGCGGATGCGCTGCTGTGGCCGCTCCACTCGAAGTACGGATCATCGTTCCCGTTGATGGTGGCTGACCGAGTTCTCATTCCTGCGGGTGGGTATGCACCGGCTGAGCTGCGGTACATGTGGATAGCATATTCTGCGGGTAATAAGTAAGTTCTGTATATAGAGAGTGTATAATTGGGTGATGTATGTGATAGTTCCGACTGAAATGTCACGGTGTATGATTAACCAACGGTACGGGAGGATTTCGGCTGATTGTTGGTTAAGATAGAGCAATCAGTCGGCCCTGCGACTTCAACTCAGAATCAAGCGACATCGAGTGTACGATGGTTTTGGTGGTACCACCGAGAAGTCGCTCAGTAGTGCTTGCAGTCGTTGCGGAGGTGTTGCTGAACCGTTTTCTCCTCGAACTCGAATAACTCTGAGAGACGAAGAGACTGACAACAGCCTTAGCAGCCCCGATCAGCAAGTGAACAGTTGATCGGGGAGCTATTGTCACATAGCAATGTAACCTTTTCCGCAGAAGAATACAGAAGATGGTAAGTTTCATAGCGGAAAGCGAAGACAGGGGAATGTATGTCCCTCGATCCCACCAACGCCGAGGAAGGCCACTACCTGATCCAGCGTCTGTCAGACTACAATCCGTGGTGGGAACAAGGAGCCGGTGCCGCAGCGACTGACGAGTTTGTCTCCCTCCGGAGCGACTTCTACGGGCTCCACAAGTCGATCATAACAGATGAAAACCACGTCTTTGGTATTGCAGGCCCGGACGGGATCGGTAAAACCGATCTACTGCGACAGCTTATCTCTGCCCTTATCGACCCGGATTTCGTCGAGAAGTTCTATCGCCACCCTGGCTTCCGGGACAAGGCCCACGAGGCAGTCGTCCCGCCTGAACACATCCTATATATCCCTCTCTCGGCAACGCCGCTTATCCAAATCCAGGCGCCGGCCCAGCTCCGCGCCGCCATTGACCACTTTGAGACGCACTATTGCCACAGTGGCTCGGAGACTACCCCCAGCTACATCATTCTCGACGATCTTGGTGCGATTACTCCGGGCAATGGACGTGGCCAGCGAGTGGATTGGGCAACCACACTCGCGGATCTAGTGACGGATAATTCGACCCGACGGTTCGTGCTGACGGCTGTCTCCGACTCACAGCTCAAGCCACCCTTGGCTACGGCGGACCTGACGTCAACCGATGCTGACGAGCTGGCAACGGTTTCGAGTATGCTGCCGATGAAGTTCACCGATTTCGCCCGTTTCCGGTTTCGGGAACTCGAGACGACCGCATCCGATAACCGATTTAGCGCATCGAAAGCCCGAGCTGCATTCGCCGAGGCGGTATCGACAGGCAATGCAACGCAACTAGCAAACAGGCTGAACACCGAAGTCGAGAACGCAGTCGTTTCCGGAACCGACCTCCGCAGAGAACTCTCGAATTATCTCACGATCGGCGGGTTCGTGGGATTGCGGCTGGCAGCCGCTGGCGTCCTGACGGGAGATCAGCTCGCCCCTGTCCTCCGTGGTCGCGGTGAACTCGACATCAACGCCGTCCAACAGCGGGCCCTGACCGCGTTTCGCCACATGCTCCGTGAACGGGGACCGGAACTCGGTGCCGTGGAGGAACCGGCAGGACTTGAGCGGCTTTGTGCACTCGTCGCTGCGGAGCATCCGAGTACGTCCGTCCAGTTCACGACGCTCACCGACCTGTTCGATATCGATCGCCGAACGTTACGGCGGAAGTACTTCGGTGTCCTCTCGAAACTGTATGCCCTCGCTCCGTCACCCGAATACGACAACCTTCGCCCACGGTCAGTTCGCGTTTATCTCCGAGATCCAGGGATCGCAAACGCATTCATGAACCGCGATCTCAATGGAGTGCTCGGCGCGGACGCCGATGTCGAGGCGGCGCTCTCGAAGTCGGTGCTCTTCGACCACACGGTTAGGCTCTCATACCTGCTGAACGATGCGCATGACCCGAAACGTGGGGTGGTTAAGTTCTGGAACGGGTCCGTGGGTGAGATTGACTTCATTCCGAAGTTCAACGGGCGCCCTGTACCGATGTACTGGGCTCGACAGCGAAATGTTTCCAACCTCATCGACCAGCGAAACCAGCCTGGTGGATTCGCCGCACTCCTCGAGTTCCTCAACTCAGATGCATCAGCGTCGGAGCGCGATTCTCTCGATACAGCGCGCTACGAAACTATGACCGAGACGGACATACGCAAACGTCGAGACTACGTAACTAACGATTATCACGGAACGCTTGACGGAGATGAGGTTTACGACGGAGAACCACCGTTCGGTGTCATGCTTACGACTGATCACGGGGACTCAACAGCCCCGGTGACCGTCCACGAGTCAGACGGGGCTGCGCGGCCGATCGTCCGTATCCCGCAGTGGGTGTACCTAAGATTGGTATAATCCGCCACACAGCTTTCCTGGATTCTGTTCTCGCTCCAGTAGATTGTTTAATAACCGGAACCTTATTTTAACCGACGTGAATACCCTGTTAGTGTATGAGTTCAGGGGATTATTCGTTCAGGAGTCTTAAAGAGCAACTCGGGACGCTCCGGCGGGATCCAGAGACTACTGCCGAGTGGGTCAAAAATGCAGCCACGAATGAGGAGGTTCTTGACGAGATCTTGATCAAGGAACAGTTGGACGTAAAACACGAATCGACTCGCCAGCTTGGGGAAGTCCGTCGGGCAGTACTGGGGAATCTGGAAATCCCCGACAGGTATAAGCAACTCGTTACTGACCGGCAGGAACTCGCCAAAATCCGCGTCCCCGACCGTGTCGAGCGGAACGCCCGAGCCGCCCTTGAGATGGGAAAACCGCTCGTCCTTTATGGCCCAACTGGGACGGGCAAGACGTACTTCGCCCGGCAGCTCGCTGATGACCTCTACGACTGGGATGAGGTGCATACCGCGACGCCCTCCTGGACTCCCTCAGACATCATCGGCGGTATCCAGCCCGCAGAGGAGGAGAACGGATTCGCCTACCGAAAACAACCCGGTATCGTCTCGAAGGCCGTCATCGATGCTCGTGAGTTCGGTATCGAATGGGGACTTATCCTCGACGAAATCACCCGTGCCGACATTTCTCAGGTGTTCGGGCCGCTCTACACGGCTATCGAAAATTCCGAACAAACCATCTATCAGGACGACAAGCACAATGTGCAGCTTGATAGTAATGTACATATAATCTGTACGATGAATATGTCTGACCGGACGGTCAACGAGCTGGACGACGCGATCACCCGCCGGTTCGCTATGGTCGGGCTGGACGAGTACGATCGGGCAGCCCGTGATGACCTGTTCAGCGAGTGGGTCGACGAGCACGTTCCTGCGATAGTCCCCTACGATCATGAGACGCTCGTGTCCCTGTTCCACGCCGACTACGACGGCCTCAATGAAGGAACTACAATCGATGACGATGAGCCGATTTCACGGTTCGGCCCGATGCACTACAAGGACATCGCCGAATTCCTCGGCAGCGCCTGCGGCTCTGGTGGGCAGTACGAGGACGAGGAGCTCATGGATGAAGCCGTCGGGCAAGCATTTGCGACGTACACGCTGCCGCGGCTACTGAACACAGCGACTCTGCCGCAGATGCGCCAGCTCGAAACGCATTACGAGGTGCTGAGCAATGATGAGGAGTTCATTCGCTTCGATCTGACGCCAGCGATCGAACTCGTCAAGCGTGAAATCACTGCAGAGGGGCGGCAGATGAACCGGACGGTCTTCGAATAGCACAGTCAAACATATGTCGACCGCGCTCACACGAGGACAGCATTCGATCCGGGAGAAACGCGAAAAGAAGTTCGTCCCCGCTGATGGGGATGAGACGTTCGACACGGACCGTATCGCCAGACAACTTACCACAGTCGGGTTCGAACGCTCCGGCGCGACCTTCGAGAAGTCACAGCAGGTCCTGCTTGACGCCGGCTCAGACCGAAGTGATTGGGACGGTGAGCCCGGAAATCCGACGGTCCTCACTGTCACACTGAGTGAGGAGGCGTTGAAAATCGAGGCTAAGGATGTTGTCGGAATCGTAACCCTCCTCCCAGGCGTCACGATCGAGATTGAGCCAAAGATCGGCTGGAACGGGCTCATCGACATGCTGCTGACCGTCCTCGATGTGCCGGCAGCCGAGGAACCCTATACCATGCCGACGGGTACGGACGACGAACGTAGCGTCGATCCGGCGGACGTGATCGTTCTGCTCGCCATCAATTACCATCGTGGAATCGATCGGATTAGCCGCCAGGGACTCATTCGCGACATCATCGTCGAACGATCGAACAGCTACCGAGGAACTGGCACGATCGATCTCGGACAAACACTCCGTAATCACGCGAAAGGCGAACCGGTGCCGAACTGGATTCGCAGTCGTCCGGAGTATAACAACCCGGTGAACTCACTACTCCACTTCGCCGGCAAGCAGCTACTGTATTTCCTTAAGCAGGAAGTGTCCGAGGCGCGCATTTCCGACCGCCGTATCGTCCGCGTCTTCAACGATATCTACGACGATCTCAAGTATCTCGAACGGCACGGAATCACGAGCAAATATAGCGATCTCGGTGAATATGCACGCGTCTCAACGCACTCACTGCCCCGGCAACGCCGCTACTACCAGCGGGCACTCTACGTTGCCCAGTCGCTCCTGACATCGAGTCTGTTCGGCCGGGGCGACGACGGCCCACAGCGGCTCCACATTGATTACGTCCTCAAAATGGAGCCGTTTTTCGAGGACTATTCGCACGCAGTCCTCGAGCGGGCTGTCGATCAGATTCGTGAGCAGGACCCGATCGGCGTCCTTGACGATATTACCTGTGTCGCCCAGAAGAGGATCCGTCCGTTCAAGAAACTGCATGGCCAGAACGTCCACCATCGTCCGGACCATCTCCTCATGGAGGATGAGCGAACGATCGCTGTCCTCGATTCAAAGTATTATCAAGAAGGGTCGAACCCGGCACGGGAGTCGAAATCCCGGTCGCGGCTGTTTACCTACGCGTATCTTCAGCAGACTGGGCAACTCGCGTTCCTCTGTCCGCTCGCAACACCTTGGAGTGGGACGGTCGCACAGACCGATGCCGAAGTGGCTGTCGTCACGCCGACCACCGACGAATTCAACCACGAGGCGTATCAAGCCGCCGTCCAAGGGTACGTGCGTGGGGTGCTGTTCAATCGGTATCCGGAGCTCGAGGTGTTCGAACTGCTCGAGAAGCCGAATACGCAGCTCTGCATAGACGGCAGACTGGAAGCACCGTTTGAGTTCCTCTATGACACCGACGAGGGCGCCCCCTTCAGTATCGCACGGCCGGATTGGTTCGCCGACGATGCGGTTAGGGCACTAGTTCGGTCCACGTCCGTGTTCAGAACCGATCTCGAAGGTGAAGGACAGGTATTGAGGAGGCGGCTGAAGTCGGTTCTCACCCGAGAAGACGAGAACGACCAACGGGTATACCCCCAACATGAAATCACCTGTATTCCGGTGTATCGGCTACCCGAAGTGTCGGCAGATTCGGACAATAGATCGGGTGCAAGCCTTGGGCGGCTCACTCTCTTTTTCCTGCAGCGTCCGGATGAGGCGGGAGAGCCGACGATGGCGACCAAAGAAGAGGTCTGGATCCGTTGAGAACGCCGCTCACTGCGGTGATTCGGAACCAAGTTGGAGCTAGACCCGAACCGGATCGGGACCGAACGACACCGACGAGAAATCGTGGTCACCCGTCGCCTGGACTCAGATCCGATACGACGTGACGAGCCAGCCCGGCTCGCGCTCGCTGATACTTCGCCCGAATACAGATTTGAGGGAGTAGAACTCCCCGTCAACGAGCAGTTCAAAACTCTCGCCAGTATCCTGCAGCTCGCCGTCAACCACGAACTGGACTGTGGGGAGTGACGGCCGGCTGTCGAGCCAGTCGCGCCGTTGCCGCATCGCCGCCTGCATCTCTGAGAGCAATTCTTGGTTCTCGGTCGTGAGTGCATCGTCAAGTCCTGAGACAGCGAGTTCTTCCGGAAGCTCACCCTCCTCAAGCATCTCGATGAACGTCTCGATCGGGACGCGGTAATCAACAATACTGAACTCCTCTTCAACAAGTATGTTGTACATACCCGCGAGGCCGTCGATATCGGACTTAGACATCCTGTATCACACCCCGAGTGAGGTATCGCCAAGTAATCGATGATAGACCTCATCGCCGGTGGCATCAGCGAGGCGCTCGGCCAGGTCGATCAGCTCTGGCGTGATCTCCCATCTATTTGTGTAGTCCTGAATGCGGCCACCGCGGTCGAACTCGGACCGAAGGAACTGCAGCCGGTCTAGATCTGTCAGTTCGTCGGGCTCGTTCGACAGTTTGTCCTGGATGTAGGCCTGCCGCGCATCGCTCTGCCACGTGCCAAGCTCGAAACGGTCCTCAGTGTCGTAGAGGGCCATCTCCTTCAGCTCCTCCGGGTTCGCACTTGTTCCCCGGCACAGCTTCATCACGTCGTCATACGTGGGATCATCTGTCCGCAGAAGGTCGATGAAGACGTCGACGGCGCCGACGTCGCTGGCATCCTGAATGATTCCGTAGATCTCGTTGACTACCTCCTTGGCGGACATTAGTCTATCGCCACGCCGAACCTTGTCGTGGTGCTTTGAATATTCACGGAAGCAGACGCCCATCTCCATGACGCCGATGTCGCCTTGTGAGAGCGTCCGGCTCTCCTGCAGGTTGCGGCGCGTCTGCCGTGCCGTCTTGTAGATCTCGCGCTTGAGGTCACGCCAGCTGATCATAGTCCGCTCGCTCGCGGGCCGAGCGACCACGATGATGTCGAACGAGACCGCCTCGCCCTGGATGAACTTGTTGAGGTCGGCCGAAACGGGATATGTCGCCGTGATCTCGAATCCGACATCACAGAGGGCCTCCAACAGCTCACCCCACGACTCCGAGCCCTTATGATGGTAGGTAAACGCGAGGATGCCGTCCTCGTCATCGAGCACATCACGGATGCGTGAGAATGCCTGCGCGAGATCTCTCTCGAAGTCCTCGTCGCCCTTTCCCAGTGCAGGATTGGTAGCGATCGACTCTAGGTCGGGTGTCAGTGGCGTCTCGAAGGCCTCGTACATGTCGGCAAGCAGCTGGCGCTGCCAGACGTAGAAGAAGTTTGCCACCTCGTTATAGATGATATTGTCGTAGTATGGTGGGTCAGTGATGACCGCATCGTACGTCTCCTCGAGGTCGACGGCTCGCATGTCACCATGGTGGAGCGTGTAGGAGCTCGCGCCCAGCGGCGTCTCGAACGAGGCCGTCTTCGCGGTGTTGCCATCCTCGTCGATATACCGCTCGGTCGGGGCCTGTGCCCACCGAACGCCGTCGACGACCTTGTCCCAGGTGGCCGAGAACGTGCCGCGACCGTAGTCACAGCCCCAGACGTTGTTCTCGATGTGCTCCATCTGGGGGTTGTATGAATTCGTCTTGAAGACGCCCTCGATCTTGTTCCCGGACCGGTTGTAGATGGTGAAGTTGTTGTGGAACATCAGCGAGTCCGAGAACGCCAGGAGGAGGTACTCCTTTCGATTCTGGTCGTTGATGTCGTCGATCGCGTCCAGTAGAAGCGCGAGTGCAAGCAGTTGGCGCTCGTTAAACATGTCGTCCCACGTCTCGTAACCATGCTGGAACACGTCGTTGCCGCTGATCGATGACGCCTCGGTGATAGCACCCCGGGGGATCTCTGTGTTGGGAATGTAGCCGTGTAGGTCCTCGCGCTCGGCCCACGTCTCGGCGGCATTCCGGTAGCGTTCACGGTCCTCCGCGGTGGCTGCGATGTAGCTCTTCGCGTCCGCCTTCGAGTGGGATTCGTCCTCATCACAGTGCGAGCAGTAGTATTCGACGGCGTAGAGCCGATCGTTGTACGACTGCCCCTCAGCGATTGCGTCGGTGATGCTGTATTTCTGCCCGCAGTCCTGGCAGGTGTAGTAGCCGCCACGGCTCACCGGTCCCTGTGAGGGTGTGAACGTGTGGCTACACTCTGTGCAGGCGGACTCGGACCGAGCGTCATCAGTGAGGAAGACCGATTCACACTCTGGACAGTAGACGTAATAGCTACCCTTGTTGTCGTACCGGCCAGCGGCGACACGGTAATCCTTGAACAGCGGCACCGTCGCGCTACAGGAGATACAGCCAAGTTCACGAACCCAGAACTCGTACATCACGTCGGCTTCGTGATCGTGGCCGTTTGGGCACGACCGCGTGTAGTACGACCGTAGCTCATCGGCGACGGCGGCCTTCACGTTCTCGTAGGCTGTCTCCAGCTCCTCGACGTCGGTCTCGCCGGCCTCGAGTTCTTTCTTGGTGACGAACCACGCGACAGGATTCAGATCGACGCCTGTCACGTCGGCACCAAACCGGCTCGCCTCCATCAGCGTCGTGCCCCCACCCATGAACGGATCGAGGACGGACTTGTCCTCGACGCGGACGTCCTTCGTGTAGAGCGGCCAGAGCGAGTCCGGATCGGACAGGTTAACGTCGGCGATCAACTGTTCGATATCCGAGGTGCCGCCGTCGAACTCGCCGAGTGTATTCTCGCCGGTGTCTGGATCTGTGACGGTGAGCTTCTTTGGGTTGTCAACGAGCGAATAGAGGCAGATGCTCCGAAAGACACAACCGAGCCGACGAGCCCACCACTTGTGCATCATCGAGGTGGGTCGGTAGTGCATCTTCGAGCTCCCCTCCTTCTCGGCGATGTCGTTCACCCGCTCAATGGGGAAGCCACGCTCGATTGGGTACTGGAACCGCTCGTCCGCTTTGGTGTTGTATTGTTCTCTTGACATAATTTGTAGGTTGGATCGTGATGGTGTATCGTATCGGGTGGTGGGCCGCCGTATCGTGAGTCGTTGTGTGGCGGGTCGGTACGTCGAGAGTCGGGTTCGTTTCGAGGCTGTGCCTGTCGGTCGTGCTATTCGAACTCGACCCTGATCTCGATCTCGGTGATCGAGTCCGGTAGGCGCTCGAACAGCTGCTCCAGATCCACGTGGGACTGACCGGCATCGAGTGTCAGCTCGATGTACTGCTGTGTGCTCTTGACGATGGGATCGAGGGTCTCAGACAGCACGCCTCCGTCGCGGGTCGTGAGACTGAGCGTGCCGCGGGAGAGGGTGCCGCCGTCGTGCTCCTCAACCGCGTCGGCGAAGTGACTGCGGAGATCGGCGGGACTTGTGAACGAGCCGCTGAACGTCCACCCGGTATCAGCAGGCACCCGGAATCCGGCACCGGGGAAGTAGTCATCGGCATCGTCGGAGCCGTTTGATGCGATGACCAACCGCAGGGGTTCCTCGTCGCCGAGATGCCGCAGTAAGAACGTCCGCACTGCGGCCTTCACCGCCCCAGGAACCGCTGCCTGCTGTGCCTCCTCGACGGTGAACGTTTCCCTCTCCTCGCGGTTTTCGAGATACTCGCGGAGGCGGTCAGCTTCGCCTGCCGAGAGCGTCGGTACGACCGTTACTGCCAGCACGTCGCGAGCGCCGAGCGTGTCGGTGTATTCCCCGTCAACGCGGAGCGTGTAGTCGTCGTTGGTCAGCTGCTGGATGGCGGTCTTGAACGTGTCTGTCGTGTGATTGGCCGGCAGGTGCTGGGTGGGATCCTGACGGATGGTCCGGAGCACGTCGCTGATCGCAGCGGCCCCCTGACTGCCGATCTCTTCCTTGATCGCCGCGACGACGTCGCTGCTGTTGACGGTTTCGGCGTCGGAGATATCGCGAATCTCCACGCCCGACCGGGGCTTGTCTACGATATCGGTCCCCCTCACTAGCACGTAGCGGTCCTCGCGGGCGAGACGGGCGACCGCCGTCATCATCACGTCATGGGGGTCGTCACCGATGAGACGGACGTCCTTCCGCTTGAACAGGTCGTGCTCGAAGCTGCTGACATCGACGCTGCCCTCCTTGACCAGTTGCGACCGGAGGCTCTCGATCACGTCGTCCCCGGTCCATTCTTCGACGTTCTCAGCGAGGACGAGCGTCGTGTCCGCGGTCGCATCAGCCACGCTGGCGAGGAACCCTTCACTCTCGCGGTGGGCTAGTACGGGCTGGTCCTCGAGGCCCTCACGGGCCGCCGAGAGTACGTCCTGCTCACTTTGGGGAATCGGCAGCGACGGGTCACGGAGGAAGGCCTCATAGAGGTCCTCGATCGTGATCATGTCCTTACGCTCGAACAGAGTCCTCGCGACGTCCCAGATGGGGGTCTGGAGGTCCCACGTATCGGCCGCCGCCCACTTGGCAATATTCTTCGCGTCGTAGACGGGCCCCTCAACGACGAACGAATCTAGCTCCATGTTGGCCCGGCCCTCGAAGTTGTTGAGTACGTCGTCGACGTCGAGCACCTCTCCGTAGTTCTGGCGTAGAAGCTTCGTGAGGCTCTCGCGGTCCTTCGTCTGTTCCTCGCGGACCTTCTCGCGGATCTCCGGGTCGCGGGAGTCGTCGTCGATGATCTGCTCGGCACCGAGTACCTGTCGGATTTTCGCCAACGGCCCCGTCACCTCAGCCCCAGGGGCGATCGTGCGTCCGTCCTTCGGCTGGACGAACACGAGCGTGTTTCGCCATTGTCGGCCGGCGCCGTCGTTCTTGATGACACGCTTGACCGCATCGTGGGTCCATTCCGTGTTTGAGATGACGACTTTGACTGATTCGTTGTCTGAGACTGCTCCGAAATCATCCTCCGCGAAGCCAACCGCGTACGCTTGCGGTCCGAACAGGTTGCTGATGGCGCTGCCCAGCTCCACCATCGCCCGCTCGTCGTTCACGTTGCGGGCGGCGTTCTTGATGAGCGAGCGCGGGTTCTCAGCCTCGCGGATGACGTAGTGGTCGTCGTCCTGCTCCCAGAGGTGGTAGACGTTCCCCTGTAGTCGCTCCAAGTTGACCATAATGTCGTTCACGCGCTCGCCCGTTCGATACGTCCCCATGACGATGTCCGAGCGGGTGGCCCCCTCTGCGAGACCGGGTGTGAGCGAGTAAAGCAGGACCGTGCTCATGATCCGGCGCCCGTGCGTGATGTTCGTGTTGTCGAGTCGATCGACGATGTCATCGTAGGCTTTGTTCGGACGCTGGTGCTCCGTGTTGATGCGGGTCAGTTCGTCGTTGTACTTGACGGCGTCGACGTCACCGTGAGTGATGAGGTCGGTATCCTCGTAGGCGTCGACGAGTACTTTTGCAAACAGGAACAGCATTCCCCGCGTCGCTCCGGATTCGACGTCGGCGTAGTAGCGCGTCTTCAGCGTTGAGACGAGTTCGGGATGGAACGGATACGTGTGTTCCATCTCCTCGCGCAGGCCCGTGGGCAGATCGACGTGGTCCGTCTCTGCGTACGTACTGATGTAGTCGTCAACGAGCTCGCGTACCGCCCCCTCGTCGATGCTGCCGGGCTCGATGAGCCGGTGACGGAGTACGTCCCGGATGTCAACCTGGTTGGACATGTTGACCTCGACTCGATCCTGTCGATTGAGGATCTTATGTACCGCCGAGTCCTGGCGCAGCGTCGAGACGAAGACGAACAGGTTCGTCCGGGACGTCGCTTCCAGCAGTGCCTGCAAGAACCCACGATTGGCTGCTTCGCGCTTGCCCGTCAGCGAGGTGAACCAATCCTCCAGCTCGTCGGCGAAGAACGCGACAGTCCGGTCGTCGACGGCCCGCTCGATAGTCTTGATGCCCGGGTAGCCACCCTCCTCGAACTCGTCCTCGTCGAGCTCGTAGTCGAGCTCGTCGAAGAACGGCTCCCAGAGGTACTCGTACGTATCGCTGTCCATCTGGAGTGAAACGACGATCGGGGTCGCCTCGTCCGGAAGTCCCTCCTCGAGGTTCTCGATGCGACCGTCAGCCCACTCGGCGACGACCTCCGGCGCGTTAAACGCGTGGTACATCGCCACCATCTGGTGGGATTTCCCGGTTCCGTAGGGCCCGTAAAACTCGTGTATGTTCGAGGCACCCTCGCCGATTCGGGCGTCCCGGAGGAGCTTCAGCGAATCCCCCAACCCCTCCGTCAGCAGCGTCCGGTCGAAGAATCGCCGTGCGTCAGCCTCCAGCGCTGCCTTATCATCCGACTCAACGTCGTAGAGCCTGATCTGTCCCTTGATCAGCTCGTCACCCTCGAAGAGCTCGCTACTCGGCTTGAGGACGTCTCCAACTACCTGCGGGAGAGTTCCTGATTTACTCGCCATGTCTCGGCATACTCCACCCCGATACAAGTAGTTACTCCCGACATCCAACTATAGTCGGTTGTATATTAAGGTATAGGATAGTAGAACTTGTATTAGAGCTAATTTAGATACATGGGTATGTAAGTAATCTCCAAGAGACAACGCTAACCGGTTGTAGTGCCGATATTCTAACCTGAGATTGGAACTCTCTTTGGCATGCGTTGATGTCCCGAGTCTGAGATCGGTGACTGTTCCCGGTTCAGCTGACCCGGCAACAGCGTAATCGAAGAATAAGCACAACACCCCACCGGCGGACCGGCAGGAAAATAGGTGAGGCTCTAACTTCCGTCGCCGTACTCGTCGAGCGTGGTATCGACGCCGAGCATCTTCAGGTAGGTGTCGTCGCTGGTCGCCTCTGCTAGACCCTCGCACAGCTCCTGCAGTTCGGTGATGTCCCACCGTTCGAGGTATTCACCTGTTGATTTCCCCTGCTCGTATCGGTAGCGCAGGAAGTGTGCCTTGTCCAGATCTGTCAGATCGCCGTTGTCCTCCTGGACCTTGCTCTGGGCATACGCCTGACGTTTCTCGTCGCGCCAGTTGAGGAGCTGGAACTCCGTGGAGTCGGTCCGAAAGAGGCACATCTCTCGCATCAGCTCTTCCGACGCGTCGGATCGCTTAAGATGTTTGTTCAGGTCACTGTATGTTGGCCTTGATTCCTCCAGCAGATCTATATATACCTCTTCCTCACCACGGTTGCCCGATTGGATAATCCCATAGATAGCGTCGACAACGTCCTTGGCAGACATGATCTCACCGGCACGGTATACTTCGTTGTGATGTTTGGAGTACTCGTAGAATGCTTGTCCCATTTCGATAACCCCGATATCCCCACTAGAGAGGTTTCTATTCTCTTCTAATTTTTCTTGAACTTGAGTGGCGGCTCTGTGAATATTTCGACGGAGTGTGTTCCAAGAAATCGGCATCCGTGACTCTGTGGGGCGAGCAACAATCACGATGTCAAACTCAACTGTTTCGCCCTTGGTGAACTTGTTAATATCTGACTGTACTGGATAAGTCGCAGTGATTTCAAATTCTTCGTTGCAGAGCGCCTGAAGAAGTTCACCCCAAGATTCGGAGCCACTGTGATGGTAGGTGAAAACTAAGACCCCATCGTCTTTTAATGCCCGACGGATTTTCTCAAAGGCTTGACGGAGTTCGGCCTCAAAATCAGTCTCATCTTTATTCGAGGCGGGGTTTACGACAATACTGTCTGTCCGGGGAGTATGTTCAGACCGAAAGCACTCGTATTCCGATTCAAGCATTGGCTTTAGCCATACATAAAAGTAGTCAGACAATTCTGAGTATAGTACATTATTGTAATATGGCGGATCAGTAATCACAGCTTGGTATTCATCTTCTCCATCGATATTCTTGGCATCACCTTGGAATACAGATGCTGACCCACCAATTGGCTGGCTGAAGTGTGACGTTTCGTGTGTTTCTCCATTATCTATAATCCTTTCCGTTGGATTTCGAGCGTATTCGATTGCAGACTGTACCATGCTAAAGGAAGAAAGGAATGTACCAGCACCGTATTCACCCCCCCAAACATTATTCTCGACAGGAGCAAGGGAGGGATTCATCCGATTTGTTTTGAATGTGTCTGCTATTTTATTATAACCCCTATTATAAGAACAGAAAGTGGAATGGTAGTGCATAACTCCAGAAATAGACAAGAATAAATACTCCTTGATATTCTGCTTTTCAATTCTGCTTATTGATTTAATTAGTGAAGAGATGCAGAGGAGTTGGCGCTCATTATACATGTCCGTCCAATCATGATATCCGTGTCGAGGAAGATTCCCATTTCCGGACATCGAACCCTCAAACTGATTGGCATCGGTAGACCACCCTGGCCGAATGGGTTTGTCAGGAATATACTGCCGAAGATCATCTGCATTTTCCCAATCGGTCTTAGCAGCTTCAAATAGATCATGGTCGGCTGCTTGGGCCGATTTATAACCCTTAACTTCACTCTTAGTCCGTCCTTGTTCTGCACAGTGAGGACAATAGTATTCCACAGCAAACAGCCGTAAGTCAAAGCCGCCTTGATCTTCAATAGCATCTGTAACGGGATACTTTTGAGCACAAGCAGGACAAATATAATCGCCGTAATCTACGTTCCCGTCTTCAGGATTGAACTCAAATCCACACTCAGCACACGTCGATTCTCCTCGCCAATCGTCAACGAGTATCACAGATTCACAATCCGGACAGAGAACGTTCTCCTTGTCATCGTTCTCGTACCGACCAGAAGCGATACGGAAATCCCGATAAAGGGGGACATCTGAATCACAAGAAACGCAGTTTACTTCCTTTACCCAGAAATTGTACATTACGTCCGCATCATGCTCACCATCTACGTTTGGACAGGGTGTCTTATAATATTGGAGAATATCGTCTGCGACGTCATCTTTGACGCGATCGAAAGCCGATTGTAACTCCTGGGAATTAGTTTTTCCAGCATCGATTTCTTTCTTTGTAATAAACCATGCTACGGGGTTAAGGTCGTATCCGGTTGATTCTATCCCAAACCTAGATGCTTCTACAAGGGTTGTACCACCCCCCATGAACGGGTCCAGAATCTTCTTGTCCTTGATACGGACATCCTTCGAATAGAACTCCCAGAGCGGCTCGGGGGTCCTCCATGCTAGTCTCCTGAATCGCCTCTAGCAGGTCTTCCTTGCTCAGCCCATTCAATCCGAGCGTCTCGTTCTCTCCAGGCTCGTAGACCTCTACATCGTCTAGAGTCGTCTCATCATCGAGCAGCGAGTAGAGCGTAATCGCCCGGAATAGACAGCCAGGGCGACGTGCCCACCACTTGTGCATGGTGTAGATCGGCCGATACCACTGCTTGGCCCGGCTCTCCTTCTCAGCGATCTCGTTTACCCGTTCGATCGGGAACCCCCTCTCGATCGGCAGTGTAGTCCGCTCCTGCTCCCCTTCCTCAGAGTGACCGCCTTCTTCAGACATCGAAGTATACCTACTGTTTCCGGGAACCCTGTATAGCTTTTCTCCCTCTCACGTCAGCCTGAAACCCACACCCATCGATAGACTTCGGGCTTGCCAATGACTGGCTTCAAACCCTCTCTGCAAATCGGAAGAGAAATGAGCGAGTTCACGGGAGGTACCAGAGGCTAATCATCGAAGAGTGACCGGCGGACCTCTTTACCGTGTTCGAGTTCATATCTCTCCATAGTCGATCTACACACGGGTTCGGTACTATCGACGATTCACATTCGAGGAGATACACAAGAATGATCAAACGATACGAAACCAGGGGCAGGCAGATCCAACAATCCATATGAGTAGCCTCCCCTGACACACTCGTCCGGATATCCCGTGAACAATCGCAATTGAAGTGAAGACGAGAACATACGCCTCGCTCGATGCGAATTAGCGACGGGTAATGAGGCTATTCAACGAGAGTGATGACACTTTCGTCGAACTCCGCTACTCGACATTCGAGCCCGAGGACAACAAGCACGGGCTTTCGCGTTGTCGATCTCGAACCCTGACATCTCGGAGATATACCGCCGGTCGGGGCTACATGGTCGGACATTCGGCGTATTTCGTATTTGGCGATGTTAAATCTTATTAGCAGCCTGATGATTCGGGAACTCTCATTTACAAAAGATTCATTGATGTATCAGCAGGTAGCAGAAATATGCCTCGCAGCATGCCTTCTCCGACTCCTCGTGAACTTCTTTTGGATGCCTTAGGCGGGTACGTCAAGAAACACTCTGGTGTTGATTCTAATCCACTCGATGTTGATCTAGAGGACCCGCTTCCGAATCAAGCACGATTCTATCTGTTTGAGACGAGCTATAGTGACGATGATCACGGATGGGCGATAAACGTCCGCCTAGATAATACAGACGAAAACGGCTACGAAATCACCGATCGTG
Source organism: Halogeometricum sp. S1BR25-6 (assembly GCF_031624495.1). Lineage (NCBI taxonomy): Archaea > Methanobacteriati > Methanobacteriota > Halobacteria > Halobacteriales > Haloferacaceae > Halogeometricum > Halogeometricum salsisoli. The sequence goes on along the minus strand of NZ_JAMQOP010000005.1, from coordinate 85,624 downwards.
AAAGCGGCAGCGATTGGAACCCAGACGGAGAGTATCAGGTGATTCTCGGAGGATATAACGAAAACTATGATATGTTCACTTTCTGGGACGACGCAGTCTATTCGCACTACGACACAGGAGATGACAACGATCCACACAAGTCCTATGTATCTGACGAGACCCTCACAAGAGCGAGTGACAACGGGATGTCGATTCAGCCACGGAGTCTAAGAGCACGCGGTGAACGGGGTGGTGAGACTGTAATCACAGTGACTCCGGATCGCATTGATGAAGCTCTTCAGATGCGTGACCGTATCGAGTGGATCCGAACACAGCTGAATGAGGAACTTGAGGATGATTGGGCCGAAAATCAATATCGAGCCCAACGTCTGGAGCATCTCGTGTATGAGTTTCTCGCAAATACTGACCGACGTAAATCCGCGCAAGATCGGCGGGAACAAGCCTTCTCACGAGTTCATGAATTGCAGGACATAAGTGAGGAGGCAATCAAGAACTCACTTCGGGCCGACGTATACGGTGAGCACGAGTCCGGTACGCTACCGGAGTCGCTGAATTCTCTGTTGCCTCAAATCGAACGACGCTACTTCGAGAGCTACAATCTATGGAAGGAGCCGGTCGTCTTCGAAGACGTCGACGGCACCCCGGACGATATTGATCTGTATTTTCCACCTGACGAAGAACGGAGTCAAACCGTCATCGAACAGATCGATATTGCGCTTCGAAGCGGGAACCACGTCATTCTGACCGGTCCCCCTGGTTCGGGGAAAAGCGACCTTGCCGAGCAAGTGGCTGAATACTACGCCCACAACTACCAGATGGCGACGGCGACGGACGACTGGACAACCTTCGACACGATCGGTGGGTATCGACCACAGAGTGACGGCGACCTCGAGTTCCACCCTGGCCTGTTCCTCCAGCGATTCATGGACGAGAGTCGCCTAGGGACCCGCGGTATCGAGGCGAAAAACGAGTGGCTGGTGATCGACGAGCTAAATCGAGCGAACATCGACAAGGCCTTCGGCTCGCTGTTCTCCGCATTGACGGGCAACAACGTCACGCTACCATTCGACGATACAACCCAAGAACCGACAAAACCGATCAAGTTGAACGGGAACCCCAACGCGATCACAGAGCCGCGAGTGAACTCCCATACCTACTACATCCCCGAAGACTGGCGGTTGATCGCGACGATCAACTCCGTCGATAAATCGTCGCTGTACCGTATGAGCCGAGCGTTCATGCGACGCTTTGCGTTCATCCCGATTCCCACCCCGACTGCCAAAGACCTAAACAAGAACGGGAAAGGTCTCCTAGAAGAGTATCTGAACGTCTGGGAGGTAGAATGTCCCGACTCTTCGAACGTTGATAACATTGATGACGAGACTGAGGTGCAAGAGCGCCTGAAGACCGACCTGAGCAACTTCTGGTATGCAGTGCAACAATATCAGAAGGTCGGACCTGGAGTGATCAAAGATGTCCTCGAGCAAACGCTCACCGGTATCGAACAGACGGGTGAATTGCACTACGAGTACGCAGTCGTGGCAAAGTTGCTACCACAGCTTGACGGCCTTCCGCCGAGCCGAATGGAGGATGTATTGACGATGATGGATACCCGTGGTAGCGACTGGTTCGATCCCGATATTGCCGAGGAGTTCACCAGAGAGTACCTCGACATCAAGATAGAATCAGATGGTGAGTAACGGTGATATCAGGGCGCCGGAACCAGAGCAAATCGTCAAAGAATGTGCTGAGTACCTGACGAGCTATCTCGGCGATGTGACCAATACCGAAGGGTGGATTAGGAATCTCGACCCCAAAGTCAACATCCGTGGGCTGGACGACGTCCTTTCGTATCACTTCCTCCGAACGGGGATGTGGGAGCCACGAACGGCTAAACGCCGCGAAGAGTTCGCTATTCCGATCGAGCAAACGGCAGGGCTCAGAGATAGATATGGAGAGCCGGTCGGAGTTCTGGATTTCATTTCACTGTTGCCTGCTAGGCTCCGGTCACTGGATCCGGCAGTCACCCAGCGTGTCGAAATCACCGATGGGGCAGTCCGGGGTCATATAGACTGGCGAGAGACTGTTCAGTATCGCTATCGAACCGGCGACATAGGGTCACAGAAGTTCGCTTGCCGCGTTCGAGAGAAGACGCCCTATTCGACCCGGAATCGGGTTCTGTTTGCGGTCCTCTCGACAATCCAGGCCATCTATACGGACTTCAAGCGTAACGTCGTCGGGGATAGTAAGTGGCCAACGTGGTTCGAGGGATGGGGCCCAGAGGGCGAGTATCGTCAAGAGCTGGACCGTATCCTGAATAATCCACATTTCGAAGCCGTCGACTTCCAAGCCGTCTCGGTTACCGACCGAGAAATCACGGAAGTGAAAGCCGATCGTGACCGACTGTATCGGGAGGCGGCGGCTCTACTTGAGTACTACCGAGGGTTAGGATCAGATTGGTTTGACGAACACGAGGAGTACGCAGCAAGCCTTCTCAGCCTAGACCTGTTCCACCCCACTGAAGAGAATGAAAAGGGTTCGGACGTCTACGAACTATACTGGATATTCAAACTCCTCGATCAGGTTGAGCAAGTCGAGAATCAATTGGAACCCTTCACCGGGGGAACGAACGATGACTATCGTGGTGAACTCCTGGCCCGATGGGAACATGATAGTGCAGAATATCTCCTGTTCAATGATTGGGAGGGGAAGTATCCTTACGGCGATAGTGGCGATCTTCGTGACCTCTTGTCTTTCCAAGAACCGGGGTATCCATCACCTACATCACCCTCAACTGACGAGTTCGGCGCAAGCGCCCCGACCCGGGTCGGCTACGTGCACCAACATCAGCGGTGGATGCGCGATGAAGCGTTCAGTCAGGCATCCGAAAGCGGTCGCATGACTCCAGATATCGTCCTACTAGAGTTGGACGCCGCAGCAGACGACCCAACGCTCATCCGTCTGTTCGTCGGGGAAGTCAAATACAGTGTCGTATTGGTGCACGATGACTTCGAACCCCAAGTCATCAAGGGAACGAAGAGAATCTTAGAGTACGGGGCCTATGCACGGCCAGGCGAAGATATAGAGTTAGCTCGTGATGGCCAACGTGAGTACGTGGGAAGCACTCCCGACCCCCTTCGGAGTCCGGAGCTCGGGTTAGGCCTGTTCGTCGGCCACGCCAATATCATCCGGGAGCATGACCTGCCAGGCATCCAAATCAAAGGCTGGGAAGACGACGCGGATCATCCCTTTGAGTAGGACTAACTCGTTAGACAGTCAGATCTCTATGTCAGCCGTGTAGACGAAGGAATCCGCCCATGACCGGATTAGGATACACTAATCAACCCCATATAGAGTGTTCACACAGACGGAATCGACTTCTTCAATCAGTCCCCGGTCCCGAACTCTACGTAGAATGACCCGCCGCGGAGTTTCTCCCACAGCGGCTCATCTGATGAGTCGAACTCAGCGAACGAGATTACGTCCTCGATGTCCCAAACCGTCGCTTCCGCGACATTCTCTCGCCATCCCGTCGGTAGCGCGACGATCCGAACAAGATACTGATAGACCGTCCCGTCCCCAGCGCCATGGTGTCCTGGACCTGGCCGCCGGGCCATTCGAAACTCGTTACCAGTGAGCTTAATGCGCCCCTTCGCAGCGCGGTCGGCGGCGATCGTTTTCACCTCGACGCGCCGCATATCCTCCGGCGTCCACTCGGACGAGTCCCCGGACACAGTAGCCGCCCCGAACGGGTCGATGAGGTCGAATCCCGGCCCCCGCTCATCGGAGACGTCGAAGATGGCGTGGAACGCGGCTCGCTCACGGAAGGAATCCGCCAGCTCCGGCGTACGAAGGATATCGAGCAGCGATTCCGCCCCCGACATATCCTCCAGTGCAGCGCTATCAAGTGAGCCTGCGATCGACGCCACAGATTGCAGCCGCCACGCCTCTGCTTCACGCCACGTCTCGATGAAGTCGAGAATTTGCGCCCGTTGCTCGGCTGATACCGAGCGGAACTGCTGCCAGATCCGTCCGAGACAGATTAACTCCCCTTCGCGGCCGCGTTCGTCGTCGATTTCTGCATTCTGGTGGTCGCTTCCAGTCCCACGTGTGTTCCCCACGGATGGCGACCCATTGCTCGCTGGCGATCCGGCTGCCGACAAACCAGTTGTCGAGATAGTTTCGAGTTGCTCGTCCTCGTTCGACACCCATCTCGTGGTCTGCTCCTGCCGCCGCTGTTTCACTCTCGTTCGAGATGTGCCTATTCCCCCGCCGGTGTAGTCCGAAAACGCCTTCCGAACGGACTCTCCGGAATGCTGTGGCTCAGCAACAGCGGCCACGAGCCCATCGAGGAGTTTCTCTATTCGCTCGTCGTCGAACACGACATCCGACGACACCAACGCGGTCCGTTCTTTCTGACACCAGTCGGTGACGGCTGTCCACAGCACTGTCGGAATCGGCCCGTCATCAACGTAGGCCAGCGCACCGAGTGGTCGCTGCTGGATCGCCTTGGGGAGTCGTTCCGGATATGGAATGAAAGAACTCGTTTTGCTTAACGGTCCGGGCGGTGCATCCTCATGCCGTGCACGACTAATGGCGAGTTCGATCGCCTCCTCACCCCCATCCTCGTGATCGTCAAGCGTGGCCCAGAACGTCTGTAGTTTCACCACGGCGGCCAGATAGTCGCGAAGCTGTGCAGCAGCATCCGATACCTGCCAGTCGTTTATAATCCGCCACACCGGATCAGAGTCCACCAGTTCGTCCAAGTCTATCGACACGCCACCAGCGACAGTACACAGCAGTTCCTGTCGAGTTCCCTCGTCGTCGGTCGCGGCAGCTTCGATACACGAGGCTGCGACCCCTAGCGACAGTCCGACGTCCTGCAGACACGTTAGCCACCCGTCGAGTAGCAGATGGCGGTCGTCATCGTTCTCCACAATGCTCCGTGCAGTTCTAAGATCACGAAGGGCTGCCTCGATATCGGGACTGTCCACGTCGGGGAGACCAGCCCCAGGGTCGACGGTTTCGACGAGCGCCGTCAGCGCTCTGTTCACTCGGTCGAGCCGCCGCTCACGAAGCGCGGTCACTTCGTGCTCGACGGTTTGCAACTCGTCCTGATATTCAGAATCAAGCGCTTCCCGACGCTTGAAGAGGATGTTCTCGAACACCTCACGAAGATCGTACTGCTCGATTACCTGAGCGAGGCCCTCTGCTGCAAGGTAGGCCGGAATCCCCTCGTTCGCACCGTCCCGGTGTTCCGCTAATGCATCGCTGAATATAGCGATTCGCGGTCCGCCAGTCGCCGCGCTCTCGACGGGAGTCCACTCCGCCGAGCGGCGGCGCATCGCTCCGGTGCTGTCGCTTGCGACGATCCCGATGTCTTTTTTCATGGCGATCGACAGCTTCATGTACGCATCTTCTAGATCCGGCGACTGTGAGCTCGCGAGATAGGCGGCGAGGAGATATTCGAGCTTGCCTTGTAGCGTTTGCCGGAGGTCGGTAATCGCGTCATTCCCAACGATGTCCTCGTGCTCGCCACTAACAGTCTCCAGCTCCGGAACCTGCGTCCGTTTCTCGATGCCGAAATCGACGGCCAAGTCTTCGCCGGTACCGCGTCCGAGCACATTCGCAACCTCGGCGGCCTCTCTGCGTGGCCGTTCCACGATCCCGACCCCAGTGGGCTCTAGTTGATCACGGGCATACTGCGGGAGCTGTTTCGAGTAGATCCGCATGTCGATCCTATCCACAGGCGAGGCCTCGGCACCGATCGCCAGCGAGAACGAATTCTGGTTTCGGGTGATGGGGACACGCGTCCCCGTATGCCAGATATCACGTCGTTGCCAGGCCTGCTGTGGTGCCTGATCAGAGAGCTCCCGTTTGAGATGGGTTGTTGAAACCAACCGCCGCATCAGGCCATACGCAGGAGCACTGTTCGCCCGTATCGTGAACGCGGACTGGAGTTCACGAAGGGGCCTATCCACTGCTCCGCCGGAAGTTGATCGGCGGTCCAAGAACCAGTCGAGCCGGACAGCTGCCGCCGCAGTTGTCAACTCCTCGACGGCGATCGCACCCAGTCCCTGTGCCACGGCGTTGAGATTGAGTGCGTTGGGCAGACCGTCTGACTCCAATAGTCGTAACTCCACATTCTGTTTGAGTGCCGCGAAATCGAGTCGCGGAAGATACTGCTCGGCGCCCCGTGGCTGTTCATCAGCGGTTGTGACAAGGTAGGTCGCTGTGTGGAGCCGCTCCGGGTCCAGATCGATGAACTCGTCGGCACCGTCGTCTTCTGCACCCAGCTCCTCGACCGGCCAGAGAGCCGCTTCCCGAAGTTGAACTAGCCCGAGCGCCGGGATCGTCTCGTCCGGCTCCTTCAGGTTGTGACCATCACAGACCCATGCCGTTTCCAGCAGTGCGTCCTCAAGTTCGGGCCACAGCAAGACGATAGCATCCCGATAGGCAGCAGCCTGCTCAGGATCCGCAATCGCGTCAAGCTCCGTAAAATACCACCACGTCAGGATGGCCACGTCGCTTCCTCCACCAGCCCACGTAGCAGGATTGCAGTCCAACCAGTTACGCTGACACATCGTAGAGTGATCCGCGGTGAAGGCGGGGTGATTCTCGGCTCGCCACGAGATCTCGCAGTACCGCTGAACCAGTGTCTCGGGCGGCTCGAACGGCGAATCCTCTTCGACCGACACCTCCCCTGCGGCTAGTGATTGCGCCTCGCTGGCGGAAATCGACCCGGTACGACGCTCCTGTTTGCCGCGCCCCGGGAAGAGCCACGCCCAGTCGATCTGTGGACCGATCTGCACGCCCAAGTGGATGAGACAGTTCAGCCGCCAGATACCCCCTTCTTCTTTCGTCACATCGACGCGATCCAGTAGCCCGTCCCACTGCTCATCGTCGGGTGGGGCGAGCCGTGGCCGTGACGTTGGAACGGCAACATCCGCACATTTGATCGCGTGACCCCATCGTCGGAGCTGCCCTGGTCGAATTCGCTCCTCATCTTCATCCTCGAACGGGTCCTCAATATGGTCGTCAGCCGCGAGCATCTCTGCCGCTTCGAAGAAGCGATCCGCCCACGCTGAACTGAAGACCAGTTCCTCGGCAGGCTGAGACCTTCCATCCGCACTTGGCAGGGGAATCCGCTGTGTATAACGACGCTCGACGAACGTCTCGTAATCATCTGGAGTAGCGCCGAACGAGCCGGAGCGCACCAGTTTCTCCACGTCGTTGAAGCGACGTTGTACGTATGGTTCGGGGACGAGCCAGTCACTCCCGCTACTTGCTGTGATCTGTCGATACAGTTGGACGAGATAGCTGAGAACCTCGATGTCAAACTCGGGGTCTGTCGAGAAGCCGCCGGCCTCGGCGGCGACACGGCGATAGAACACGGTCGGGCTATCAAGTTCTCGTGTCCCCCATGTACGACTATGCTGCTTTAGTAACCCGTCCCAGTGGGTGTCGAATGGGATGATGAACACGGGCAGCCCAGTAGGAGGAGTCGGCAGTCGGTCGACCTGTCGATCCCCGGATTCACGCTTCTCAGTTCGGCGGAAGACGATTCGCTCGCTTCGCTGATACTGGGGCGCATCCTTACCCCTCGCCCGCGATGCTGCCCGGACGAGATGTGTGGTTTGACCTGAGTCGCCCCCTACATCGACATCTCCATCGCCGGTGTGTGCTTCTGCCGGCAAGAGCGGAACGCGCCACTGGCCCAGCTGTCGCGCCGCATCGCCAACGTCGTCGCCCTCGTCATCCGTGTCTCCGTGTCGGTCGAGAGCCGCCTTGATGGCCTCGAAATACGCGACTGCGTATCGCTCCTTTTCGACCGACACGGCCCAGTCCGTCTCGACGCCAGCAGCCGTGCTGTCTTCTGGGTTGATACCCCAGAGTTCACGGAGAATATCGATACAGCCACGGCCGGTCTCGTCGTCGAATAGCTGATCGATGACCGTCGTCAGCCCAATTCGGGCCGCGTGTGTCCGAAATCGGTCGGATTCGAGGATACTAGCCTCGACCGCCCGGTCACGCCACTGCTGTCCGTTGGCAATTACTGATTTTGGAGGGATCGGGGCCTCGCCATCGTCCTCGTGATTCCGGAGGGCTTCGAACGCCGTCAGGCGATCCGGATCCAGCAACACCTCCGTCGGGTTCCGAACCCCACCTCCGTCAACTGGGACGAGCGACGTTTCGCGCAGGCGTGCGAGCGTCTGCTCGATCGCCTTGTAGAGGAACTCAGGTGTCCGCTCGGCGACATCCGCGACTGGCAGCAACAGCCACGGTAGCCACGGGCGATAGGCGTTGGCCATCTCTTCTCTGGCCATAGAATCCGCCCGAGCTCGAGCCAGGTCCTCCGCAGCTGTCGCGACGATTCCCGGAAGCTCGTTCAGCAAGGCGTGGTTGAGCGGATCGTCCGACTCCAGACGTTGGCGATCGAAACTGACCTGGAACGGCGCATGGACCACGAACGGGAATGGCGTCCGGGCCTCCTCGATAGGGTAGTAGAGTGAGAGCGGTTTCGCCGTCGGCGCCCACTGGTCATCCGCTGGACGTGGCCGCTCGAAGAGTATCCGGACGTCGTAATAATCGTCCTTGTCCTCGGTCGACGTGTCGTCGTCGGTATCCGGAAGATCGGCAGGATCCAAAGAACGCGAGTAAAGCCGGAACTCCTTCCGAAGCGTCGAGCTGGTTTCCGTATTGCCTTCGCGCTCCTCGACCGTCACTGTCTGCCGCTCGATCAAGGATTCCTGTCCAGACGAGCGAGTCTCGCCCGGTTGGATCGACACGTCCCGATACTCCTCGAGTTCGAGCTGGCCGTCCGTACCGTTCCGACTGACTTTCAGGAAGTCGATGCGCTCCAGCTGGCCGAGGAGGATGAGCGTCTCGGGCGTCAGCGCAGTACATTCGTCCCAGAACTCCTCCTGTCTGTCCTGCTGGTACGTGCCGAGTTCAGCCACCCGTGGCGTCTCGCGGTAATCATCGAACTGAGCCACAGCATCCGAATCGATGTCGTCTAACCGTCCCCCGATCGCGTCCAGGAGTTCGGACCAGTCGCGATCGGTGTAATCGAGCTTTACAACGGTCTGATACTGCCCCGTAGCTTGCTCCAACCGATCAGTGAGCCGCTTACCGAGTTGCGCTGTGGCAGTGCCACTACTTTCCTCCGCCTGCAACAGTCGCTCGGCAAGCTGTTCTGTAGGGGTATCCTGCCCAGCCCCATCCACCGCGACGAACGGGTAGCGGAACAGTGACAGCCGCGGAAGATCGCCCAGCACATTGAGCGGGCTCGGTGGTGTCTTCCCAGCCGCAGCTGCTCGCGTGATACCGTTCACATCCACATGGGGAGGAACCGGCTCATCATCCCAGTCCGCCACCTTAACAGGTAGATCCTCCAGTAAGTCCCGACATGCATCGACCGTCTTCGTACTGCACTTGCCCTCAGTAAGCTGGTCGTAAAACTCGGTGTCGGAATCGAGTAGCTGCCGATAAGCCCCGAGTAACATCCGGCTGGTACGGGCACGGGAGAACTGTGCTGCCACTGATGTCGTTCCGTCGCCAGCGTCTGTGTCGACTGTCGACCGAATGGAGAACGCCTCGCTCAGTTGGAGGACCGACTTCAGCCCAACGCCTTTCTCGCCGATCGAACCACGCTTTCGTGCTTTTTCGGAGCGGCCGAGCGACGTGACTGCCTCAAACACGTCTTCGTCGTGTAGGCGAAATGGGGCGCCGGTGTTGGCGATCAAGAGCGATTCCGGGCCAACGATAATCGAGACGGCGCCGCAGTCGGCCGGTCCCTCCCGAATCGCGTCGCGGGCGTTCTGAACCAGTTCCAGAATCGTCCGATTGTCGTGGGTCGACGCAACCATCCGGTTTCCGGCACCGAGTTCGGCCTCTTTGCTCCAGGCGCTCTTGTTCGCCAGCCCATCGAGCAGTTCCTGGTGTTCGGTGCGACAGCGGTCAGCGATCGTGTCTTGTATAAGCTGTGTCTGTGACATTCTATCCACCGAGGCAACAGTTCTGTAACAGTCCGAACCCTTCATAATTAAATCTGAACCTCGAAAGGATTGCTGACTACCGGTATTCGCCAATTGATATCCTCAATATTATAGTTCTCCTCGCCAGAGTTATCGTTACATAGATATTATTCGTAGGTAGATGTTCGGAGGATTTCGCTAATGGGTCAGGAAATGTTCATCGGGGAAGTAGATCGAATTAGCGGGTCTGGAAACGCAATGGTGAAAGATGGTAGAACTGAGTACAACCTCGGCCCGATGGAGAAGTCGGTCGTCCGTCAACAAGTTCTTGCTCTTCCGTTAGGAGATTGGGCTGTCTGTTTGACACCTCAGAAGCCCATAGAACAATATTTCAAGGAGTTCCTAGAGGCCGCACCATATCGCCGCAGCAAGCTTGAACAGAAGATTGCCAATTCAATCTCGTCAGTTGATTCAGATGAGACTGACGAGATTCTCAGAAAATCCGGAGAAATAACTGAGCTGCAACCAGAATCCATCGGACTCGGAGATTACGTGGATTTGACGATTGCCTTTGCAGCAGACGAATTTAGTTTTGCTATCCTTGAAGGTGGTCAACCTATCCGAATCAATTTCCCGATGCTGGAAGTTGGGAGGATCTACAACGTCCAAGTAACTGATATTGACAGTGACGTGATGACTGCCATTTTACCTGATAAGAAATTCAAGTCTACAGCGACTCCTGGTGACGTCTTCGCGATTACTGTTGAATCGCATGTTGGATCGACTGCATATGGCCATCTTGAAGGTCTCCCGGTTAAGCTCACTGGGTCTCCAGCTGACGTAGGTGACGTAGTGAAAGTCGCTATTCAAGACGTTGGCCCTCCCGTTATTACTGCCAGTATCGAACCATTGCCGCCATCAGACCATCCAACAGTCAATGATGTTCTAACTACGGAGTTGCATCTCCCATATCAAAATGAAGAAACTTGTGTTCTTAGTGATGGAGTTCCTATCCTTGTAACCGGTGGTAAACATACATACCAAGGTGAAGCAGAGGTTGAGGTTACCGAAAGCGACCGAAATCGAATTCTCGGGGAAGTTGACTTCCGACAGTTCAAAACTGATGAATTCGGTGTGGGATCGACTGTCACGGTTTCTAATATTGAATGGCAGGAACACAGTATTGTCGGGTATTATCGCAATGTCCCGATTGGAATTCGACAAGATTCGGCAGTTAAAGAAATACCCGAAGAGCTGAACGTAACAGTTGACCGGGTTGACTCTGACGGTATTGAAGGATATTTTGAATCTCATCCAGGAATAAAAGGGGTTACTAAGGAAAGTACGATAACTGTCGATGTAAAATCCGTTGAGAACGGATATATGCGTGGCAGTTTCGCTGATGTTCCAATTTGGATCCCATTCGATGAACCAATTGAGCCGGAACAGCTGACAGTACAGGTCTCAGATATTAGGATCGATGGGCTCCGTGGAACAATGCCGTCGCTTATGATAGATGATTCGATTGAACCAGGGTCGGTTCTCCCCGCCCAAGTGTCCGGAGACCATGTGTATGCTGGATTGGCCTGGCTCGACACTGAATCCGGCGGATACTCGAACCCAATGGTAGTTCCAGACCTATTCCCATCAGATTCGAGTGTTGCGGTGGCTCTCCAGAGTCAGGCAGAGTATCTTGGTGAGGGAACAATCGTCGGCTGGCAGAATAACGATGGGTGGTATCGACTCAAACCCGGTCTTGTTCATCTCCAACGGGCATTATTCGCAACGAGACGAGAGGCGTTCTCCGAGGCAGTCAAACATTGGGAAAATACCTACAAAGCCACAGTGGACGTCTATCTTGATGCTGACGCTCGGCGAGGCGCATGCTTCACGGCTGTTGAAGATGCACTGTCTATGGGCGATTTTGATGATGCTCAGAATCAGTTGAACGAGTTAGAAAACAGTCTCCATGCAGAACTAATTCCAGACAACTACTGCTCTGCAATTGAAAGCGAAATCACGGCATACAGAAAGCTGGTAAAAGCGACGAAGCGAGCTAGGAGCGGAAACAATACTGAGGCTAATGGTTTACAGAGGATAGCGGCTAATTTCGGCTTCCTTCCATTAGCCAAAGAAGCGATCGCTCATTTCACCAGCGCTATGGAGACAGTCAAAGCAGATGATTCTGATTTCGAGCCGGTGTTCCCCCATCCGCTGGCAATCCAACGAATCAAACAACTTGCAAAGGGATTCGAGAGAGAACCGAAGGAGATCCATCGGTTTATAGATGGTTCTCAGCAGATTGAACAACTCCGTTGGAGTCTCACATTGGCTATTTTGAATGATCCTCACACAGATGAGGCACTGGATGTTCACGTTATTGAAGAGGTAGCTGAATCTGATTCAACGATCAGTGCCGACAAGACCGCCGAGACAGTTAGACTAGCAGATGATTCGACAGACGGTACTGGAGGAATTCCGTCGTCAGAGGACTCAGCAAAACTGTCCGGCCCAGGTGAGCCAACTGAACCAGACGAGACGGTTACGAGTGAAAGGACAGGAGTGACAGATGAAGCGACTACTGCTGGGGAGATGGAATACTCCTTGAGTGAAAGCAAAACAGAGAGTAGTGAACAGAACACTACAACTGCTGATTCTCCTGCTCACTCGGAAAATCGAGATACAAATTCTTCTAATTCAGAGACGAGCTCAGAGGAGGTTGAAACATCTGCAAGAGCATCTGACCGAGAAATCGATACTGACGTTTCAGTTAATACCAATCGAGAACAACGGAATATACCCGAACATGAACTCCGACGACTACGGAAGCGAGCTGAAGCCAATGCCTCCAATAATCCAATCCGAGATACCTCGAATAGCGGTGGTGGATCGCGCTACCAACGTTCAGCGGCAATTAAGGAGTACGTGAAAGCTAGAGCAGATGGAATCTGCGAGGCATGTGACGAACCAGCTCCGTTCGAGACGCCTAATGGTGAACCGTATCTTGAGGCCCATCATGTCGACGAGCTATCGGATGGAGGGGCAGATCACCCGGACAAGGTCGTTGCAGTCTGTCCAACCTGTCACAAGCGTATCCATCATGGCGCTAATGGTAATGCGTTGAACAACCTGCTTCACGAGAAGCTAGAGTCTGGGTTAGCATCTCTCGGCACCAAGTAGTGACTCAACCTAGTACTGCCCTTTCTTACTGGACGAATGAATGGCGCTTGCCGACGACGTTGGTATTGTCGTTCTTATAGACGAACTGCAAATCCTGTTCCTCACCGCTTAAAGCTACGCTGTCTGGTGAATATGTTCGGAATAAAAATAGATATGTCAACTCCCGGATCTCAATAGCATTCTGATCAATATACATTCAGAATTTGTGATCACATCAGAGCGAATACTCTTTACCAACTGCCCTGCATAACTCGAATATGCCCCGGGGACCGTCCGTTAACCTCTCTATCACCCACAAAGACGCCAACCACATCTTCAACCCCACCAAATCCCACGCCACACACCAAACCACCCTCGAAGCCCTCCGCCTCCATGCCGGCCAGCCCTCCAAGGAACTCCAGTCTCTCCAGCAACTCGACGAAGAGGCGGTCAAACTCCTCGAACACCAGGTCGACGCGGCTCACCGAGCCCTCTTTGAGATGGACGGAAAAGCTCTTCTCGCCGACGAGGTCGGCCTCGGAAAAACGATCGAGGTTGGAATGATCCTCAAGGAGATGCACTACCGAGACACCGATAGCTCGGTGCTTATCCTCACCCCCGCCCAACTCGCCAAGCAGTGGCAGGCGGAACTCTTCGAGAAGTTTGGCCTCGAATTTGTCTGTAACTACGACGACGACTTCGAGGGCTTCGACGCCCACGACCACATCATCGCCTCAATAGACACTGCCAAGTCTAACCGTTACCGAGAAACCGTTCTCCGCCGCCGGTGGGACGTGCTCGTCCTTGACGAGGCTCACTACGTCAAAAACGAGGAGACGAACCGCTACGACCTAATCGAGGAGCTACGCTACAACTACGCGTTCTTCCTCACTGCCACACCGATTCAAAACGAACTCACCGATCTCTACAACATCGTCTCGCTGCTCCGCCCGGGGCTGTTCGGTTCCCGCGACGTGTTCCACAATTACTTCACGGACTCCGGCCAGCAGACGCTAATCAACCGCGAGACGCTCCAGGAGCGACTCAGACAGGTCATGATTCGGAACCGCCGGGACGAGACAGACATCGACTTCACTGATCGACACATCTACACACGCTCGTTCAAACCCACCGACGCCGAGTTAGACCTCTACCAGGCGCTGACTGAGTACGTCCGGAACCGGTACGCTGAAAGCCAGGGCCAGCACCTCGTGCTCGCGACACTTCAGAAGGAGATCGTCTCCAGTCCCTTCGCGCTCAAGCAGACAATCGACAAGCAGCTGGACGAACTGAACGAACTGACTCACCGGGACGAACTCGAGTCAATCCGCAACATGATTGAGACCATCGAAACGGTTACGAAACTCGATCGGCTCGACGACATCGTCGAGGAGGCCCGCGACCACGTCCCTAAGAGTCGCGTCATCGTGTTCACGCAGTTCCTTCCGACGCTCTGGGCGATTATCTCCCGCCTCGACGAGCAGGACTACACGACCCATGCCTTTCACGGTGGTCTCTCCAGTTCGGAGAAAGAGGCCGTGATCGATGCGTTCCGTGAGGAGGGTGGTATTCTTGTCTCAACGGATGCGATGAACGAGGGGCGGAACCTCCAGTTCTGCAACGTGATGGTCAACTACGACCTACCGTGGAACCCGATGAAGGTCGAACAACGAATCGGTCGCATCCACCGCATTGGCCAGAAACGCGACGTTTACGTGTTCAACATGGCCCTCGAAGATACGATCGAAGAGTACGTCGTCGAGAAGCTCTTTCACAAGATCGATCTCTTCCAGCAGACCGTCGGTGAGCTTAGCGCCGTCCTCACGCGCCTTGAAGGCGACGACCAGAGTTTCGAGGACGAAGTGTTCGAGCGGCTGATGCACGCTGACACGGAGCGGGAACTCGAGAATGACTTCGACGCGATGGCCGTTGACCTAGAGGAACAGCAGGAACTGGCTGAGAAGCTTCATGAGTTCAATAGTGGCGTCTTCGAGGGATTCGATCTGGGGACGAGCGATGCCTGATGCAGCCCGCTCGGTGACGCAGGCAGCCGTCGAGTCATTCGCTCGGTCGTATCTCGAATCGTTCGGCGCGTCGATCGACGCACGGACCGACCGCTGGCACGTTAAACTACCGACTGACCACCCCCTCTCCACGGACGACCGGACATTCACGATCGGCCTCGGGAATCAGCTCGGCGAGAACGAGAGCGATGCTCGCCTCACGCCTGAGAGCAAGCTCTTCCACGAGCTGGTTGATACCGCGATGGCGGCCCAGCCCCTCGGATCAGCGACGCTCACCCGTGAGACGGCGCCCGTCGACCTGCCAACGTGGCTCGTTTCCGATCCAGACACGACCGAGTACACGTTCTATCCACTCTACGACCGAGAGGCACTCTGCTTTCTCTTCCGGGTGAGCGTCGAGACAGTCAGCGAATACCAGACCGAATTTTTGCGAGCGGTGGCTATCGACCTGCAGACGGGAGACCCGAACCCCGAAATCGCGACGGGACTCCTCGATCACCTCGAGACAGTTGTCGATACGGATGAAACCGGACCCCGACCGCCCGAGCTCAATGACGAGCAAGTCGAACAGGCCCTCGACACCGCACAGCAGGCCGTCGAAGCCGAGGTCAGGCCGGAGCTCGAAGAGCTCCAGCAGAAGGCCTCAGAGGCGGCAGCCGAGGAGATCGCGCAGTACCAGCAGCTCCAGCAACAGGAGCTGCAGAACATTCACGAGCGGCTCCAGCAGATCGATGATGAGCTCTCTAAGGCCTCGCACGAGATTGAGGCGGCCAGCAGCCAGGGGGAACGAGTCGAAGCGCTCAGTCGTCGGCAGGAGCTGACCGACGAGCAAGTCGTACTGGAGGATGAACGCGACCGGATCCAGACGGAACTCAACACCGGCTTCCCGGACAAGCGGTCGGACATCCTTGACCGGCACGCTGTTCGCGTTTCGATAAGCCCCGTTGCGGTAACTGCTGTAACCTATGAGCGTGGTGAGCTTGAGCTGATAGATTCAGCAGCCTCAGGATCGATCTCGAAGACGATCGCGTTCGCACCAGGAATCGGTCCGCTTGAACGGGTTTCGTGCGATAGATGTGAGCAACCGATTACCGACACCAACCCGGTGCATCAGATAGGAAATCAGTTTGTCGGGGATTGCTGTGTAGGTGGTCCGGATTCCACCGATTCCTGAGTCGTACTGGCGTTTACTCAGCACGTCTGCGATGTCGACGATGAGATATGTGCATTCTGCGGAAGCGAGTGGCGCTCTCCGATGGGGAATCCAGAAGTTGAGGCTGCCCACATCTACCCGAAGCGTGAGAAGAGACGAAAACGAGGTAACGGAATCGCACTTTGCTATCTCCACTACTGGGCCTTTGATTTGGATTAGATATTACGTCGGATGATACATGATTCTAGTGGAAGACCTCCCTGACGCCAATGGCTATACAAGTGTACGTTACTTGGGGTGAGTCGGATTCGACTTCCGGATGGCGAGGCGATGCGACCACATCCAGCCTTCCTGAAGACCCACCATCGACGACACGAATTCGACTAACGCTTACCGATTCAATGCAGCGGCAACTTCGTGGTCGATCTCGATCAAGGTTTGCTCCGGGACGAATTTCTGAACGTGAAGACTCGAGTGGTCATTTCTTACTCCGGTCCGTCCTCAATGACCACACCTTCCTCGCATAGGGCCGTGAGCTAGCGTTCAATCTCGGCGGCAGTATCGTCAGTTCACATCGCAGTTCAGCCTAGCATAGCCACCAGGCAATCCAGAACCCGTCTGACGGAAGGCTCATACCACTGAGGAGAAGCATGAGCGGTATGCCATAGTGCGTGCTTCTCACAGGACCCGAGTTCTCCGCTCTTGAGGCGGCGCATTCGACCGACTCGCCAACACAGTAGGAACTCAGCCCGAAAGCAGGCTCTACGCTGTCTAGTGGGAACACCCGCGAGCGGAGACTACAGACTCTGGCAGCCCTACGGGATGACTGCGGCCCTCCGCCCTCAGATGTTCTCGGGGTCATCACTGACTCTTAGTTGAGATCAGAGGCGCTTGCGCTCTCGCTATTGCGTTCCTGTTCTTCTGGTCTGGTGTGCACGATGCTGATTCAACTTCGGCGTCGATCAACGTCATCGATAAACTTGCAGTGACCATGTGCAGTGGCTCCTGCCGGCAAGCCTCTGCTCTTTGTGCATCCAGTCGTCGCATTAGTAGGTAGCTCAATAATTGCGAATCAGGTAGATTTCGATATCCGGTCCGCCATTATTGTAGCTGGGCTCCTCTGGATGAAATCCAACCGAATGAGTAACTGAATTCCCCGCTAGTGTAGTATCAAAGACTCCGCAAGGGAAACCTCTCGCTCAATTCTGTCACTAGGATCGAAATGAACGGACCCTGATCGGTCTAGCAAGGCTCCATTACTACTTGGGGTGGTTCATCGTCGCCCTCCACCACTGATTGCTGGTTGGTCAGCGTTGTTGTGTGGCTTATCAAGCCGGTCTGGATTGACATCCGATATATGACTAAGTAATGGATTTTGCTAGAGTCCAGAATATTCTGTATTTAGGGATAGTTCTCTGGATCAGCGATTTTAGTCATGAGAACCCACTAATGCTATCTGGTTGCCTTCTCTACAATTTTGTATGTCAACCGGATACTGGGATAACCTAGTCTCTAACCAGACAAGAAGACACCACTTCACGGAGCCTGTAGATGTTGAATCGACCATGTTTAATACACAACGGTATATCCACCGAATCCCTGTTAACTGGCTCACAGCAACGGACCCCTCGTACAATCTTGACACCTACGAGTTCTATCTCGAGAATCGCGACCTGTTTTCGGACGCAGTCGAAAACCATCGGATCGAATCGGTCGAGTTTGAATATAATCAGGAACCAGTCCCCGATGGCACGGGCAAACCGTACAGAGTCAACCTCGTCGCAACCACCGACGAGAAAGGAGGAGCTGGTCGAAAAGCAGGCGAAGAATGGAAATGGTATTCTCGGACCCATTATTTACTCTGGCTGCTCAATTACGATGACGACATCTGCGAGATAATCCGGATTACGCCAACAAGCGAGCGAGATGGTTTACTTGTCTTTCTCCAAGAAGTGCTCCCTCACATACCCTCCGAGTAATAATCTCGGTCGGTCGTAGAGCACGGTAACTAAGAAGATCAACTCACAGACGCCAGATAGTCTTTTCACAATCGCACGACTTCTCGAACGAGCATCTGAGATTAAAAGCGGTGAGCGGTCGTTCCGTTCCTTGACCGAGTATACTCCCCCCTTCCTCTCTGTTCAAGGTGAGGGATTTATACGGAAATAAGACAGACTCCAAATCAGAACAGATGTCCGATCGATCTACAACATTCGATGATCACGACCCTCTTGCCTACAGTATCCTCCAAGTCTTAGAAGACTTCATCGATGAAGTCGGATCTCGGGAGTGCACCGCGCACTTCGACAAAGTTGTCGATGGCAAGTACTTCCTAAAAGGGAAACATCTGATCCAGAAGCCAGAGCGCTTCACCGAAGAACACTTGGTCTTCCCGATGCTCCGCCGCGCATTCGGGTACTCGCTTCGCCCCCAGCCGATGCAGTACGCGCCTCGATGGCCGAGAGGTGGTGGTGTTCCTGATTTCTGCATCACGTCTATCCCGATTGCTGCAGCGATGGAGAGCGATCTCCGGTTCTTCGGTGAGGTGAAACCTCCGAAGAAAATCGAGAATGCACGGAATGACATGGTGAACTACCTCGACAGTGATCTCGATGTGCACGCGGTCGCGATCCTTACTGATGGGTTTGAGTGGGAAATCTGGATTAGACCAAAAGGAGAATCGGTAGATGACCTGGATAACCCGTACGCTAAAGCCAGCCTGAGGGACTCGCTGAAAACCGTCCGGACACGGAACATGAAGACAGCACCGTACCAGCCACACCGCGTTCGAAACAACATCGACACAGATATATTTTCAGACTTCATGCTAGATGCTGTTCTGGAAACGATTGAAACGGAATTCGGCGTAGATACTACGGCGTTCTGACGAGCATAGCAGAAGGTGTTCATCCTCCTGGACAGCAAGTTAAAATCCTGAAGTATAGTAGCTGTGAGGACTGGATACGGGTCAAAGTGACTTGAGCTCCTCCCTAGAAGATGCAAGAGGGCCAGGGGCGAACCGGGCAGGCAGATTCCCCCTTGCAAGGGATCATATGAAGTGCTATCTGATAGGTCTACTCGCCATTCATACTGTGTAGCGACCAGATATACAGCGATCCTCAGAGGCCCATATTTGAACTTATCTATGACTTTACTTATCCCCCTTTCAACGATCCCAGTAAATGAAATTGGGGGAGATATTCAGCTATGCAAAAGAATATATTGAGACAAGTCGTGTCATCCTACCATAGTCAGCGTAATTCCGTCAATGAGCCACTTATCCCTCCAAATCTAATGATCCAGGAACTGTTCACCAACTGGCGTCTCTCCCAAGCACGACTCCTCAAAGCAAACACCAGGCACGGAAGCTATCCCTCCGTCGATGTCGTAACCGCAGCACAGAACGCTCAAAACGTCCTCGACATCGACGCACCTGATCACAAAGGGTACATCATCCCTCTCCACGACACGAATGGTCCCTCACCTACTACTCAGTACATCATCTGGCGTCCCAAAACAGAAACCATCGGCTGGTTCGACACTGGCTTCGGCAGCTCCGGTATTGAACGGTTCACCGATGCAGAGAACCTTTCAGACACCATCATCGGTCATCGACTTCGGTACTGGCTGTCTGAAAACCAACTAGACCCCGCAGAAATCGAATACGACCTCCCAAAGACAGAGGTCTCACCCTCCGATACCCTCTCCCAGGCTGAACAGAACCGGTTCTTCACCAAACTCAAACAGTTCGTTCGCAAAGAGAAACAGACCGCCCGAGAGACAAACTGGGACTACTATACTGATCTTGGTCTTGAAGAATCTATTCGACGGAACCAGATTGCAGGTCCATTCATCTATATCGGGACAGGTCAAGGACGAGGTGGAGAACAAGGACTCCAGTTCCAGATCACTCAAGATGAGGACGATGACGAGGAGATCGATCTCCGGGATGATGAAGGACTCTTTTGGGGAAATCTCTGTATTATCGACGCAGACGTCAAAAAAGACGCTTTCCCATTTCCTGCAAAGATTCTCGATGTGAACGGCGGTACACTTCTCTTCCGCCCAGAGTGGAAACAGGTTAACAACCGCCACGTCGTTGAGAAACACCTCAAAAGCGGGGACATCGACGTCTGGGTGAAAGAACTCCTCAACCCTGTCCCCTACCAGCGGCAGTTAGATGCTATTCAACAGGTGAAACAAAGCAATTCAAAGCGCCAGCTCATCACCGGAACACGCCCAGTAGAGTTCCTTGCAAACGAGTACAACATCCCTGACCCTGAAATAGATTTGAACACGTATCAGCAGAAAGCGTTGACCTGGGCAGATGGCGCGACTGATATCATGTGCATTCACGGCCCTCCGGGGACGGGGAAGACACGGACCCTCACGGCCTACGTACAGTATGCAGTCTCCCAAGACCAGTCTGTCCTCGTCACCGCGCACTCAAACCAAGCAGTAGACAACCTCATCGCTGGCGATAGCACGCTTGACGAACCAGAAGCAGACACCCTCCATGCGATGGCTCAAAGCACGGACTCACCCATTACCATTGCGCGGGTTGGCTCTAACACCAGAAACCGAGTCATAGAGAAGAACTACCTCAACAAATCAATCGGCGCAGCCAATGTTGTCGCAGCCACGACAAGTGGAGCCTCTGAGTTCGATCAGAATACCTTCGATATCGCGATCGTAGACGAAGCAACCCAAGCCAGCAGACCTTCGACAGCAATTGTGCTTAACTGTGCAAAGAAATTGATCCTAGCTGGTGACCATAAGCAGCTACCGCCGTATTGTGCAGACGAAACGATGCAGGACGAAGAACTGCATATATCCCTGTTTGAGCATCTGCTGGACCGATATGGGCCTGAAATCTCGGTGCTTCTCCGCAAGCAGTACCGGATGAATAAGGAAATTGCAGACTTCCCAAATCAAGCATTCTACGATGGTGAATTAGAGACTGCAGAGAGAAACAAAGGGTGGCAGATCGACGACCTCAAACCACTCATGGGAATTGATATCATCGGAACGGAGCAACGCGAATCCTATGGGAACTCCTTCTACAATCTCGAGGAGGCTGAGGCGGTTGCCAAACAGGTTAAACTGCTCGCAATGTCAGGTGTTTCCCCGGAGGATATCGGGGTTATCTCTGCTTATAGTGGGCAGAAACGGAAAATACAGCGTAAAATAAACCAACTGGATATAGATGGTGCCGGGCGGGTGACGGTCGATACCGTTGATTCATTCCAAGGCGGTGAACGAGAGGCAATCATCGTATCCTTCGTTCGAAGCAACGATCAGGGGAACAGCGGCTTCCTGGAATTCCCAGATGTTGGTCCGCGACGTCTTAACGTCGCGCTCACCCGTGCTCGCAAACGATTAGTGCTTGTCGGGAACTGGAGGACGTTAGGGACTCGGGCCCCACACCGCTCTTCGGAGGATAGTTGTGCCCACTACTATGCTAACTTAGCGGAGCACATCTACAGCGCGGATAGAATGCTTTCTCTGATAGAACCGTCCTCTGGCACAACCGGAGACAGCCAAGAGACGTTTCATGACCGGATGGACAGTGGGCCAACCTGTGACCCGGATGCTGAGAATACGATGTCAGAAGATAAAGCTAATCAAGACCTCGGAGAGAACTCATCGAAGAACCAATCTGAGAACAAGAAGGAATCAAAGAACGGCAACGACAGGAAGCAGAAAAAGAACAAATCCAACCAAGAGACTAAGGAGGATAGTACGCGCATGTACTATGCAAAGCGGTATGGTGATTCATGGCCGCTTGAACAGAAGAAGCAGTTCCTGCGTGAACACAATGTTTCAGCAGCGAGAATGGGTTGGAAGGTATAGGAGTAACTAACCCCGTTTTCAGATAATACAGGAGTCTCTGAATCAATATCGCGAACCGTCAGCCCCCGCCGAGTAGACGGCGACAGAGGGTGGACGTATTGATGTGGTCGTTCCACTTAAGGTGTTAGTTAAGACTCTGGAAAACACAATCACCTGAGCATAGATACGTGGACTGCTTGAACGTTCTCCTTATCTGGATTACAGACGACAAGTCGGCAATCCAACGGTGGTCTTATCGCAACTGCGTATCACTTCCAGATATGGTCCATCAGCGGATCCTCGCCTGTGGAGACAATCATGGAGATACTGAATCACTCGAGAAACTGGTTGAAGCCACGGAGGGTGAGGAATTCGACTTCATAATCCATACCGGAGATATCACGAATACCTACAAGACTGATCTTGAGACGGGCGTTAACCAGCTCCGGGCCGTGGAATCGTATTTCCGGACATTAGCGGAACGCGGCACTCTCATCTACATTTACGGCAATCGGGATAAGGAACGGACATTCGGTGGCTCAGTGACGCATGTCTCGGAAGAATACGAACTGGGTATCGGTCACCGTCTCCAGGCGGGCGGTGAACTAGGTCGATGGACAGCGATTTACAACTAATCCGGCCGATGCTGGCCCAGAAGATATCCTTCTCACTCACGGCATCTCTCAGGAGGCATTCTTCCAATCGTCCGCTAGTGCCTACATCTGTGGCGATACGCATCGAGCACGTCAGTTCAAAACCGCACTCAATACGGGATATCTACATAACGACAAGGGGTTCAATGGCGCCTACTTCACCGGTATTCTCGATGATGACGGGTTGGAGGTCGCTGTTCATGGACTTGATGAACCATGGAAAGGGTTCGTCTGCCCCGATCACCAGTGGTACGGTCAACAGTTCACTCCCGAGAAGTTCAGCTGTGGCCTCTGTAAATTCGGTCCCGACCGACAGTTCATGGGTATGGCTCCGGTTGCATTCCGAGAGACAGCTGAAGACGACATATCGAACGCGACAGCGTCTGTACAGGAATTAGTCCTGGCGGCAAGAGAGATATTTGTCGACTCTGAGCAATTTGCCGAGCAGTTCAGACAATATCTTGACGTGCTCGCAGCACGCGAAAACCCTGGTCCTACAGACCCGCTTGCACCGGTAGACGACGATTCGACCCGCCTGAAAGTCCCTAATAGGTTTTTGAATCCGCCTGGGTAGTGGTTTCTTTCAAGAACGGTGTTGAACAGCTAGTACGGGAAGTGGATATCAAACTCATACCTCCAAATTATTGTTCTCACCTCCGATTTCTTCGAGAGCTTCCGTAGCCATATCCCCCAACTCACCAGCTTCGATATGTGAGTACCGCTCACGAACCATCTCCTCTGAGTTGTCGAGATACCGGGCCGCAACTGTGTACCCGAACGCCCGGACAAGGACCTCACCCATTCCCCGACGACCACCATGAGGCGCAAGATAATCGTGTTTCGGATGGTCGATATCGATCGCCGCTGCGTCTGAGAGTCGCTGGAGAATCGATCGTGCTCCATCCGTCGTGACCGAGGGTGGCCGAACATCCTCGTCGAGAGCCAGTAAGAAGTCACGAGCATACTTGCCACGTCGCTTGTCGATTGCATCCGGGCGTTCCCCCCGGTCAGCTAGCTCGTCCTGTACAAGCGTCGCAAGCGTCCGCTGATCGAATGTCGGAAACACTGGCCAGCGCTCAGTTGGAGGATCCATCAGCTTTCGATAGCTCCGTAGCGGAGAGATCACGGGATCAGGGAGACTCGCTGCATCCCACTGCTGTTTCTTCCGATAGACGTCCATGCTTCCGTCGTCGAGCGAGATCTCCTCCCATCGGACTCCACGCCGGCGCGGGTCATTCGGATCCCGGAGCAGTTCCCCGATACGGACGGCAGTGTACGCAAGGACAAACACGAGGGCACGATCACGAGCAGCTTTCAGCGCCGTGTAGTGGGCTCGCTGCCTGTCGGAGGGATCAGCATCCTCCGGGAGTGTCGTGTACGCTTCAATGGCATCGCAGGCTCGCTCATCGACGTACCGAGTAAGGGCGTGACGCTGCTCGGACGTCCAAGCCTGCTGGTCTCCAGGCTTCCGGCCGTCATCCCCGGGCAGCGGCGCCATCGCACTCGCCCGCTGGGCATAATGCGCTTTGAGGTAGCCTTCGTTGACGCACCAGCCACACCACGCAGAGATATAGCGATAATAGGTTTGTACAGTGTTCTGTTTGAGCCCTCGATCACCGGCGAGGTACCGAGCATACTCGCGGAACACGCGCTCGTCGAGATCTTCGAAGGTGGGGTCGTGGTCGACGTCGTCAGGGACGATCCCGGTCCAGTCGTCGTCGCCGCGGTCACCGGCAGCCCACTCGGCGAACCGCTCGAGCTCGCGCGCCGCGTTGCGTCGGTAGTTCCCGCCGTCACCACCGCGCCCCTTCCCCTTGTCCTGAAGGTAGCGCTCAAACGACTCGGAGAGTGAGGTCAATGGCGTCCGTTCCGTAGATATATTCCGGTCCATAGTGCTCTCTTGAAGTGTCCAACGTAGTCAGTCACACAGACAGACGCCGCCCTCCCGGATCTGACTCACTACGAACTGATGGACAGCGTTGGCGAGGTCGGTCATTGCTTCCGCCTGTTCTTCAGTTGGACGCCCGCCACCGTAATAACTCTCTGTCCGGTTCTCACTGTAGAGGTCCTTCATCTCCCCTGTAGTCTCCCTCTCAAATAGCCCGATCTGGTGGGCACGCTCGTAACTGAACTGGTGGTCCTGAAAGTCCTGAAGCGTATCGTTCGTCATCGAGAGCGCGTACGCCTCGATCGACCGTTCGATAGTGCCGAAACAGACCTCGATGACAGCTGTGTAATATCCATCCTGTGACTGGAGAGTTTCAACAACCTCGAGGAGGCGACACGCTTTCGTCAACTGTGTCTTCCAGTCTTCATCGGCACTAATCCCGTTCTCGAACGCTGTTCGACCGCGTCCGACCATCTCGAAGGCATCCTGTGCACGTTCGAGTGCTGCGAGTACAGTAGTCGGGTCCGAGCCGTTACTCATCTGCGACCCCTTCCTCCAAGAGGAGATTTTCGACGGTTTCGAAGTCACTCGTTTTGTAGACCGGAATCCCTGAAACGATGATCTCCCGGATATCCTCCGTGTACGCCGGAATCGCTTGGACGGCCTCGACATCAATATCATACGCGTACCGATCACCATCGAACTCCGTGTCTTCGAGGTCACGGGCAATGGCATTCGCTTCTCGTTGGCTTTCGGCCCGCCCAGAGCGAGTCAATACCCAGAGATCGATATCGCTCCGTCGGTCAGCGTCGCCCCGAGCGACACTTCCATACAGGATGATACCGACGACGTCGTTGATGTTCTCACGGAGCCCCGTGACCGCAGCTTTGACCGGTTGGTGATACTCGAGTTGGGGAATCCGGAGGATCGGATCGTCTGGGATAGACAGACGCTGTCTGTTGATCTGGACGAGTCGCTGGTTGCTTTCAGGAGATTCGGCGACCAAATCATTCGCACTAAGAACATTCACTGCCCGTCGGACGGACTGGTGGGAATGACCGATCTGCGTTGCGAGTTTTCGTAGTGAGAAGCCACTGAATCGGTGGTTAGTTAAAAATAGAAGGACGTCGCTCGTCGCTTTGTGTTTGAATAAATCCGGATCTGAAGGGGGTATTGAAAGAGAGATAGATGCCCCAGGCGAATTTGGACTCTCCGTCTCACGGTTCATATGCCGTATTACGGACCACTACTATAAAAACATTATACGTGAATCGTATTCAACCTAAATATTAACTCCAACATCAACGTTCGTGGGAGAAAAGAGATCGGTTAGCTGCTAGCCTCACTACGTTCGGTCGTTGGGGCTAGAAAGTCCCACTCTCGGATGGTAAAACCCACAATTTCGATTCGCCGCTGGAGCTGTTCCCACTCACGTGCGATCTCTCGGCGACGGGCCTCTTCGGTGACATCAAATGCCTGGTCAGCGATCGTTTCGCAAAGTCAGCCCGGTGATTCGACATCGAATCCGTCCTCCTACTCTCTGATCTGAGCGTTCATCTCGGTGAGTAGTTCGGTGAGGTCTTCGACCATGTGCCCGCTGTCCCGAAGGCGTATGGCTTCCTGTATCGTTTGACGACGATAATTGGGGTAATAGGTGGTGTAGGCCCTGGTGTCGTCATGGTGGAGGATACCGTCCTCGACGAGCCGTTCGAGGACGTGCTTGGTCGGCCTGTGTGACCAGTCTGCTTTGGAGGCGATCCAATTTGCTGTCCGCGGCTCCGATAGCTGTCGAGTGACCATCCGAACGCGGTCTTCACCTGGTCCGGCGTTCCATCAAGCCCTTGGAGTTCGATTCATCTTCGGTCATACGCTAAGTTCACACTATATCTCATAGATGGAAGCTATTCACCTATCTCGAATTATTGTCTTCTACTATTTCATCGACTAGCTTAGAGGAACCAGAGTAACACGGAGTCCGGTTTCGGCGACTCTACCGGGGGAGCACCGTTCTGAGCCGGTTGCAGCATTCGTGCTCACCCGACAGCGTCGGGGCGCTTGAAAGTGGTCGTGATTACGAGTGTAATCATGACCACTATAGAAATAAGGAATACCACTGGAATTCAGGGCTTCAGACCCCCATAGTGCTGAATTCCGGTACCTAGTAAATTCATAAACCTTATCGTGCTATATCGAATATAACAGCCGCTAACCGTAGGACACCCAGATTCTGCGTTTGGGTTTCCACAAACCGCCAGAGAGGGGATATTTCTCACAGTTCTCAATCGAATTCAGTGCTTTGTAAGAATTGGTCGACACTCAGTAAACATTTTCCTGTGCATCAAATGGGTCGTAAAGCTCCTGTATAAGTGATCTACTCGCGTTTCCTGTCCACAAGGATTCTCAGCTTTCGTCTTAGAGAACTGGCCTCCATTCCTCCTATGTTCATACTGTTCTGAAGAGAAGAGTTTTTTTATTGCGTAGACAGTTGTTTATATTGATATGGGAGGATCTGATTGGGCAGGTCGAATAGCAGGGCGATTAGAACGTGAATTCGGTACACCCCATGAGCGGAACCTTCGAATTACAGGCATGGTTCGCTGGTTTGCAAGCGATCCAAGATATAAGCCACTCTCAGAAGACATTCCTGAGGGCAGGCGGCCAGACGAGTGGGCACTACTCCGCGATGACCTACCGCGGGTATTGCGTGAGCAGCCAGGAGACACAATCGAAGAGCGTTGGAACAGTCTAATGGATGAGTTGGGATATCCAGAACTCGTGGACGAGGGAGTGTATCTGTTCCCCTGGGAGTACTTTGATACAGAGATACACCAGCATGGTGTAGTCAAGGAACGTCCTTAACCGAGTTAACCGACGAGCGCAGAGCAGGTTCAATACTACTCCTTCTGCGGACCGTGGGATCGCTAATTACGGCTCTGATGGTGGTTCAAGGGTCTCAGCTCGTTTTGGGACAGAAATATTTCGACCCGTAAACATAGTATCCAGGTTTCATCACCTGAAGAGGGCAGTTTTGAGCCGTGATGTGAAACCCGTAGACTGTTGGTCTTCGTTTTGACTGCTTTCGTCTATTTCGTTGAAGTTGGTGCCGATAGGATTCTTACCGAACCACTCAATGAAATTTTCGATGTGTTTGATCTCTATTTCGCGTCCATGTGGATCAGCGCGCATTCGAGTGGGGAGTGACCGACTATACGACTTAACGTCGTATTGCATCTCCTCGGTGAACGCCGCAACAATGTTTCCGTTGTACTCACTGAACTTGATCTGGCCACGGTCGTGGGCACGATGCCACGTGCCTTTGGCGGTGTCGTAGTGATCGTCTGCTGGCTTACGGGGAAAGTACTCTGGAACCTCGCGGTCAGCGGCCTTGTACAGGTCAAGGAATGCTTCACGTGCGTCAAAGAGCGTGTCGCTCGATTCACGAAGCTTGATATCTCGTTCTCCGAGTAGATGGGTGAACCACTCATACACTGGGTTATCTTGGTCGATTACTTCGCCGACCTCATGGCGTGACTTGAACGTGCCCTCGAAGAACACGTCAAAGTGGAGTATCTTGGCACGGTTCCGGAACCACTTCTTCGGTCGTTTGTTGTTCGAGATGAACGCGATACCGGGATACTGAATGTCTCCTGGCCAGTTCTTCCAGTAGTTCCGGAGTGGACCGTCGATTTGGTTGTCAATTTTGCTCTTCGTAACGTCATCTACCACGAGGGGGAAGGCTGAGTCAACTTTCTTTAGTCCGCGTACTTGCGGTGTTCCGACCTCGTCTGCGTCCGCGGGTTCGTCGACGACGCCGTGGGAGATGAGTGAGAGTACGAACTGTGCGAACGTCCCTTTTCCGGCGTTCGATTCACCGTAGATATAGAGGAATGGGAGCGCATCGTCGAGGGTGAGGCCCGCTTCCCGGAACCGGGACGCGTATTTGTTGACAAAGGGGGCCCAGAAAAACCAGAGCAGTGCTTCGAACATATGGGCTTTGACCGCTCGGTAATCGTTCGAATCACCGTGTTCTTCGACAGTCTCGAAGTAGGCTTCGAGGTCAGCGAGGGCGTGATCGATGCGAGACGTATCGTCTGGGAGACCCTCTGCCATTAGGCCGTGTCGACGGGACGGACCGTCCATGACAAGTTGGCCGTCGTCCTCAGAGAACCACATCTTCGGAATCCCGTATTCTTCTTGGAGGTACTCAGTGTATGCTTGTCTCGTCGTCCTGATGACGTTATCTTTGATCGTGGTATTGTCGTAGCTCCGAAGTCCTTCGAATGCACTCGGGCCGTTATCGAATCCCTGTGTCGAAAGCGAGATGCGTTCTTCAAGTATCTCGTCGGCGTCGTCAGGGTTGTCGACGAACGCGACGGTCGAGTCGGCGTTGGCGACATCGTCGGTGAGTGCGTGTAGTTCGATGTCGACGCCATCCAATTGCTCTGTGGCCTTCTTGTTGAGTTCGGTGACTTCGTCATAGTCGCCGACTCGGCCATCGACCCACGCAGAGATACGTTCTCGTTCGTCTTCCTCGGTATCGAGGTCTTCTAATTCGTTGATGAGACCAGACATGAACTCGGTCGTGTAGTCATCTTTCTGTGTCTGGTACATGGCCTCAAACGTTTTGTCGACACAGGAGGTGCCATCAGTGTGGTAGAGGACGACGGTGTTCGTTTGTTTCGTGTTTTCCCACGCTTGCTTCGAGAGGTTCGCGGATCCGACGATGAGAGTGTGGCTGCCATCGTGGTTGATAGTCCGATAGAGCTTGGTATGGAGGATCGATCGGGACGAGTTAAGGTTGTAGATCCGGAGTCGACCATCGTCGATGAGCTCTTTCATCTGATACGCCTCATCGACGTGGTTCGTGAGCTTCTCCCGGTATTTTTCGGTGTTGCGGTCACCGACGACGACTTCGAGTGATTCGATGTCGATGTTCTCGTCTTCCTTGAGTATCTGGAGGATGAGTTGAGGTGAGTCGCAATACGTGATCGTCTGCATCTCCTTCGCCTCCTCGAAGAGACCAGTGAATGAGTTCCACGATCGGAGAACGCGAAACTCCATCTCGACATCGTCGCCGTCAACAGTCGCTGGTAACTTCCAAGTGTCAGTCATTGTATTGGTTCCAGGGATATGGGGTGAGTATCTTGATTTATGTGAGCCAGTACTGAATTTTGGCAGTGGTCAGGGTATGTCATCGTCGTGGCTGTGGTGTCCGACTTAGAGGTACGGAAGTCCATGAATCAGTTCTCCGTTTACGAGGTAGCCCTTACGAGCGTGTTCGGCACACCGATCGGCGTAATAAGTCGAAATCGGGAGTCTCGTGCTGCGTTGTGCGCTCCCGACATGGCTCTCGCTTAGCCAGTAGATTTGTTCAAGGAGCGTTTGCAAGTCTGTGTCTCCGGCCCGTCGGACGACGCGGAGCGTGCGCGGTGTTCCGAGTCCGGCGCTCTCGTCGAACTCCGGGCGGCCAGTTGTTGTGAGAAATCCGTAGTCACCGCCCTGTTCTATGAAGAGTCGTCCTTTCTCGTCGATCTGGAACGACTCGTTCATCCGCAGAGCTGCTCGCGGGGCACCACTCTTTCGGACGTCGACGATGTCGATTTCGATATCAGTCTCGTCGAACGGTTCGAGTATTGTCTCAGCGTCTTCGAAGAGGCGACCGTCGCGGTGGATGACGATGTGGGCCGGAGAGCGCCCTTTTCGGCGGACGAACTCCCGGTGGATATCTTTGAGGATGTCGACAATGGCGTCTTCGTCGAATGTTTCGCCCGACTGGAGCGACTGACTCTTTGAGACGAAGACGGTTCCGTTGGCGAGCACGACGTTCGCACTTGCACCGAGGAACTGTCCTTTCTCTCTATCGTAGGTTGCGTCGAGCCCGATGAAACAGTCGGCGTCCCCCGGCATATCCTTCACGCACCAAGGGATACCACCAGCGCCAGCGATGAGGCCGAGGGCGGTGTTCCGGTGGACCCATTGGCTGTCGAGGTTCTCTGCAGTGACCATTTGGGTGGGAGTCGACTGCTTTCCGAACGCCTTCTTGAACTCTCCGTAAGGGTCGTCGATAGTCCCGTTGCAGATGAATTCGTTATCAGGTGCTGGGACGACTGCGAGTACGGCATCACAGGAAGCATCCGCGAGGGATGCCGTAACCTCGTTGTAGTCGAGTGCGCTGCCGAGTTGGTACTCGTGGTATGTTACGCTGTCTGGCGTGCATTTGGCTCGATCGAGTTGATTCTCAAACTGGGTGCGGAACGATTTGAACTCAGGAGTGAACCGTTCGGGGACGAGGTAGTGGACGTGGAACGACTCAGGACGCTCATGGATACCGTAGTCACCGAGGCCTCGCGAGGGGACATCTGCTGTCTGTCCATTACCGAACAAGAGGTTATCTGATCGGTCGATCGTGGCCGAGAAAAATGATCGACTCGGTCCAACAGGGGTTGGGTCGATGGTAGCGTCGATTTCGCTGAGCGTGTCAAGGTGGGCGATGAACTCGGCGGAGAGAGAGAAGCGGTCGTCTGGGAGGAGTTTTGCGGCGGCGTCCCACTGCCGGTGGAACACGGGCGCGACTGCTTTCACGGCTTCCTTTCTGGGTGCAACCCGGAGTAGATGAGGGACATGGATTCGTGTCTCGTCGTCTGTTGGGTTGTATTTGATTTCGACTAATTGAGGGTTCTCTGCACGAAGGTCGTCCAAGGTGCTCTCCGGGATACGTCGCTTCTGTTCATACCAGTCTGCGAGCGATTGGTTCCCGAGGTCAGGAAGTAAGTCAGTGAATCGTGTTTCTACAAATCCTTCGAGGGTTCCGCTTCCAGGGACGTCGTAATGGTCGGGGTCGTGTTCGACGTGGGTTCCGGCGAGATCGGCGGGGGCGGTGCCTGTTCGGTCTATGTACTCATCGAGCGTCACCTGACTACGTGCGTGATGACGCACCTCTACACCGACGAATACGTTTCCTGTCGGGAGAATCTCGAGGCGGAGACCGTACGCTCGGCATGCCTCGTACAGTCCATTGGAACCTTTGATGACAGGTTCTCGAGCGACAATGCGGTTGATGCGATCCGGACGGTACTGTTTTTGGTCGACTGCGTCTTTGAGGAGTTGCTGAAGGAGCCGTTCAAGTTTTCTTCGGTCACTTTCGTCGGTCGCCTTGAGTTCGGTTTTCTGCTCGCTAGTAAGCGAAAACGG
This sequence comes from Halogeometricum sp. S1BR25-6, assembly GCF_031624495.1. Lineage (NCBI taxonomy): Archaea > Methanobacteriati > Methanobacteriota > Halobacteria > Halobacteriales > Haloferacaceae > Halogeometricum > Halogeometricum salsisoli. Next base: position 53,747 of record NZ_JAMQOP010000005.1, on the reverse strand, counting down.
ACCGGGGAGGTCGGTGTTGAGTGGACTTGTTGCGATCACCGTCATCGTCCGCGCATGGGTGACTGCGGCGGCGTTGTTCTTTCGGAGGTACGCAGCGAGACGATACGTCTCCTGCATCGGACTTTGGTCGAACGTGTCTATCGCCTCGATCTGGTACTCATAGACCGTCAGTGTCGCCAGATTTCGGCCAAGTGGGAATAACGTGAGGTATGGGTATCCCTCGGTAAGTGAATCGAAGAGTTGTGGTGTCGAGTCTGCGTCCCCTACATCGGTTGGTTCCTCAATGGGAGTGGCCATGAGGCTAGACGAACCGTTTAAGCTCAGTTGACCTCGGAATTCGTTTCCACGAGCATTCTCCAGTTTATACCACTGCCCCTCTTGCCACGCGTAGTCGCTTAGTGCGTTATTTTTCCAGACGGTGAACGGGAATTCATTCTCATCTGTGTCCTGGACTCTGAATCGCATCGCCATCTGCGGTGAAGGACAGTCCAACTCACTAATGATGTGAACGCGGATATCAATCGGTTTCTTGTCTTCTATGTCTGCCTGTGTCGTCATCTACTGCTATAGATACATTGCTAGGGCAAAAACCTAGGGTATTTCTGGTATGAAGATGCGCTATCTTAGAGATAGTACTCCCGCATAGTTCCAATATAGATAATAAAGTGCGAGTTGTGAAACCTGCACGAGAGATACTTGTCAAGGAGAAGATAATCAGAAGCAGAGCGGTAGACTTCGCGGCCGATAACGTGATCTTGGGGTGATTTCGGAGTTTTTTGCTACTTATCGGGAGCTGAGTCAGACTTACTCATCTCTCCGACGATGTTGTTTAGCCGCGTCGTTACTTCACCCTGAATACTATCTAAACTCTCTTCGATCGAATTGGCGCTCTGCTTGAGGTTACTGCACTCACGCTTGATGTTTGAGAACTTCCTGACGGAGTCCTCGACCTCTTCGACTTGCGTCCGAACGAACTCGGCGTCAATATCATCGCCCGCTTCGACATGGGTCTGGATAGCACGCATTTCTGCCCAATTAAACCCAACATGTAACAGACGCGGGTCGACCTCGTCATCCTCGTCGGCGCAAAGTGCAACAGAAAGGAATTCTCCGTCGAACTCACGAAGATAGCCAACTTTGTTCGGGACGTAACTCTCACACTCGGAGACGAAGATACCGTAGTCGGCATCTCGGTTCTCAATCGCCTCTCGCATCTCCGATTTAATTTTAGGCTGTGTGTAGTTCTGCTCGCTCTTGGCTTCGACGACGATTCGTTGCTCAGTCGTGCCAAGCGTCAAGACGAAGTCGCCGACTTTGCTGTCCGTGAGTTCGCCGACAGTTTCGCTGGTTCGTTCGACGGAATGGCTCGACCCGTAAACGAGGTCAGTCAGGAACTCGTCTACTTGGTCTTCGAATATATATCCCTTCTCTGTCGTCCGCTCTCGGACCTCATCCCGTCCCTCCTCTTTCGCATCTTCTCGTTCGAGTTGAGTGGCGAGCTCACGGATCTCCGAGCGAATCGTCTCGCGGAGACGGTTCGTGGGTGTACCGTCACGGTCGGGGTCTAATGCCGTCTGGATACGCTCGCCATCCTCTCCGAGTTCTTCGTCGAGTCGTCGTGCGAGCCGACCGTTGTCGCCGAATACGTCGTCTAATTCTCGAGCGAGGCGACCCTCGCTCCCGAGGTGCCGGTCAAGGATAGCGGAGACTTCACCGTCGTCGCCGAATCGTCGGTCGAGTTCGTCTTTGACGGTGTCGAGTTCTTCGTCGAAGTCAGCCCGCATTTGATCGAACTCGCGTTTGACGTGCTCCACCTCTTTCGAGGTTTCGGCGAGTGAAAGCGTCGCTGCCCCGATTCGCACTACGTGTCGAGCGGCGTCTTCCAGCGCATCCTCCTCTTGCTCTGCGAGGAACGTCGCCAGTTCGTTATCGGCGACGGTGAAATCCTCGAAGCGGACGGTTCCAGTCTCAGTGTCGATGTTGATCGTGTCGGTCATGGGAGTCGTGAATTGCTAATTGATTACTTACTGATCGTCGAGGCTCCACAGTACTGCAGCGTCAGCGAAGTCGTGACGGCTCTCAAATCCGTAATCAGGGTTCGCGATCGCCGCAGTGACGAATCGTAGATCCAGCTTTTGTTCGGAGATGGAGATGGTGGTAGTATCGCTTCCGAGTAATTCTGCGAGAGCGATACGGGCAGCGTCAGAGACCGAGCCGTATCCCTCGTCGTGGACAGCACCAGTCAGCACAGGTCCGAGGCGCTCACCGACCGAGATGTCTATATCAAGGTTATCCGTCGTCCCTTCGGGCACCTCTCCAGTCCGAAGGATGGTTTCAAGGTACGAGTGAAGTGCATCGATGACAAACGTCTCGACAGACTGTTCTTCAACCCTACGTCTAACAATTGCAAGCAATAGCGGGTCGATCTCGAAAGCGACAGTAGAATCACCGGGGGTCGCCGGAGATTCGTCGTCAGCTTCGTCTTGGTCTGTCTCCGTTTCGAGCACCTGCGATTCAGCTTCGTCCTCAACCGTCTGCTCGGCAAGTACGTCGGACTCGGCATCTGCGTGTGCCTGGTCGGCGTCCGCATCAATCTCTCCCCGTTCTACTTCGTCGGTCTGCGGGACAGCGTCTGCGCGCTGTTCATTTTCATTGGCATCGCGAGTATCGGCTTGGTCGGCGGCAGTTGCGTCTGCTCCGAGGTTCTGCCACGCCCGCCCGGACACAATTCCGTCAGGTGCGAGTGAGTTATCGGAGAGCGACCCCGTTGCGTCCACCTCTGCATTCGTGGTGCGGTACAACTGTGCGTCCGAACTGTCGGTCTTTTCGTTGGCGTCGGATGAATCTACCATCGGCGTCGTACAGTGTTCAGTCGGGTGATCGGTGGGCTGTGCTCTATGTAGTCGTTCGCGGATGCAGTCGACATCTACGCCTTCTTGCGCCAGATCAACCTCGCTCCGGTCGATCGAGGTGAGCGGGAAATCGTCGAGCTGATATCCTACGAGGTGGCCAATGTCGACCGGCTGGTCGGGCACCCATGCGTACTTCGTGTTCGTCCACGGGGGAGCGAGCCACCGCCCGTTCTCATAGAGCGTGAACTCACTGCGTTCGGTCGCAGACCAGACACACGAGTTCAAATCGTTGTATCGCCTACCCGCCCCACCGTGCTCGTGGACGGTGATGACTTCGACAGGGTTGACCGCATCGACGATGGTGTTGAGTGTCTCACGAGAGGGATGCATCGAGCCACAGTAATCGAACGTGGCGCATGGACCAGTGCCTGAGAGGGGGGTGGTGTTTGAGGAGACAAATTGGACGAGACATGCATTCGGATCGTCGCATATGACTCCGTATAGGCGCTTAGCGCTTCCCTTGGTCGGGACATCCGGTCCTGCAATCGTGACTACACCGTGATCAAGACAAGACGCAGGGTTCGCGAACTCGTGGATGGAGTGAACGCCGTCGAGGTTGTATTCCAGGTCGTCGTATATCTTTGCGGCCTGTCCGACGAGTTGAACCGGGATATCGAGGTCCAGTTCTGCAGAGACAGTCGCGAGGAGAGTAGCGAGGTGGACGCCTTGGAGGCCGGCCGCGGTAACGAGAACTGTTGCTCCACCGTGTGCGCGTTCGATGGCCTCTGTAATACCCTCGGTCAACTGATCTTCGGCGTCATCCGTTGTCGCGACTGTCAGGAACAGTGATTCGACGTCGGACACGGCATCGGAGTCGAACCCGGCGTAGCCGCCTGCAGATGTGAGCGTGAAGTCACCAGTGAACAACATGTCCTGGTTGCCGTGTTCGTCACGAAACCGAACCACGAAGCCGACAGCACCAGGAGTGTGACCCGCAGGGACCGGGTGTACGCGGACATTCGGTGCGACGTCGGTCCAGCCGTTGATGGGCGTTGTTGCTTCGAGAATTCGATCAGGGTCGGAGACGAATCCGCTGTCCTCGGCGGACGCAAGGACCGTCCCGAGGATGGCTGCTGTTGCGGGCGAGGTGAATAGTCGTGTGTCGCCTCCTAGTGCACTATCGAGTGACTGATAGTGGTCGGCGTGCGCGTGTGTGAGACAGACGGCTTCAAGCGTGTCGGTTGACCGAAGGCAGGAATCTAGGTCAAGATGGTTTCCTGCGTCAATTAGCACACACGCGACCTCATCGCGAGTATCGTACTCGAACCGGAGGAGCATGGACTCGTTTCCCGCGTTCAGGGTAACGTGGTCAAATGAGACGCGAGAGACGACGTGCTCGGTCTGTGTATCGTCACCGGCGATGTCGGTGCTCATCCTATACTTTGTCCTCTCTCAATTCGATCAGCCGTTTCGACGTTAAAGTGGTATTAGTATTCATCCACGGTGTCATATTTTGACTGCTCCCTAATAAGTCTATCGCAGATAGGAACAACCTGTTGTTACAAAATTCTATTTTAATCCTCGAGAGGCGAAGAGTGGAATCGCCGTTGCGTAGACGTTTCCTCTGTACCCATGGAACGAATGCCGCTCAAAGAGAGGAAATAGAGAGAAGACATTCATCATGCGATAACATTTGTACCACGCTAAATCGGGAATTGCGTCATCAGGGTGATGCATATTTATAGCATGAGATTGCTAAGCACCGATATGGCGGATACGTCTCGTAGTTCTAATTTCATCGCAGACGCCGAATGGCACAATGAATGGTGGAATACCAATAGTGGTCGACAATCAGATCTATCGAATGTTACCTCACTTACTCCTCGCTCGGACCTCCTTAACCTACTTCGATCGATTGATGAAGAGCGTGAAAGAGGGATCGAGAGCCTAGCATACCCAATTTATGGACCCACAGGAATTGGGAAGACGACACTTCTTCGACAGTTTATCGCTGCAATTCTTGAATCAGATGTTGCTGACTTCTCACCAGGGAATCGCGACCCTGATATCATCGGTTCAGTTGATCCACGCCAGATTCTCTATGTTCCTCTTGAGGATTCTCTCTATCATCTCGAACCGTCAAGTAAGGCTCTTGAACGACTGAGAACAGTTATTGATTACTTCTATTCACATATTGCTCCCCGCAGAGGACGTAAATACATCATCCTCGACGATGTCGGCGCACTCCAACTTGATAATGAACAAAAGCGGTTATTATTGGAATTTGTACAGGAAGATACCTATCTACTTCTGACGGGAATCGTCAAATCACAAGTTGACTTAAGGGGAATCTCGGAGGAAGAGAGGCTGAAGATTGAATGGCCGCGTGCGATGTTACCGATGAAGTTTGTCGAGACCGTCCAGCAAAATACATACGACGATACTGCACTTACAGATGTTGATATAGATTTCAACGTTCAAATCGAATCTCTCCGCACAACGAGCATAGATGGCGATGCATTGATCAAAAAGGTCCGAAACAATCTATCTACTTCTGAGGATCTGGACACTGCAGTCGCAGCGCTAAATCAACTGTACTTCGAGGCCTTCTCTGATGTCGAACGAGATGGGCTGTACGAAGCTGCTCGTGAATATTTACAGAAAGGAGGAATCTTACTCGATGCGGAGAAGGCTACGGTAAAGAACGAACTTGTCCGCTCTCACTTTCTGCTGTACCTCTATAAGGAACTCGCGAAATACGAATCAATCCAACGGCCAGAGAACCTCCACCGAATCGCATCGCTAGCTGCGAGTCAGACAGGTAAGGAACTCCAGTACACAGATATCAGTAAACAGTTAGAAGTTGATCGCCGGACTGTCGATACCTATCTGTCAGTGCTAGACGAGGGGATAGCAGTTTCAGAATCTCACGATTTCTCACTACAACGACACCGTCGGACGAGACTCTATCTACGGAACCCACGGCATGTGGTACTCCTCTCGCAACGTCAGGAACATCACGGATTCGAGGCATACGAAAGGACACGGTCGCTCAACTACGAGTTTGAGTATAAACTCGCCCGAACCGTCGCGTTCGATCATGCAAAACGGCTAGCATGGAAAGTGTCTAATTCACACGATGAGAATACCTCCGTCGAATATGCTGAAACTGAGGCGGGGACAGTAGATTATATTCTTCACAACGACAAAGGATTGATCCTCCCATTCGTTCTCTCCTACCACCCACATGCCGGTAATGCAGACAAGATAGCAACACAGTTCGATCCAACTAGTGGAAAACACCCAATTCCGGGGGGTGAGGAGCTCCGGGAACTGAATTACAAGGCACCCTATCGGTTCATCATTACAGATAGTTTACCGAAGGAGGTAGAGAAATCCAGTTCGCTCGTCATTGAACAAGACGGTGTCGATCTCTGTTACGTACCATACTGGCTATTCCTCCTCATTTGCTGATTACAGAAGAATTGGGATTCAATAACCTCTCTTTGGAATAGTCGCTACAAGCTATAACACGGATGATGGTAAAAATCCAGAATGCCCTCAAATATCACTAACAACCAGTTCTACCTTGAGACAATCGATTCATTGGTCGTGATACCAAATCAGCGTATCTCTATGTGAGACTTGCTAGCCCTTTGATGTTTGGATTAGTCGCGGTAGCGGCCCTCACAGGTGGTGCATTGACTGCTTTCCAGACCAGTAGTATAGTAACTGCCTTTGACGATCTGGAGATCGCGAAGACGAGATTGGTTTTTGGCACAGGGTCAGTTGCTGTAGGTCTTCCATCTCCAGAGAAGGTAATAGGCACCGTAGAGCCCAAAAGTAAGGCAAAGAAAGATAAGCACAGCAGTAGGTCCCCATTCGGTCCCATGCCCGGTTTCCTCTACTAAATATTCTTTATCTCCACTTATTCCAGCAGCAAATAATACAGGAGTAGCAGGGAGCGATAGCGAGAACAGGAGTGCTAACCCTGTATGAACTGGACCACCCCAGAGCGCTGCATTCTCAGGTGGTGGGAAGATCGTGGATACTGCGGCAAAGGCCATAAAAAGCCCTATCGGGATGAACAATGCAACCCGTGCGAGTAACCACCACTTATTGTCTGTATCATACTCTGAAGGATCGAAATCAGAGTTTGTCGACCTGCTAATCGTTTTGTTATGAAGGTTAGTTTGAGAGGCCTCTAGAGGGGATTTGGACGCGAATAGTTTGGCTGCAGTCTTGACTTGGTCACTAGAGTATTTTCGCGATATCCAGATGTGGTATGTGTTTGTGTCTAGGACTACGGAGATACGACTCTTGAGGAGACCAGTACTGACTTCGACATCGGTTATCTCCTCGTAGGAAAACGTCTCAACTCTATCGTCTTCTCTCTTCCCAAGTATAAATTCAAAATGATCATCATATAACACCGTGTAGCAGCGCAGACCTCTGGAGGGTTTGATCTCTTCATCAGGTGAGATCAATTCAGAACCCATCGAGATGCCTTTCTTGGCACTATGAAGGATCATTAGTGGAGTCTTGTCTTCAAGGTAGCTTACAAGCGGGTTGTGAAGCTTGTAGTCAGCTAATTTCTTTATGCTGATCGTTGCTGATGGACATTGAGAAGCGATCTGTACCGACTTATCGTACATTCTGTCAAATTCTTTTCGCTCCTCAACTGGATGGGAGTAGTTAGATCCGTCTATCCGACGATAATACATATCCGACGAGAAATCCGCACTGAAATCGCGGTTCTTTTTGATTCTCTTGTGTTCATATAGATACCGCTCCTTATCCATTCGGATATATTCCGACTGCGCAGTCTTGTTAGCACTCGCTGAGAAGGGACCCGATGAAACATTCGTCTCTGCATTGTACACTAACGCTTTGTTGTCCCCCACCCACCGCAACCCTCGAGATGTCCTCTGTGCCATACCAAATCATATACTGGATAGTATTTACTCTTTTCCAATAATTAGATATAGATGATATGAAATGCACATAGCTGTAGATCCAAGACAACGTCAGATGACCGACCTCCAGGGTATCAATATATAATAATACCACCATTGGTTTCATCTCAAAGATGCCGTCCCTCTCATTGTACATCATGCAGAGTATGCAGATGAAAGAGACCGACCGACGCGCTTGGATGTGAGAGACCTGAAGGAAGCTACGGGCAAGGGCGTCGGTTACGACCGCGAAGGTCTTCTAGACCGCGGTCGTCATGCTGTTCATCTCCGTTGCTCATAGAAATCTCTCATAGTGTTCGCACATTAGCCTGCATTCTCTCGACTATTCGTTCTGATGTTCGTCTACGTGCTGCTCCCATGCTTCGATGGTTGGAGTTGGTCCAGGAATTAGGGCATCTACTTTTTCGCGTACCTCGTACGAACCCTGTCCATCTTCGACCGTAATCGCGTACTCAATAATGGCAAACTCGTGTTCTACGAGTGGGCCTATATCAGTTTCAGTCTTCAAGTGGAGGGGGATCAGAAACCGTGTCGTCTGTCCTGGACCTATTTCTGTCCCAACCATTTTATTTGAAGACTTGGGTTGCTCAACTGAGATTGGTCCCGGTTCGACTATCTCATCCCCATTCTTCAGTCCAACAATCACGAACTCCTCTGAACTAACATATCCTCCTTTTTCCCCTGCATTCGTCATCATGAGGGTGAGTGGCCCCTTCCACATCGCACGCTCGTCGATAGCATGGTTTCCCCCTCTGAATCCAAATTCGCCTCCTTCCTCGGGCAGAAGTGACACTTCAGATCGCGTCGTCTGATAATGACTCAGGTAAAGGTTCCAGATCCCTACGGCAAGAACTGCTAAACTTATACCAACACCAATGACGCTGATGGCGAGAGAAAGGAGAGAAATTTCCGAGGACGATAATTGTAGCAGACTCACGTGAATTGTGGACCAATACTGGGAGTGAAACTACCAAATACTTTCGCTATGAGAAAGTCTACACGCTGAATTCGACGGTTGACCCCAGATGGACCGATTCGAACTCTTCCCCGATGTCGCCGTAGTAAAGCGCGAGGTTCGCTTCGAGGTCCGTGACGAGATAGTGTTCGATAACCTCGACGAGCGTGGCGCATCGGTCGTCGTCTCGCGCTTCAACAGCCTCCAAGTACGTCGGACCAAGTTCGTCTCCGAAGCGTCGACCGGTCACCTTCGCGCCACCCCCAAGCCGTTGTTGCGGGCATCCATCCGTACGAGCAGAGACACTCTTCGAGGCTCGGCCACGTGGGTGATGGATGATAGATTACAACTCGGTTTCCAAACACAGCTACTCGGTTTCGCAACCAGTACTGGGGGTTCTCTGGTCCGCAGACTTATTCCCATTGAATGACGAGTCGTCGTATGTCAAAACCATATGAGGTACGTATACCACTCCGAACGGAAGGAATTACTCTCCCCGAGATCGATCTTGAGGAGTTCAAGATCCAAGAGACGACGAGAAGCCGGATGGATGAGTCGCTTACGTACAAAACGTTCGAGCTTGTCGCCGGTTTTGATGCGGAAGCTAACGAGGTTGAGGAGAGAAGATCCGAGATATATCAACGAGCACAGAGGCTCGCTCAGATTCTCAGCTTCTTAACCTGTCACGGGATCGTGGCCGAAACACCGTGGAAAACATACCGATCAGATCAATCCGTTCAACACATTCGAGAGTCGGCGATATTTCCTATGCCGAGGGAAATGAACGGACTTTTATTCAATATTTTCACCTCGGTTGAAGAAAGCAACGAGATTGATGAAGGAACCATGCGGGCTCTTAGATGGTATGCATTAGGGTTAGCGTCTGAGAGGCCGAAAGACCGGCTCATCATGTTCTGGTTCACGCTTGAAAACCAATCAAAACCCAAAGAGATCTCAAAGCAAAAACAAGGACATGAGTTTGTAGAAGCGGTTGAACACGCTGAGGATGTCGTCAAGGATGAGATCAAAGAAAATGATGTCAGGTCTAGACTAATAGAATTCCTTAAAAGAGATCTCCGATGGGAATCAATACCTGAAGCGGTGGCACGGGAGGTCAAAGAAACTCTTGGTAATGACCATCCTAGAATAGCTGATGACCTAGAGGAAGAGATGAAGGCTTGCCAGACAGCGCGGAGCGATCTAGTGCATAATGGATCGACTGACAAAAATGAGGAGGAGTTAGCTAACAAGCTTGAGTCATACTGCCGATTTGTCTTGCAACGAAAATTGAGCCCGGTATTCCGCGGGAAATACGAGTCAAAGCATTTCCCCGCGGCGACAACCGCCTCCAATCCGCAGATCCTCGAAATGATCTTAGCTAATTATCCACAGGGTCTAACAGAGAATGAACTCCTGAAGGAAGCGTTCACTGCGACTCGTGATATGAGAAAAGCAGCGAGGGCCGCCGCATTTGCGAAGTCACCTGAAGCAGAGACAAGACCAGGCGTTGCCGAAAAGAAGGAGGATGGAAACCAAGTGTACTTCCTCAAGAAATAGACCAGTGGCACTGAAAAACTCTCGGGGAGTCCGCGGGGTCGTGTTTAGTTTGGAGCATTGAACCAGGCGGCAAATGCTTGGAGCCAGTTTTCAGCGGTTTCAGGGAAAACGTGGCTAAAGCAGTTCGAGAACGACGAAGTTCGGCGTTTCAGCTCGCGGAAGATACGCTCGATGGCGTTCCGATTTCCATGTCGTTTAGAATGAAATCGGAGCCCAGTTCGGGAAAGCGCAGTTTGGAGGTGCTGAGCGCCATCGACCAGAAACACGGCAGATTCGACGGAGTGTTTCTCGCGGAGCTCAGTGAGGAAAATCTGCGTTGCTGAGGTCGTCGTGGTTGGAAAGAGTCGCACATGGAGTAATTGGTTTGTCTCGGGATCGCAGGCGGCGTACAGCCAGTATTGCAGGGAGTTGATCCGAATCACCGTCTCGTCGAGCGCGACGTGATTCGGGCTTTCTCCGTCGGTCGGCTGTAGATCGGCTTTCTGCACCCAGTCATGGACGGCTTTTCGAGAGCGTTCGACACCCAGATTTTCGAGCAACGAAACGGTATTCGATAGCGAGAGGCCCGCTAGATGCGATTGAATACCGAGCTTCATCGCTGGCTCGGGTGTCCGCTCTCGTTCCACAAATTCCATGTCGATCCAGCCACTAGGACCGGCGAGGCGACTGATTTCTGGCATAGAGCACCAAGAAATCACGTCGCCTCACTTTTCACGCTTAACTAAACACGACCGTCCGCGGTCGGCGTCACCTGACGCCGGCCGCGTTGACAACTGGTTTCGACTTCCACCGATTCAAGTCGTCAGTCCACTCCCGGTCGGCCTTTCACGCCTAGTCGATAAACGGTGCGTCGGCACACCACTCTTCGTCCTCGAGGAGACCGAGAGAGCGTGCCTCGGAGGGGGATCAGAGTACCGTCGCAGACGTACTCGTCGTCCTCATCTGTGCCGTGATCGTGGCCGTACCCGTCACCGCACGGGTCGTCGACGACGCGGATGTTCCCCTTCGCAACATGGTGCAGCACACCGTCTGTGTTCACGTGCGCGGGCGGGTCATCGTCGGGATACAGTTCGAGCATGATGAGGTGCGCGAGTTCACCCGGGTCGTCGACGGGCAGGATCGATGCGCCGCACTCGGTCGAAGCACTGTTCAGACCGAGGAGTCGCCAGCAGTGTTCGCGGACCTTCCCGTCGGCCTAATTCAGACCGGAGTCCGTCGCGACGAACCGCGAACTGCTCTTGAAGACGCTTCCGAGCGCGGCACCGACGTAGTTGGCCGCGCTGCTGTTGTTCGAGTTGGCGTAGACGTCGATATCACCGTGGCTCAGTGAGTAGGTGAGCGCCCGCGTCATGTCGCCGTCGCTGTACAGGGAGTTTCCGTCTTCGTCCTCGATGCGGTGGACGACCCACCCGTCGCCGCTTCGATCCACTTCGTGAAGTCGGCGGTCTTGAACTAGTCGGTGACGACGATACAGTGGTAGTGCGGTTTCCACGCGAGTTGGTCGCGAACGTCGCCGTAGAACATCCGCCCGGAGTTGAGGAGTTCCTTCCGCAGGCCCATGTCATCGTGGTCGGATGCTATCGATCCGTCCGCGTCCGCGCCGCGGTAACTGTGGCGAACGATGACGCCCTGAGCGCGATCGTCGAGGATCTCCTTGACGATCTCTTTCGTGGTGTCGTTCGCCTCTTCGAGTGAGTAGCCGGCCTTCGCGAGGTCGCGGTATCACGCAAGCGGCGGGGAGATAACGCTGTGATGGAGCTTCTGGTGCTCAGCGTCGGGCGTGTGCTGGTTCTTCTCGATCCGAAGAGGGCGGCTTCGCGGTCTTGTTGATAGCGCTGTCGCGAATCCAGGTGACACCACACCTCATACAGACCGACTGCGAGCAGGTCCGTCCCAACTCAACCGACTGGCCGCAGGAGCTACAGAGGAACGGGTAGGTTTCGCCGCAGTCATCGCGAGCGTTGTTCCCGAAGCCGGGAGGAGCGACTCCTGCTGGCGGAAGTCGCCGAAGGCGTCGCGAACGGCCTTTGGGAACGGGGATTGTTCCACGACCAGAACTCACGCTGCTCGGGATCGTCGCTGATGGTATCGACATCACGATGTGCGAGGTTCCGCTGTATGACGTCGGTGACGCGGTCGGGATCGGCACGTCGACCGCTTTCCTCGGACCACTTGGACTCCTCGTCGGAGTCCGTCACCGGAAGACACCCCTCGTTTCCGACGAAGTAGAAGAAGCATAGAGCCGGGGCTCAGGGTATGAGTCTTTAAGATAGTAGTGGGGTCGGAGGGAATAGAAGTGAAGAGCAAAAGCGGGTTAGTCGTCAGTTGAGCTTCCTACTCGTGCTTTAGTCAGATATTCAGTACTCACCTTCAAGGATAGTGTTCATAGGTCATGTTCATTACTTGTGTTCAGTACATTCATTCATTCCGTTCAGCAATTGGTTGCAGCCATCTCGTTCATCTCTTGTTTCGAAGTTGTTCAACCGTTGGGAAGTGACTCAACAATCTCTGTGAGTCCACGTTTGGCTGCTTCGAGGCGGTTCAGGGTGTGATGTGATTTCTGGACGTCACCGCAGACACATCTAGGAGAGCATCCGGTACGGCAAGGAAATGCACGAGAAGCGGGACTAGGCCGTGATAGCAGTCGACTTGTAGAGGCCAAGCGTGAGGATCATTGTGACGCAATGACACTCCAAGACGTCAGCCGGTCAGTTGCAACAAACTAGATAATCTCACTGACATTCACTCTCTCCGTTCACCTCAGTATACTCCATGAACTCAATGGGAGCGTAGTTCTGCGTACAATCGTCGACAACAAGTCATACTTACGTCAAGTTGGTTAGAATGTTGGTATTTGTGAGCACCGTGCTTGCGGCAGTTAATTAGCGCATGTGGCGGGCACGGCGTTCGTATTCGTGTAGCAGGCACCATCTGCATTGAGTCGCTTACTTGTCCTCTATCTTGGATTCATTCTTAGGCTCTTGAAAGCGGTATTTTATATGCTAGATAGTATATTCATTAGTTGTGTTCAGTACATTTATTCAGTAGTTATGTTCATGAACATGTCTGACGAACATTCAAGGTGGAGGGTGATCATGAATGCCTTAATGCTAGCGTATTCGACGTACAGCGAAGCGGGGGGTGTTGGCAAGACGACGACAGCAGCCAATCTCGCTGTCGCACACGCACGTGCGGGTCTCAAACCACTTGTCGTGCCACTTGATCCACAGGACGGCGACCTTTCTCGACTATTCGGCGTTGACGACCAGCGGACAGAATCCGTCGACAATATCGTACGGCACATGGTCCGACGACCAATAGGCGACTTCAAGGATCTCATCCGCACCGTCGAAGGTGTAGACATCGTCCCCGAACACAACATGCTCTCGGACCTCACAGAGTATCTCCAGCGTGAGAAGGAACAATCGGAGGCGATGGGTGAGGCGTTTGGTATACACGCCCAGCTCCTTCGGGTCCTCCGTGAAGCCGGCGTCCCCGACGAGTATGACGTCCTTATCTGTGACCCACCTGCGACCGAAGGACCACATCTCTACAACGCTATCAACGCAACTCGGTCGCTTGTCATCCCTGTTGAACCAAGTGCGAAGGGTCGTGCCGCCGTTGAAGGTCTCGAAGCCTTGGTTGCGGGGTTCGAAGACCAGCTTGATATCAAAGTCGGTGTCCTCGCAGGAATTCCAATTGGGTTCAAGAATACGCGAGACCAAAACGCGATTCTCGGCGAAATCGATTATCCGATTCCAGAGATCATCGGAGAACGTTCGTCGTTGATGGAGGGGTGTTGGATGAAACAGTGTTCTGCGTTCGAGTATGTCCGAACACATCGCGATCGCCGCCGTGACTACGAAATCGAGACGCTCGCACAGTTTGACCGTCTTGCGCGCCACCTTGAAACCGAGGTTGGTATTGAAGCCCCGAATCCTCCAGAACCTGGCGACGTTGATCATGAGGTGATGATTACATGACTGGAATGAAAAAGGGGGCTGGGGACGATCCCTTTGCGGACGATGGAAAGCAGTCTGAGCAGAAGGATACTGACTCTTCGGCAGCTGAGTCATCTAGTGAGTCGGACGATCTATCTAGCGATTCACAACCAAAACAACAAAATAGGTCGATGCAGATTCCGTACAAATTCCGTCGTGATGGCGTACAGGATGGACGAACCCGTGTTCCACTCTTCCTTCAATCAGAAACAAAAGCGTCGGAACGGGATGCACTTCGGGAACTCGAAGATCGATTTGACGACAACGTCTCCTTGACAGATCTCCGTGAAGCTCTTGTGATGGTTGGTCTCGAACGCTTAGACGAGGTAGAGACTACATTAGAAGAGTGGGGATACGGAATGACGTTCGAGTGAATCGCCTCGGAGTCAAGCCTAAACGACGAACAAAGTGAGAATCCGCTATATGGTCCTATGTGGGTGAAGCATACAAACTTCGATGGTGGATAAAACACCTGCTGAGAAGGTACCAGACGCTAAGGTTGTATCTCGCTTAGGATCCCTTCAAGATCAGTCTGGAGATCATCAAGACCTGTGGCTAACTCAGACGGAGACCACTCTATCATCCATTCAGTTTCTGCTCCAGTAAAGTAGAGCCGACCGTCGACATACCGAGATGGATCTTGTTGATGGAGAGCAAGGGCATACGCCCGAATTTGCGTTTCATAGTGTTCCGCCTTCTTCCTCAGCTGGTCGCCATTAACGGAGTCTGTCTTGTAGTCAACTACGATGTAGGAATCTGGAGTGACGAGTACACGATCAATGATCCCTACGATTGTCCCCAGATCATCCGCCAAAGTTAGCGTGAACGGTAATTCGCTGTATTGATGAATAACGTCGTACTCAGTAGTGAGTTCATCAACATAGGCAATCCCGCGGTCTGCATGACGGCGAACTTGCTCACGTTGCTGTTCGTCAAGCGTGAGCCCAGGTCGCTCTTCTTCGGCAATATTCTGTGCGACGGTGTCGCGTTGAGAGACAGGAGGTCGTAGTTCACACAGTCGATGGACGATCTCACCGAAGGTCGCTCCATCTAAGTCATCTTCACTGACTTCTGCCCTGGAAGAAGAGCTAATATCTCCACGATCACGTGGGTCCTCTGGGCGATCGAAGGTAACAACTCGGCGTGACTCATCAACCTCGAACGTGCCGTCGATAGCTGGATCGAACACATCAGCAAGTCCCGACGGTGTGAGTTTGAACGAGAGCGGTCGCTCGACAGGATCTGTAACTTCGATTTCGTAGGTTAGCTCTAGCTGTGGCCGATCGGTCTTCCAGTCGCGTGCCGGCTGATCGGGAAGCGAAAGACGGTACGTACTCTTCTTGAGGGACTCTATGATGGGATTTCCGACTGTGAGTTCAGAGAGATCGAGTCCATCAAAGAGGACTGGTTGGACGAACTCCCGCCAGGATTTCGGGTCTCTATCGCCGACGGTTTCGAGACCAGCGAGCCCCGCATTGGGCTCAACATTACTATCGAGGCTGTGAACACTCGACAGAAGTAAATGATCGCGTGCGCGGGTCATCGCTACGTAGAGCGTCCGTTTCTCTTCAGCGCGTTCCTCTGCACGACGCTGCCGTGCAAGCCCCTCACGAGCGATAGTCCATTGAGTGTCGTACCGTTCGTCTGGATCTGGACCCTTGATCCCGATTCCGGGTGTGCCGTTGATTGTCTCGAACTCGATCTTTCCATTAGCGATAGTCGCCTTATCCATAAACTCACGGTCAAGCCCTGGAACTGCGACGACGGGGAACTCATCCCCTTTCGCATCGTGGACGGTGAGTATCTGCACCCCCTCAGCTTCGCCCGTAATCTCTCCCTCTCCTTCCTTATCGTCCTGCTCGCGACGTTCCTGGATCTCGGAAACAAGCGTGGTGAGACTGGCGGAACCGTCCGTGCTCCATGAGCGGAGTTGATCTCGAAACTTCTCCACGTTCGCAACTGCCTGTTGTGGACGATCGCCAGCGCTAATGGAGATTAGATAGCCTGTGTCATCGATAATCTGGGTGAGGAGCTGACTCCACGAGTCGACAGTCGGTCCGTCTCCGTCGACACCGGCCGCCGAGCGCCACGACTGAATGAGAGACCTTGCCGTTACGAACTCTGGTTCGGTTGATGACTGTAATTGAGACCAGAGTGTTGTTTTCGGTTCAGCGAGTGCAGCGAGTTCCGAATCAGTGAATCCAAAGAGAGGAGATCGAAGGACACCATACAAGGCGATACTGTCGGACGGATTGGCGAGGATCTGAAGCAGATTATAGAGAGCAGTGATCTCAGGAGTGTCATAGAAGCCGATCCCCGACGAGACAGTATAGGGGATGTCGTATCGATCAAGAGCTCGTTCGAATCGCTTGAGATGCGTCCGTGTCCGAAGCAGGATTGCGACATCCGATGGTTCGACAAGGCGGACATCGCCTTTGTCGTACTCTGCAGTTCCTTCAGGCTCGTATACTTGCTGCCCAGACTCGAAGAGCGTGGTCAGACGGCTAGCGAGTGCTTCAGCTTCAAGATCTGCATCATGTTCCGGCTGTGCATCACGAAGGGGATGACCAGGCTCGAAGAGATCAGCACGGAGTGATTCATCGGTGGGGACAACGAGATACTCAACAAGTGAATCAAGTTGCTCTGGATCCTCCCGCTTAGCGTCTAATGGCTGTGGTGAGGCTTCGTACTCCGGTCCAGCCTCCTCAAAGACTTCATCGAAAAGATCATTGATAAACGAGAGAGAGTTCTGGAGCGTCCGGAAATTCTGTGAGAGCTGATCGTCCGCATTCGATTCGCTTGTCGTGGCGAGATTTTTTGAGTTTATGGTTTCGAGGAGCGTTGTGATCTCACCGAACTGAGTGACGTCAGCGTTACGGAAACGATAGATAGACTGCTTTTCGTCACCGACCACGAATACGTTCTGCGCGTCGAAGTCGGTTGAATCCGTGCTTGTGAGCAACCGAATCAGATCCCACTGTCGGGGGTCTGTATCCTGGAACTCGTCGACCATTACGAACTCAAACTGATCACAGAGTCGCTTTCGTGCCTCCTGGTGGTCCGGTGACTCAAGAAAGTCAATCGTGAACTGAACCTGGTCCGTATAATCAACGACGTTGCGTGCACGCTTCTCAGCACGATAGGTATCGGCCACTTCAAGATAAGTCGTTGCAAGTGCTGAAACAAGGGGATAGGCCAGTTCGTCGATTTCAATTGAAGACCGAAGGAGATTCTCTTCAGGATCGATCTGCTCAACGATCGTATTCATCGCCTCTTGGAAACGTTCTCGTTCTGCGTCTAGTCCGGTCCAATTACTGTCTGATCCTTCGAAATTGGAATCTGCGAGTAGATCACCTTTATACCCTGTAAAGTCATCACAGATCAACTGGATGAGTTCCTGTTTCTCTGCCAGTGGAGCACTCTTGTTCGGATAGCCAGCTGCCTCGAGGCGACGAAGGAGGTCTGTCAATGTCGACCAACCTTTATCACTGGTCTCTGCAACAGACGGCTGCGCTGCATGCAGACTCTGTAACTGGTCGACGGCATGGGCAAACCCATCGTCGAACAGAATTTCAGCCACCTCCTCTGCACCAAGCGGATGGAGTTCCTGCCGAATAGCTTCAAGATACGTCTCTTTATCGACCTCGCTCATCCACGTTGCCCATTCAGTGCTCTCAGGTCGCTTACTGAGCAAATCCGCAAATATAGACTGAAGCTCTCGTCGGCTGTAGTAGGGCGTGAGCTCCTGGATACCGTCGTGACGTTCGCGATCGAGATCTGCCAGTGTTCTAGCGGTTACCTCCTCAATGAGGCGTGCGGTCTCACCCTCATCTAGGGTCTCGAATCCAGGGTCAATACTGTCGACAGATAGGGCATGTTCGCGGAGGAAACGTGAGCAGATCCCATGAAGCGTGTTGATGTATCCCTCTTCGAGCGAGTTAGCAATGTCCAGCCATTGGTCGTAGAACTCTGAATCCGTCTCCAACTTCGCTGTAATCTCTTCGCGCACACTCTTTTGTAATTCGTTTGCAGCACGCCGAGTGAACGTGGTAACGAGAATTTCCGTCGGTGTAATTGGCTCGTCAGGATCCTCTTCGATCCCCCGCTCGAGCATTTTTATATACCGTTGCGTCAGGGTGGTTGTTTTGCCAGTTCCAGCACCGGCTGTAAGTGAGAGGTTTCGTTCAAGTGCCGTTGCAGCTTGCTGTTGCTGGGTCGTAAGATCGTTAAAGTCAACCATTTATTGCACCTCATCGGGATCCGTCGCGGAGTAATTCTCAAGTGAGAATTCGTCGTCTGTTGCTGCTTCCGGGAGATAGACCCCTACTCCGAGCTTCAGGGACTTTTCAATTCGATCAGAGCGATTGTAGTGACGAACATCGCAGACATCATTATAGGGGCAGTGTTCACAACCTGCAGCATCCTCAGAGAGGAACGTGGGTTGGAAATGTCCGTGTTCGAGTGCGTTCGTCAACGTCGCTAGTCGTGAAGTTGTGACGTGGTTAAGGAACTCTCTGAACTCTGCGTGCGTTTCGAACCCTGCAGACGAATACCGGAAGAGAGGGGTTGGTGAACCCTTTGCTCTAGGGTGTTTTGCGTGCTCCTCAGAGCCAATAACGCCTTTCGTATGTTTTGCAGCATTTGGTGGGCGAGCCTGATAGTATGCCCCACCAACTACCTCTGTCTCCTGATCACCATGCTCGGCGAGAAGCGCATAAATCGGAAGCTGGAATCGACGTCCCTTGAGAGTACTGTCTTGGTTGGGGACGTTATTATCGGATCCTGTCTTATAATCGCGAACAACTGCATGACCGTGTTCATCAACATCGATTCGGTCGATTTGCCCGGCAAGTGTAATCTCTGTCCCGTCTGGTGAAGTGACCGTCGCCGAAGTCCTACTGAGAAGGTCACCTTGATGGTCTCTGTCAGTACCAACGTCGGCTTCGAGCCATCTCGCTTTGACTGTTGTCCCTGTGTGGAGCTCTAACTCTTTTTTGAGGAATCGTTTCAGAACTCCCGTCATTTGACCGTCTTCTTCCAGGAGACCATAGTAATCGTTCGTCTCGGGATCACCAAGTCCAGCCGCAATCCGTTGAAGCAACCCGTTAGTGAAGGTGGTCTCATACGTTGGAATGTCATCCAGTGCAGCAGTGAACGACTCTAAAAGGAGTGACTCAAGATGACCATCTTCGAAGTCCGACTCGGAAACCGTCACTGGTTCATCCGCATTAGACCGGAGTGCCCGATAGAACCGATCGAACGTATTATGGATGAGTTTGCCGCGGTCTTTATAGTCTGGATCTAGTGAGATTGGGTCCGCGGGCTTATACTCCAAGACGTGGCTTAGATAGTACCGAAATCCGCAAGTAGCGTACGTCTCAAGCCGACTTGGACTATACGGCTCCCGAGTCGACGCTGGATGAAGCGTGTCGACTGCCGCCATATCAAGCTGACCGTCATATTCAGTTAGCTCGTCTCGTTGCCGTGCATGCGCACAGCTAAATCCGCGCTCAATCCGCACTTGATGGTCATCAGTGAATGTTGACGTCTCAGCGACTCTCTGAAGAAGCTCATCAGCGGTTAGATCCGGGCGATGACTGACGCTGGATGCGATGGATCGCTGAACATCTTCCCGATGAGCAATCTCGCTGGAAGTAATCGGCGTCGGGCCAGTATCAGTCACCGTCAACAACTCATCGAGAAACCTCGCCATGACATGTGGTCGTCCCTCATCATCACGTGCAGGCGTGGAGAGAACAGCCTCCTTACATCCGACGAGAAGCGTCGCAAGTCGATGTCGAGCAATAGCACTTCGATCTGGGTCCCTGAAGTCTGCATCCGCTTCCGCAAGCGATGCTCGATAGGAGAGTTGATCCGTCGTTGAAGGGAAATTGTCGGTTGTAAGACCTGGGACAAAGACGTAATCAAAGTCGCGGAGTCGTATCTCGGAGAGGTCTACAATTCCGACAGCCCCGGTTGTCGATTCTTGAACGGTGACCGACTGATCAGAGAGTGCACGCTCAATCCACGTTACTGGTTCAGTGTCTCCGACTTCGACTGTGTTGGCAACACACCTGAGAGATTGCCGAACCTGCTCAAAGCACTGAAGTGCCTGTTGTTCACGTGACCGACGAGAACTCGAGAGCGAGGTATCGCTGAGATGTTCTGGGTCAGTGATGGCGATCTCATCGAGAACATCATTGAGTGACGTAAGAGTCTCATCGAGCGTCTGTCTTGGAATGTCTGCGAGTCGAGTGCAGAGCTCTTCGATGTGGGCTGCGGTCTCATTTGGGAACCGCTCGAGTGCAAGCTCCAACGATGGCAACGGGAGCCGATCTGCAATTTGCTGTACTGCTATGTGGTCGATCTCAGTTTCCGCTAAGCCAGTAAAAAGCGGATTAGAGAATAAGTTGCGTAGTGTATCCAGCGCTGACGGATTCTCGATGAGTGAGAGAACATCGAAAAGGAGATTCCCAGCTGCAGTCTCTGAAAGGGGAACTTGAATATTGAGTCCGTATGGAATCTCGTGTAGATCCAGGAGTTCGATTAGTTCCTGAGAGTATTGTTCAGCGCTAGGAAGAACAATACCAATATCCTCGGGGTTACTGCCGTCAGCGAGTTGACTACGAACACGTTTCGTAAGCCGCCGCAGTTCGATGCGTCGTGTTTCTGGCTCTAAAACAGAGATATGTGATGGGAGAGCTTCAGTATCCGGAGTCTGTCGGTTAAAGAGTGACCGAAGGACGTCGATGGTATGTGTTCTCGAGTGAGTCGTCTGCGGGATATACTCGACGGAGAACTCTAATTCATCGTAAACACGTGCCGCTCGCTGCATCCCAGCATCAAGCCCAGTCTGGTAGTCGTCGATTGTAAAGTGCTCACCACACTCTGTTTCTCTCGAACTAATCGTCGGGAGGATAACGTAGACTGACCATTGGTCAGCAAGCGTTTCAAGTAGAACGCGCTCAACTCGTGTATAGATAGTACTCCCGTCAAGAACAATTGCGTCGACCGCTGGGAACGCTTCATGGAGCGTACGAGGATTTGCAGCGACATCACGGAGACGCTCAGACGCAAAGTCTCTCTCAGGAACAACAGTATTGCGAACGTCAATCACTGCATCGACAAATCCGGCAACTTCTTCGGCTTCTTCCTCGAGACCGAGATCAGCGAACCGGGCTCGGACATCAGTTGCCGAGAACAATTCAGCATACTCGAGTAGGGTGAAGAAATTCGAAACCTCGTCACAGAATCCACTACTTGGAGTACTCGTTCTCCCAGCAAACCGATTGTTAGAGATGTCTAAGTTGGTGACTGCAACCTCTACAAGGCGGTTTAGAGTTGCCCGGTCGATATGTTGACTGGCAGTACGATATTCCACACGTTGGAGCGTGGTCTCTACGAGCTGGTCGAACGACGTCTGATAGAGAGCCATCGATGGACCGAACTGTTCCCACCGTTCACGGACAGTGTCACGCCGGTCAAGTCGCGGCGATATATGAAGGATACTCTGTGGAAGGCCTGACGAATCAGCTGCTGCTGCTTCCATAGCAGCACGTTCAGCAGCAGCCGGGTCGGGTCCAGCAAAAACGATACTGTTGCTCACAGAGATGAATGTAGTTTCAATCTACATGATGATTTCGGTTAGTACGGTTCAGGGAAAGTTAGGCTATTGAGCTCTTAGTTCTGCAATTACCGTCATGAACGTCGCCGTACTCATCTGTCGAGGAGGTCAGAGGGTGTTTGATTGCCATTTTGGGAATCCTTCACCTCTGCAAGATCGTAGTTCAGGACAAGCTGTTCGGTAACTGCTGTCTGTCGACTCTTGTTATCATGTCCCATCTGCCATCGGTGTCCGCTAATGTCTGCTAATCGGCTGTGGTCGAACTCACCATGGCGGTGAAGACTCGTCTATGATCACGATCCATAAGCAGCGATGTCTATCAATAGTTTTTACCTCTATCTCGTCCAGTCTCTGATAATGACTGAAGGAGAGTTTGGGCTCTTTGCTTCGACTCCAGAAGCAGTGTTCTATTTGGTGTCGGACAACGAGGCAGTTGACGACCTCTTGCGGGAGAAATCAGCCGTTTTAGATGAACAACCGGGTGTACAAACGACACTTAGTCTCGAACAATTAGCCGAACCGACTCTATTTGATTCTCTGCTGAAGCAAGGAAAAGTCGGCTCACGATGGGGAAAGGACCTCTCAGACACGTACCGTGACTACCTCCAAGATCGAATCGAGCAGGTCAACGAGAGTGTCCTCGAAAACGAGTTTGAGTCACAGTTTAGGCGGTATAATGCTGATCCATACGAATCTGCAGTTCTCGGCGATCCAATGACTATCGGGATCGACCTGACTGAGCAAATCCAAAAAGCGATCGATCAGTGGGATGAACACCAATTCACGCGTGACGATCTCGCTGCTGCAGTCGGTATTGCCGCCCGAAATCAAGAAATTAGTGACCGAGACACGTACGGCGGGATCATCTTCACAGCCACAGAGCCCCTTTCAGACATCAAACAGAGTCAATCATTCCTCCGAGCGAGCCGAAATCTCCAGCAACTCCTCCTCATGGGTCTTGATGTCGCACTTGTCGCCCCCGTCGGGGGCCCTGACGAAGAGACAATCGTGGAAAACGTGTTTCGGAGTGTTGGCTCATTCTCCATTGAATCTGTCGCAGGTGGCCAGTTCGACGTCGATGAAGAAATTGTAGCTGCTGTCGACGAATGGTATGATCGGCTCCGATATGATGTTGCTGACAACCGTGTTGTTGAGAAGGTAGTCCGTCCAGCAAGTGTGACAGCATATGATCTCCCCGATGAGCTCTGGGCACGTCATTTCAAGAACTCTGTCATTGGGGGGTTGCAGAGGGCTTACTCAAAGAAGTCATTCAACCAGAAGCGCTTTGATGAATTATGGGAGCAGCGAATTAGCTCACACCCAAACTACGATAAGTACCGATCTCGGCGTAGCTCATTCCCTGAAGTCAAAGTGACGCGAAAAGACGATGAGAGCAACCATGAGTTCCGTCTTCACCACGAAGGGCCATCGGCCAAGCCGTACGTTTGTAATCTCCCTGCACGAACCTCTACTCCGGAAGAGGAGTTAATTGATTGGATAGAACGGTTCCTTGATGCAGAACCTGTTTCGGAGCAACGGTGGCAAGAGCTTACAAAAGTATTCAGTAAGCTTAGTGGGTCTCTGGGGACTACCTCAGACTCGCTTGTCGAGAATGCACTCCTCCACCGACACCGACGTCGGCAGAATCTTTCTCCTCTCATTCCTCCGTCTGAGATACGCAGCGAGACGGGGAAACAGAAGATAACCGGCGCGAAGTACGAGGAGGAGTGGTACGATGAACACTGGTCAGCCATCCTTTCTGATTACAAGATAACGAAGCAAGGAGGCGTTGGTGCGATTGAACGTAAACAAGATCTACAGCACTCGCTTGATCCAGAAGATCCTGCTGACGAAGCGCTGTACTATAAACTTGAACGCGACATTGAGAACGCGTGGGAGCACTACTGTAACGGAGTAATTGAGGAGCTCCGTCAAAGCGTCACTAATGATCAAAATCTGTCAATTAAACGTCAAGAGACTCGATCCGGTCAAGAGATCACAATCACCATCGAACCGGATAGCCGACAGACGCGAACGGTAGTAATTGAGACTCTCCTCCCTTACAGTGAGGTCTACGTCAATGATTCCCGTGTCCGTGCAGCCACCATAACAAATACTGTAAGCGCAGTAATCGACCACCTTGGGACAAACACCCAGGTGCAACAAACCGAAGTCTCCCGAGAAAACAAAGTGGATCTCCTCTTCGCGACCACGGAAGCATATCTTGATGTCGCCGAATTCGGGCAGGGAGATCTCGTTTACTTCGATGATATAATTGAATTTAGCCTCGCGTTACCGAATATCGAGCGCGTATTCAATACCCCTGAGCAAGATGTCGAAGCTGAGATTAGAGAACTGCTGGGAACTGAGCAGTACATGTCCCGTTTGCGTGAATGGGACGTCTCGTTCCATCGAAAGGGAAGCGACCAGCATGGAAGTGTGAAAGTTCAGGGTGACAGATATATTGCGATGGAGTTACAAGAGCCGTTATAGTAACATAAGGACAATGTCGCTTGAAGATGCTGATGACTCTCATCAAGTCGATCAAGACACTGCCATCGATATCCTGACGAGGATTCAGCAAGGGGTGCCCCCGAACCCGGAGCACATCAAATACATCCGTGTCGGAAGAGAGGAAGAAGAACGGCGAATTTGTGAAAAGCCAACTGAGAGCCTTCAGAGTGTCAAGCGCGGAAGTGGACAGATCTTCTTTGTCCTTGGTGACTTCGGATACGGCAAATCCTTTTTCATCAATCTAATAGCCGATCGAGCGAGCGAGGTAGGATTTATTCGGTCCGAGTTTGACATCCAAGATCTGGAGACTATCTCTGATAAAGGTGAACTCTACAAAGGAATCGTACAAAACATCAGATATCCTGATGAGAAAGGGAAGGGAGTTACTCCACTTCTCCGAAAATTCTGTGAGAATGTTTCTCGGAATGACTTCGATCGCGTTGCGTCTGAGCGCGGTTTTTTCGGACATTCGATTCACCGTATCCTACGGAATTTACTCGACGCCTGGGCAACAGGGCATCTCCATGTTAAACAAGAAGATGTCACCCTAGATCGGGTTGAAGTGTTGAGTGCTGTGAGCGGTTACCTACAGGGAGAGGATATCTCACTTGAGGAGCTTCACGCAATCGGTAAGAAAGGATTCGACAACGTAACGAAAGAAAATGAGTATGAGTATCTCCGTCATCTTCGTTCTCTCGCACTTGAGTTAGGATACAGCGGGTTCGTTATTCTCATTGATGAGGCAGCTGAACAGCTCGAATGGAATCCAGATTCGGAGACTACTCAGCGGCTAATTGATCTCTATAATAAGTGCTATCAGAAGGGCCAATTCGAACATATGATGTTCGTTTTCGTAGGAAACGAAGAGAAGTGGAACTCTCTTATTGATGAGGCGGGGCATCAGGCTCTCCAGGATCGGTATCGAGCCAAGAAGCTCGTCTTGAGTAAACTGACGGAGGAGGACTATGAGGAATTGGTTTCAAAGGTGACGGACCTAATCAATGTGGCATATGGCCAATCGTCGTCACTCAGTAAGAAGGAGATCAGTGAAATCGTTGAAGACGCAGCAGACAACCATAATGGAATAAACGAACTAAGTCCACGTCGACTGCTCTTAACTCCAGAGGGAAGAGAGGAATCACGGACGCTTGTTGACGTAATCGAATCTCGATTAATGTAGAACCACTCCTATTCCCGTATTGCGAACGGAAAAGAGAGGATTTCGTCATGGAAACCTCTGCAGAAGTTGGTGTCATTCATCATACAAATTCCAATAAGAATATTAGGTATGAATTATCCTATTCTAGATAGATGAGTGTCTATCTGGAGACGTGCTCGGAATGCAGCAGCAGAGTTGTTAGCGGTGCAATATACTGTCCACATTGTCTAATCGATCGAGTCGAAGTCCGAGAGGAGTGGCTCTCAACGTCTGGAAAGGGTGCAGAGAATCCCATCCTCAGTCACTCGTTAGTCCCAGAACATCGAGTCGTACCAGAGGAACGAGTCACGCAACTCTGCAGAGAATACTCGATCGAGCGGACAGATCTTCCACTAATTAAAGAAAGTGATCCTGCAATCCAGCATCTGACCTGCGGAGTAGGCGATGTCATTGAGATAATTCGTGATAGCAGAACCACAGACACTGCCCGGAATTACCGTTTAGTAATCTCTAGATCCGGCAATCTCAACGGTAGTGCAGCCAATGCAGAGTGGCGAAATCCTGCTGGACCAACCGAACAGACATATTCACAGGAGTCAGCGCTTAGCGACGAACAAGCTCTTCATATCGTTGAGAATCTCCGGGCACACATTCCACCATCCCAACCAGGAACGTGCCGGCAAATTGCTGTTGATCGCGAAACAGATATCGAAACTGCAATCGAGAAGATCCAGTCAGCAGATCCGTATACATTTGTTGAGGGAGAACTCGGGTATGGAAAATCATTCTTCGTGCATTGGGTTCGTGACGAGGTACTCCCATGGAGCGCTGTCAGCCTGATTGATATTGATGATGAAACCAATTTCTTGAACCGGGAATCACTTGTAGAGGCTTTCCGGACGAATTTGCAGACTCCTCGCTCTTATGATCACTCAAATTACGCGAATGGACTGGATGAACTATGGGATACGACTCTCCGGAAAGTAGCAGATCTCTGTGCTGCTAGTTATGAAGGCCAAGGATTCGAGGTTCGAGAGGATCGAATGAAGACTTCTCTCGAACTAGCTGCACAAGATATCCTTTCAGAAGCGGACGTACCCCAAGCAGTCATCGACGAGGTGGCAGGAACTGCAAGGAAGTATTTCAACACTAGCCATCAAAGTCTGAGCCAAACCCTCCTTGATGAGATCGGTTCTTCTGAAGCAATGGACGTGATTGGAATCATGAGTTCACTTGCGCGCATCAATGGATATCGAGTAATGCTCGGTGTCGACGAACTAGAGAAATCCGTTCGTACGGAGGATCACTTCAAAGCAATTGACGACTTCCTCGACGACCTTCCGGGGAACGTCTGTTTGTTCGTTACAGGAACTCCGGAGCTCCTAGAAGGTGGAGAGGAAGGAAATGCACTACGAGAGACTTACCGGCCGCTTTATGAGCGAAGTGTGGAGAACCGAATTTTACTTGATAGTCCTAGTAGGGAAGACTTGATCGAGTTCTCAAAGCGGATTGTTGATCTCGAGGAACAAGCTCTTGATTCACCAATCGATCGTGAGTACGCTACTGCGATCGAGGAATTAGGCGGCTTCGAAAAGGCAGCAGACCTATTCCTTGAGCAGAAATCTCCCGCATTCCGAGCATATCTCGACTACTTGGAGCAGCAATAGTTCCTCCAAAAATAGAGTGCGCTGATGTGTGATCCTCCAACGAGTTTCAGAGTAGTCCTCCTCTGCAGCCTCAATCACAGTTATCGTGAATCAGAAAATGGAGATAGCAGAAACCGTTTTCTAAAGACTAAATGAATGTAATAATCGGTGGAACTTCATCGGATGGCAGAAGACGGACTAACACAACTCAGAAGCGACGAACTGAGCAGCGAAGCCACCATCGAAAACTGGCTAAGCAAAGGACCGGGCATTACAATCGGCGGTATCGACATCTTCCTCGTCCACCAACAAGGACATACCGACCAAGGGCAGAGATATGATCTCATTGGAGTAGACAAGAAAGGAAACACAGTTACTCTCGAACTCAAACACAACCGAAGCCCGCGGAAAATGGTCGCACAAGCCGTCGAGTACGCCAGCGACCACCACCAGTGGGAACAACCCTACGCAACACTTGAACACAAATTCCAGAGCTATATTGGACGCACAGACTCACTGCGGAAAGCTCACGCAGACTATTTCGACCTTGACAACCCACGGCCTGAAACTGCGTTCAACAACGATCAAAAAATCATTCTGCTCGCAGGGCGGTTCTCCGACCGTGTTCTAAGCGTAGCCCGATACCTGCAGGACAAAGATCACAGTATATTCTGCATAGAATATAGCGTGTACTCAGAGGAAGAATCTCGGATTCTAACTACACGGAACGTACTGACCGAAGACTCAGAAACCGGTCATTCAGAAACAGATGGAAAGCCCAGCCCCGATCCGAAGTATCGGACACCAACCTTCCAACGTGTCTTCGATCAAATCCAGGCTGAGGTTGTCGACGAATTAGGAGGAGGTACAATAGATGACCCTACGGAGCTTCTGAATAAACTGATGGAGGATCTGAATAGTTTAGCTCTGGTGTCTCACCACCCCAATGGTTCATCCGATCACTTAGATGACGACGAACAATTCGCATTCAGCTTCAACGTATTGCCTACAAGAGGGATTCTAAGAATCTCCGTACAACGCAGATACGACGAAGTCACTGAAGAGATACTGAAAAGCTACCAAGATGAGGTTAGATCGGACTTTGAGTACAAGAGCGGAATCTACCGCACTATACTCAAAGAAGCAGATATCGATTCTGCGGTGGCCGGAATCAACTGGGACACCACAACACCTGAGAAAATCGCAGATGCAGTGTTAGCTGATGAAACAGTGAACCAGTACATCGAAGAATACGTTGAAATGATCAAGCTTTGGCATCCCCGTATCGTCGAGGCATATCCAGAAGCCCTGGCAGAGTACAACAGCGAACAACTGGCCGACTGATTACCGTTAGAGCTGCCGTGTTGCAGTGACCGACAGAGAAATAACGCTGTTCTCAGTGGTCTGCGGATAATCACTGCTCTCCGGTTCTGATGACACAAAGAGCATTTCAGGGGGCTCATGAGCACCCTTCCCTCGTCACCGATTGCGTTCTGTATACTCATTCCCTAAGTCCATGACCGAAAATGAATCATAGTCAGGATGATAATCCGGATTGGGAGGCTCTGAAAGCGGTATTCCAAGTCCTTCAGAGTCGTTCTCAGCAAAAGGACTGGCATCAGGATCATATAGATATTCGTCACCAAAACAATATTTTTCACCTAAAAACTCGGGGATATCCCAGCTCCCATTCCACTTCCCGTCAGAGTCAGGTCCCTCATTAACAGCCATTCCATCTGGGCAGGTCGCCTTCTTCTCCTCATAATTGAGTTCACAGAAGGCGAAGACTCGATCACCAGGAAGCTTGTTGACCATGACTCGAACCCGGTTCTCGATCTTTTTTGCATCAGCCTCATCATCACATGGAATAATCCCCAAGAGATGTTGTGGCTTGAAAGCACCAGTGAAATTCGCTCCACAACCATCTAAATGACGCAAGAACCGCTGTATTTTCGTCTTATCCCCGTTGTACTTACGGTATTTGAGTTCCGTCATTCCTACATAGACAAGCCTGTCCACATCAAACACGCGATCAAACCAATTTGGAATTCCGACGTTTTCTTCCTTGAAGAAGTTTTCATATATCTCTCTTTTAGATTCCTCTGCTGGTTCGCACTGAATAATATAAGTTAGATAACTGGGCTCTTTCCTAAGGGACTTATATTCTAACACAATCTTCTGCAAGTACTTTTTCAGTTCATCACCTTTTTTATGACTCTCGCGATAGATAGCACCTCTTCTATTCTTTGGATAGAGATCCTGTATGCTTTTGATATCTGATCTCTCTTTGATATCCTCAAAATGGAAGAATTCATCAAAGGGATCTGTCGGGTAATGCGGCTCTGAATCGGTAGACACCATAGTTCTCTGCTCTGTCCCGTACACAGACCAATATTAAGAATATTGTCATCAGGAAACTATCTCTAAGCACCGACTTGGAGTTCAACCTTACCGACACTGACTATCAAAACAAGTTTGGGAACCCAGAGAAGTCAGCATAGGTTCGGTTGCTCTTAGCTCCAGTACTCAGGCTGTAGATACACAACAAACGCTTCACTAGTTATCCCCGTCCAATCCCAGCTACTCTGTCCATCAACATCGTCAGGCTGCTCAACTTCGACTTCTCCCTTAGAAGGCTCACTAAGTCGTGCTCAGGCGGCCAACTATCCGGTACATCACTCAAACTCTTGGTACGTCTTTACCACGTTCTGCTCAGCTCCAGCTAACGACTGCGAGTCACCGAGCACGGATTCAATGATTTGCCGGATACGGAAGCGTACCGATTCCGCTGTCCCACTACTAGCTCTCATCTGCGTCTGATAGCGTGCTCTGCTCCACGTACTGACGGCCGTAATCCGCTACCTCAATAACAGGATCAACCTCAATACCACGTCGAGATCGAACCAGAGACAAAGCATCATCGAACGACCGATCCCCTGCTAAAGCAACAGTCATCGACGCCACCGACACACTACGACTGAAACCCTTCTCATGTTGTAGTCCTCGTGGCTGCCTACGTACAGTTGGTTCACTGACTAGGTTGAGCATACTCACTGTTCACCCGCCTTGGCAGGGTTATGAGGGATATCTTTAATCGCCTTTCTGATGTATTGACTGATCACCTCATCCTCACATCTCCGCTCTCTTAGCAATACTAATTGTTTCAATAGTGGCTTCCACCTGCTGTTCGACAAAGAACTCGTTCACTCCCGATTTCCCCTGTCCACTAAGCTGATTGAGGAGAGCACCAAGCATACGGCTAGCAGCGTTCAACACATTGTTAGCTTGCTTCGATCGATTCTGATCTATAAAACGAAGAGCATCACTTATTTTTGCGTCCGCATTCGACAGTTTTGACTCAACTGTCCGTCCACCACCTTTCCCTGGACCAGCTGATTCAATATTATCAAGTATGTTGTCAATTTTGGTTTTTGCGTTTTCGGCAGCACTACGCTTGTTTATCACCTGCAACGATGTTGATCCGAAATCACTTCCGGCATCTTCAGAAGTAATCTCTGCCTCAAGAGTAGCCAACCCACTTGCAGTTCCGGTAATAGTGGTTGATACCGTCTTCTGACCGCTTATCGAACCAATCATTAAAGTATTGGACTCGAAGTTCAATTTCCCATCACTTGATAGCTCTACTTGAACGCCTTTCGCTGACTTGTCACCTGGATTTGCGACGACAATAGTGAGATCACCCGGTGCCCCTTTCGGTAGCTGATCATCGGAGGTATCTAAATTGAGAAGTGATACAGATGCAGGAAGCGGCTCTGGTACGGAGATAGATTCCGCTGTTTGCCGACTTTCGAGTAGACTCCGTTCAACGTTCTGTGTCTTGTCAACTATCTCGATTAATGAGTCAGTGTTGACCTCAAGCCCAGAGACGTATTGAGCGCCGGTTGTCAACAATTCCGATCTCTGCATCTGAACTCTAGTTAAACCACTCACGTACTTTGTGAGAGCGGTCCGCTCTTCTCCTGATACGCCTCCTACATTGTGGACAAGCAAATACTGCTTATGACGAGCTGCTTCACCAATTCTGGTATCAATGTACTCCTCCTTCAGTTCAAGGAAAAGCGTGGTTGCGTCCCTGATTGAGTCCTGTGCTACAGCGTCTCGAATTTCACCAAGCTTATCCACTATTGTTTGGTTTGTCATAGTGTTTCCCTCCCGTTGACGATAAGGAATGTAGCAATCGCGTTCTGGATCTGCAATTCTGCTAAGCCCTGTAATCCCATCCCAACATTAAACGCCGCCGTGAATGAGCCAACAACCGTATTCGCTATACTTACAAAGG
Source organism: Halogeometricum sp. S1BR25-6 (assembly GCF_031624495.1). Taxonomy (NCBI): domain Archaea; kingdom Methanobacteriati; phylum Methanobacteriota; class Halobacteria; order Halobacteriales; family Haloferacaceae; genus Halogeometricum; species Halogeometricum salsisoli. The sequence goes on along the minus strand of NZ_JAMQOP010000005.1, from coordinate 22,163 downwards.
CTTCAAAGGCATCCATTAGACTGGCAGATCCATCAAATAAGTCAGCAATAGAACTAACGAGATTTGCTTTTTCTTGGAAATCCTTCACATGCTGGATATCATCCGATACCTGATTGGCTTTCGAATCAATTTCACCTAGTTTCCTACGCTTTGCTGCTTGAGCGCTCTCTGTTGTTCCGTTGAGCCCTGTCTTTGCCTTTGCAAAATTTAAACTTGAGTGAAGATAATCAAGTGTAGTACTAACAGAGATATCGGGCACATCAATTGTTGGCAACCATGTCGGGATCGACTGTTCGAAGTAGGCTCGGAGGTTTGCAGCGATCCCCTCAGTGATTATTTCAACAGCATTCTCGACTTCCTCTTCAATATTTTCCTGAGTAACGTCACCGGCGTTAGCCAACCGTGTGACAATCTCTTCGCCATGATTTTTAATTCCTTTTTTTGCCTCATTCTTTCCTTTATCGAAGGAACCAAAGAACCAATCCAGCAGGTCGAATATGTTACTTGTGACAAAACTGTTACCAAGTGATTGAAGCAGACCTCCAGCCCCTCCCAAACTTAGGAAATCAGCACTTGAACCAGCAGTGGCTGATTTTGCTTTTGCACCAATATAGAGATTTAGAGCCGTGGTGAGAACCGGCTTACTCACAGCTCTTGTAAGGTTAGCACCTGAACCGAGTTCAGTATCGTGTGGACCGATATGGCTTAGAACTCGTTTCGTGACCTGTTCACCCGCCACTAGTCTTTCAACTGTATTTTCTGCCGTTTGAGTATCTAGCTCCTCTTCCCGGACCGCTGCAGATAATTCATCAATCGCTGCTTCAACTCGTTGTTCATCATTGAGCGACGTCAGAGACCTCTCATCGATATCACTGGCTATCTCTTGCTTTTCAGGTCCTCTAAGCAACTGAACATCAATCACTTGAGACGATTCTGCGGTCTGACCATCATCGTCGGTTACTCTTAGAGAGATTTCATATTCATCGGGAGTATCAAACGTATGATCGAACTTCACTCCTTGACTTTCGATTTCTATACCACCAGTTATATCCCATTCATAGCTGCTGATAGAACCATCTGGATCAGTTGATTCAGAGGCGTCAAACGTTACTGATTGACTGGTTTCTGGGGACGTCGGCAAAACGCTAAATGCTGGTGATGGAGCCTGGCCTGTCTCCGATTCACCGGGTATGAATCGAATATTGTCCCAGTAAGCTCCATTATCTCCATCGACCCAGAACGTAACCGCATGCTTTCCTTCGTATTCAGACAGATCAACCTCACAATCGTTATACCACCGTTTAGTGTCTTTATATGGACTATAGTTGCGTTTATTTAGCTCGTGGTTTATCGTCCAGATGTTTGCGTGTCGAGGGTTATTGTAACCGGCACCATCTAGCCAAATTTTCATATTCCCCCAATTAGGGTTGTTTCTAGCAGTGAACACGTCAAGTTTGATTTTTGTATACTTGGAGAGATCAAGATCGATGGCAATAGCACTCGGGTCTCCAAGGTGAGCATTAGCGGTGTAAAAAGACTGGTCACCGTCGCTTGCGGTATCATCTTCTATTCTATGTGCTCCGCCATCATTGAATAGGTAGAATGGGTCTGCAGGAGACGGGTCTCCGACATTTTCTGTTTCAAATGAGGTTGTCACTGAGGGATTATCTGGAGACGAAGACTGAGCGGATACGCTTTCTCCAGAGAGACACGCAAGCCCTGTTATCCCAGCTCCTTTAATAACAGATCTTCTGTTCAGAATCACGGTAGAATAGTCCTTGTGCGAAGAATAGCTCTCCTCTCTATCATTGGAACGTCCCGGTAGTGTGTTAGAGTTTGACATGCATTTGGCAAATGGAAATCAAAAATAAAATAACTAATTGTTGTTTTCTAACTAATATAGGTATTATTTATGAACCAACACTAGCAAGTAGAGTCCAAATGTATTCCGATCAGTCTTTGGAATTCCTATTCACAGAACATTTCCTTCACCGAATTCATTCTGTATTCTTTAATTTCGAGTTGGCTGCTCAATCAACGAACTCGTCAATCTCGCCTGAACTTTATCCAGAGCAGTAAGTTCATGCGTGAAATCTTCGTTGTCGGTTGCTTTCTGCTTCAGCAAGTCCTCGGTCTTTCATCACCTGCCGGATAGCATACCGTAGCTCGTGTTCCTGAACGGCGATCGTAGTAGTGTAGTCGAGACGATCCGCCTTCAACATCGTCTATCTAATCAAATCGAAAGTTGAACCAGAGTATAAATCAGAGGATCAGCTAAACCTGAGTTCCAGACAACTTGTCTACCGCAATTGCGAGGCAATCCTCGGCGGCTACGTCTGGCAAAGTGACAAAGGTACTAGACCACACTAGCCGACTGATTTCCTGAAGACAAGAGATAGGACTCTATATCGAGATATCAATATCCAATTGGGATAATACTGATCGCCAGTCGTGAGGGATATCTGTAACCTATTCTGAACCCGGAGATTCATTTATTTTTTTACAGATGTATGCTTCAGCATCATCTACATCTTCGGTAGGATCAGTTACGAAGTCATACTCTATATTGCCCTCTCGGATCACAACTCGGTTTTTCGTTATCCCTGTACTTGACCTACAGTTTTTCATAGACGCATACGGCACAAATCGGTGATAATCCTCGGAATCCAGCACAACAAAATAATGAATTCCCTTATCCGTTACCCACATCGTGTTCCGAAAATTACCGCCCCATCCGTTGTTAATCCGTTTTCTGCCTTCCATAAGGCCCTTGCTTTCATTATGGAAGAAGTAGTGAGGCTGCTCATCAGAATCAAAGTAGTTTATCGCCGGCTTTTCACTCAAATATCCCCTCCCAAAGATGGTCTCGCCAACTTGGTTCAGTCGTTTTTTAGTTACAGAATCGTCTAATGCCTGATCAGCTAAGACATCAGCCCTTTCCTTATGCGTCTTTTCCGTAGCACCACGCTTAGCATCTGCATTTATATTTTGAGAAGAATCTTCATCCGTCCCCAGATCCACATATTTCTGGAGAATATTAGCAGCCTCCGTATTCGCAATGATGCTGTAAAGATCATCGCCATTAATCGTCTTAACGTTCAAGTCATGGGCCGTCTGTCGAGCCTGCCGTGAAAACGAGCTCGTAGTAACGATAACAACGGCATCAACACCGGATTCTTGCTGACGCAAACTATTGTATTGCTGAATCGCAGGACTTCCGATCCGATTGTCCTTAGCGTACCGTTTGGCCTGTATAAGATGTTTCTGGGGGAAAGGAGAACTCTTCTCAGCGACTACGTCAATTCCGCGGTCATTTGATCCCTGAGTCACTTGAGTATCCCATCCCTGTCGTTCCCAAAGATCGGCGACGAAGTGTTCAAATTCATATACGTCCATATTTGACAAAGAAGAGATAATTTCTTGCTTGCTAAACTGCATACGTTGCTCCCTACAGAAAGCCAACAGTAGAAAGTCTTACTATGACTGTGACAGCGGCATTGATCCATACGTCTTAATCAAAATCCTTTGAGGATCAATCCTCAGAGATGAAAGTACTGCAGGCATCAGAATTAGAAGAATACCTTCCAACAGTACTCAAGCAAACATTCAGCAGCCTCTAGTCGCTAATAGGAGTCGTCTAGGGTTTGCTGTTCGCCAGTCTGGAATTTTCCGGTTTTATTGAGATCGTAGTTCATCGCAAGTCGCTCGGTGACCTTGGTGGACCGAGTGTTGTTATCGTGCTGTTTGTTCATGAACTGTGAGCGGCCTTTCTCGACCACAGTATACTCTTGAAGACGTTCAGGCAGACGCTGATAGGAAACCAACCAATTCCCATCAGTCTCCTCCAACACGTCCACAAGACGTTCATGTTCGAATTCACCGTGACGGTAGAGAGCATCACCCTCATCCATGTACGGCGGATCGCAGTAGAATAGTGTATCATCACTGTCGTAGCGAGTGATCACTTCCTCAAAGTCTAAGTTCTCGATCTGGACGTTCCGGAAGCGTTTGGCGAACTTGTGTAGGTCCTCGGTTGCGTTACGAAGCTTTCGGGCCTTGTTACGTTGATGAGCACCTGCAAAACCAGAGGCTGTCCGGTACTTCGATGCATACTGTGAATATCGAAGGTAGAAGAATCGGCCTGCTCGTTCAATAGGATCGTCCGGACGTTCACCAGAGTAGAAATCTTCTTTCCATTCTTGATGCTGCTCTCGAGCGTAAGGCACCTTATCGAGCCATTCCACTAGTTCTTCTTCGCGTTCACGGAGAATCTTAAAGAACTGAACCAGATCACCATCTTGGTCATTGTAAACCTCCGTGTGACTGGATTCTTTCGTAACGAGAACAGCTCCACTGCCCCCAAATACTTCCACGTAGCAGCTGTGAGGGGGAAAATGTTCTATAATCCAAGGAGCGAGATATGCCTTCCCTCCCGGAAAGGGAAACACCGACTCAGTCATGTGTATCATCTGCTTCTCATAGTATATAGAGTCTTTCTATCACTACAAACGGTGCCCACGCTTAGAAACGGGATTCCTGCTTGGAAACATCTAACATATTCAATCTAAGTATTATATCAGTTTCACTCTCCGCAACAAGGATTCTATGCTACCGCTCAAACCGTGCAGATTCAGTAAGCTACCCCACCCTACTCCCTCGGCGCAAAGCGCCTCGGTCCTTGAGGGAGGGGCTTTGATGTGGACTCCCGGCAATCAGTCTCCGACAATAGGCTGGTGATTCTTGTCGTTCAACGTCCCCAGAACACGGAGCGGTCTGGTGTGCGAATGAGACGCAATGCGTCTCGTCAACGCCGTCTGTCCGCCGAGTCGAGATGTTAAGGTAGAACTCGTCAGTCGCCGCGTCGTACCGAAACGTACTCTCACGGAACTCGTAGTTCTCGGAGAGAACGTACCGCTCGTAAGGCGTCGGGCTGTCTGCCGGGAGGATGAACGATGGTTCGACCCGGCCCTCAACGGTTGCCAGCGACACGTGGTTCAGTAGAAGGTCGCGCTCCGGGTGTCGTAGTCCATCGTCTCATCGGTGAACGTCGGACGGGAGACGCGCGATCCCTTTTTCTATCGTTCGATAACGCCTTTGATGGCTTCGGCGGTGCGTTTGATGGCGGCTTGGACGAATTGTGCCTGTAAGTTCGTCTCCTCTCGGAGTTCGGAGTAGAGCGCGTCCCGAACTTGCCGTTTGTTGGTCTTGCACTCGGTGTACGAGGTATCGGATCAACAGTAGTCGGCGGTTCGGTTCACGCAGTACAGGTATTGCTCGGCGGTTTGGTGGAGTGCGTCGCGTTGCTCGTCGGAAACGGCGAGTTTCACGACGGCAGTTCGACGCACGTCCATACTTCAGAGAAGCCCCAACAGTACTTATACGTCGGGGTCGGTCAGTCGCAGTACGCCGGTTACGTCGTACCATGTCTGTTTCCTCTCCGGCCAACTCGCTCACGTTGTTCGCTCCTTGAGGCCGGAGGCTCCACCTTGAATTATGCTGAAATCAGCGTTAGGATTCAACTCGTGGGATAATATTTCCCGGGTGAGAATTGGAAATTAACAGACACAGCATTGATATACGTGACTTCAATTAGAGATTAGTCTCTTCGCAGACGCAATATTAAATAGATCCTCAACGACATCATCAATGCGGCCGTCTTCACCAAGGATATCAAGAGTAGCTTCAAGATCTGTTTTCAGCTCGAATCGGTAGTGAGATCCACCTTGAATACCTGTGTTCCGGGTTTCAGCAAGGAGGAATCCCTGCATTCCGAGACTTTGGAGATGGTCGCGGACGCGGCGCTCAACGAGTTGGTTCCCATCAAGTCTCTCGACAATTGATTTGTACTTCTGAAATACTTGGCGCGTCCGGGCCGGTGTCTCTTCGTCGATCTCAAGTGCTACGATAGAGAGAAGTGCGAACAGATCCTGTGTCGTCAGACTCCGCATTCCTTCTTCGATTCGTTTCCGTTCAAGGATATCGCGAGCTTCACGCACATGCGGTTCATACACGGCTTCGTCATCGCGATTAAGGGCCAACTCACCCGCCTTATACAAGAGACGGATAGCTTGCCGAGCACTGCCTTCGTCTTGAGCAGCGAACGCAGAACACAACGGAATGACCTCGCCATCGAGAACACCATCGACAAACGCGCGTTTTGCCCGCCGCTCTAGAATGGTAGTCAACTGATTGGCGTTGTACGGAGCAAATTCAATCTCTGAATCGTAGAGAGAATCTTTGACTTTTGGCGAGAGGTTATCTCGGAATTGAAGGTTGTTACTAATCCCAATAACACTCACCCATTGATCGTCAATGTGGCTATTTTTCCGTGCTCTCGGGAGCTCATATAGGAGTTCGTCGTTACTCCCGATAGCATCAATTTCGTCAATGACGATGATAACTGTGTCTTTGAGACTGCTAATCTCTTGGTATAGGAGATCGAACATTGACTGCTGGTCGATCCCACTCGGCTTCTTCGTCCCACCACGAATCTCCTTGATGAGATGAGCGCAGAGCTGATAGCTCGTTGTTTGATTGTTCGCACTGGTCTTGACGACGCTTAGATTGAGATCGTCACTACTGTTGGCATACTCTTGCAGTAACTCGATTTCGTGGTCGATTGCTACCGTTTTTCCTTGGCCAGTTTTCCCGTAGAGAAAGAGGTTATGTGCGTTAACTCCTCGTGTTGCAGGGGCGAGAGCGTTCCTGATCTCTTCGAGCTCAGGTTCCCGCTCGGGAAGTTGCTCGGGTTGCCAATCTTCCTTGAGAACGCTTTCATCGGCAAAAATCTCAACAGACGTACCGTAGGGATTGCTGTCGAGTGAACCGTAGGGATTCCCCGAACCCGTTTCATCATCCGCCATCTTGTGCAGCACCAATAACACGAATGCATATAAAGCCCCCTCGTCCGGAGTGTCCAGTGTGTCCGCATAGCTGGATTGGTTTAATACCCCCTCCCCCCACTGTGTCCGCATAATTTCGGACCGAGAACCTATCCTCTCGCAAATTCCCGGTGATAGAACTAGGATAGGCAAAGAACTAAGTGATGAAGAAACTAGTTGGTCCGTAGTAGTTAATCCCTCAAATTAAAATCAACTGCTCCTAGCGAGGAATCGACGTAAGTCGAGACGTCTGACGTTCTTGCGTTCAAATTATGCGGACACGGTGGGGGGACAGGGGGAAACGTCCAAACATGTTTCGAGTGTTTATGCGGACATGGTGGGGGGACAGGGGGAAACGTCCAAACATGTTTCGAGTGTTTATGCGGACATGGTGGGGGGTGGGGGTTCTTTTCCTCCGATATCTATAGCCCTTCCTCAGAAGGTTATGCGGACACAGGGGGGTATCCCAACAATTCTGACTCTAGGATACGGATGATGTAGACGTCTACCAGCGCAGTCCATTCGGGGTCATCCTGAGAATTCCCATCGTCATCCGGGTGTGTTCGAACAAGCTATCCAGAAGCTCGAAATCGACCGTGAGCGGTGACCAGTGTTCTTAACCAACAAAACTACCAAAACACGTCTTCTCGTTGGTTAACTAGAGCTATATACTCAAATCGTCTTGTCATTGGGGGCACGGGGATTGTGCGCGTCGACGCTCCAGTGACGTGGATGCCAGTGAATTATATTCAAATCACCGGGATGCGGAGGCCCACCCTTATCGATTTGTTCTCACGGGAAAGAACCCTCTCGAACGAAGCTTGACACGATGGAAGTAATGAGAGAGACAGTGATCTGAATTATCTCTCATATATTACGACTTTACGATATTATTCTCGGATTTTTGGGAGATGGAGACGATGTAGAACAAATCGATAGGGGTGTCCTCATCGGTCCTGCGATTCTGAATGACTGGCGCTAATAAAAAATGGGATAAGCAAGCATCTGGCGCTCATATTACCAAATTATGCGGACACGGTGGGGTGTCCTCTATATGACGGTATTCATTGGTCGCTAGTCGGAGTGAAACGGTAGGGAACGACCGCCAACTGTCTTCATCTCGAGAGCATAGACCCGTGAAATATGGTGTGCCAGATGTACCGCTATCCACGGATTTCCTCCTCTCGTCGATAGAGTTAACCAACAATAGCTCGTAATTAACCAACGAACGAGAAACATGAGTCGTGTGCCGGATCACTTGGAAGAGGAACTTGAGAAGCTCACTCCACGACAACTGGACGACATTGTAAGGCTAGCCGATCAGCTGGCCGAGGATCAGCGACGTGAGAAACGCATCGAGAAGAAAGCAGAGCAAGACGATGAGGTACGGAAGGATATCCGTGGCGACGATCTCCCGGAAGGTGTTCCAGGTAAAGCGACTTTAACGAAGAAGAAGATCAACGGCAATGAGTACTGGTATTGGCAGTGGCGGGATGGAGACAAGATCCGCTCACAATATAAGGAACCTGTTGACAACAGCTAACAAATCACTAAATTGGAAGATATACAACGATGCTTAGATGGTATCGAACTGCTGCAGCCATCTTTGCATGGTCCGACGGTTGCCGAGGGCACGTCCGACGAGATGTTGCGTGAACCGGCGAAGTCGAAAGATGAACTCGCGGATGTCGAGATGACCAGCGGTATCAAAGACGTCCTCAATGCGATTCAGCATATGGGTCCACGAGATATTCGTCCCTCAGTCAATCCTACACACGGGATCACGAACGACGGCGTATGGGATACCTATACGTGGTCGTTCACGATGAAATCCGCAGTGGGGGAATGCGTCTAGAGCCTCGCTCAATTCAGTAGATTCTTCTCCAGCAGAGACCCCCCTTGGATGACAAGAGGGTCTGGGATGAACACACCCACCCTCTTAGGGATCTCAACGGTTGTGACTCACTACGCTCGTGAACCCCGCCACTCGCTTGTCTGCTGAATTCTTAACGGCTACGAGAAACCACGTTCTAGTTCACATTCTAAACCCACTCATCCATCAGCCGTACTCGCCTCTTTGCGGCACAGAGAATGGCTCGTCCGGTGACAACCGAAAAGACTGGATCGTGCATACTGACAAGTTGGAGAGTTAGACCCTCGAAGTCCCTCCACCCGGAGCGTTGGTGATCCGATCAGAATCTCGGTTCTGGTACCACTTGTAGACGAAGTAGCAAACGGTAATGAGAACGATTTGCTAGCCGAGAGAGTGAGTGCGAGGACCATGAGCTAGCTGCGGTGGTTTACTTACGGCGTCTCATCAGGGAACTCAGGAATTCGCGAGTGATCCCTGTGAAGGTTCTCACATGGCGATCAAGTTAGTCCAACCCGCTGCGGGCCATGATGTAGAGTTCTCGTATCCCATTGATGAACTGGTGTCTGCGAAGTTCGGTTCGTCCTTGCCACGACCAGTCAGCCTTTGAGAAACCCTGAATCCCATGAGCCGTGGGATCAGCACTCTCCCTGAACCCGCTGGTTGATGCGAGATAATCGACAATATCAGCGTACTCCTTGGTCGTCGCGTCACCCACTTGTTCGGCGAGATGTTTGACCTGTAGCTTAAACTCAGCGTCTGCGGTCTTGATCACGGCGTCAACGCCACCGTCCGGTGCATAAACGCTGGTGCTATCGAAGACCGCTTCGCCTCTGAGCTTCCGAGCGAGTTCTTTCGCGTGAATTCGCTCGGCGACGCCTGCCTGAGCGTGATTGTCTGTGCCGACATCAGCAATCATCGATGCAAGTTGTTTCACGAGAGACGCACTGGCAGCAGCTCGCTTTCCCTTCTTGACGAGCGTGGGATCGATACCGAGTTCCTCGGCGATGTCTTCGAGCACGTCATTCGGAACGTACAGAACGTCATTGTGGAGATAGGCGGTATTCTGGTTAGCCTTGGATTCAATATTGGACGATGACATGGATTCAGACTCCTAATTTGTCTTCCCGATCGTTCCTCGAACAGGTGTTACGCTCGTATAGGGACTCTATGTCGTGACTGAAGGCATTACGGCATTTTGAAGCTTGGTGGCCGACAGCCCCTACGCTGAGGACAGTGGCTGCGACGGCGGCTACCGATACCAGTGGTAACATATCCACTCAACAACAATTGGCAGTTCTTGATATATAATATGTTCGCCTACTCGACAATTATTTATTATACTATATGAACACACGGATGACTCTCACGAGTAACGTAGACGGCTATCTCCGAGTCAAAACCGGTTGGCTGCAGTCACACCACTGCTTAGAGCACAGATAGGCCGAAGCCAACGACGAGGCCGAGAGGCTCCACAATGAGAGTCTGACGCTCAGGCGCGAGATTGGATTTGTTCCGAGGAGGTAACCAGTATTACCGCACACGCTCTGCCATAGTGTTGCCTATTGGATGATGAACGTCGAGAACGGAGACATTCTTTACGACGTTCGGAATCAGTTGCGGCACCGTTCGATTCAAACGACTGAGCGGGTTTATGACCATTTGATGAAAGTATAGATAGGCGGTGATCTGTGAAGGGAGACTAGGAGCTATACCTCACATTCAGTTACATTGATATGGTGTCTCATCTATTATATTCTATGAATATCAGTAATTTGGCCCTGAGAGTTCTTTTTCAAGAGAGATCCGGGGACATCTGGAGGAGTTACTGAATGCTCCCAGTGGTAGTCCTTTTAGCGAAAGCAGTTGCTGGCGGCGCTGCGCTCGGTGCTGTCAACACTGCGGGTCGATTTGTAAACGACCGGCACTCAGAAAAGCAGATGCGTGAGATAGTCGAGAGAGCTAACGATCTCGGCTACGACGATAAGACTCTCGCATCGATCACCATGCTAATGGAGGAGTATCCAGACCAATTCGTCGCTATCGTGGAATTTTCGCGGAGTCTTACAAATATGTCCTCCGAAGAGGCTAAACTCGCAGCTCGTACGTTCGTGCTCTCCGAGATGTTAGAAGATGTCCAAGGAGTCGATGCGAAAACAATAGAGGCCCTTGAGGAGGAGGTACAGCGACTGCATAGCTCAGCGGAGGATTATCCGCATCTACGTGATGATATCCCGGGATTCAGGAACGAGTGCGATAGTAGTTCTTCGGAGGCTATAGACGTTAATAAATCCGACGAACCTACCAAGCCACGCATCAATTTGGGTATCGATCGAATCGACACTAGACTCGACCTTACTTATCTCGGTATCGACCGCGTCGATACTGATACCGTCTCCATTGATACTGGATTTGACCGTATTGACACGGAACTTGACTTCACTGATACGACCAAGAGTGATCGTGAGACACAGTGGGACTCAGGAGATAGTTCAATTGATCCACCCTTTGATTTAGGGACACTTCCCCAAGGAGACAATTTGATGCTTGAACGTGATCGAAATCAGAAGGGAACAAGAGATGAGCAAAGCAGTAAGCTGAGACAATCCAATAGTCCAGTACCTGCTGAGTCAGCCTTCGGAGCAGGATTCTTTGCAAACGCTACGTCGTTCCGTACGACACATACACCAATAGCTGATGATCACGCAACTGCTCTACAACAGATTGCAGATGTCTTAGGTCCGCTTCATGACGTCACACGAACACTCTCGCAGACTGCAGACGCAATCGAAAGCATCCATTCCTCTATTGACTCATCTGGTGTTCTGCGACGACTTGCTGAGGAATGGGCTGTAAAAGTCGATCATATCGGCTGGGGGAACGCTCCCTCAAATGTCCCGCTTACCGGTACTGAATCCCAATTCCGTCTTGATTTTTCGGCTGGTCATTTCAGTGGCGAAGTTGAGACGTTAGCCGGGATTATGGCTGATGAGCAACATTTTGTTAATCAGGTTGCTGCCGGAGTAGAGAACTATGAACGCGTTTTCGTTGTTGTCTCACCGGAAGGACGTTCCCTTGCTGAACAGCTCATTACACAAAAGGGGCTATCGAATGTAACCATCCTTAGCACCGTTGAGGAGACCCAAGCAGCAGTAGGGACGAACAGTTCGGCAGAGTACATATTCACAGCTATCGGATTGGGACCCGCAGCACAGATGGCGCTCTCTACGCTGTTGATATGGCTCGCGATTCGACAGTCACGGCGCAGGTTCCGTCGTGAGTTCCATGCAATAGCAGAAAGTGAAGGCCTCGGTGAATTTGCAGCAGCAGTGCAGGGCGATCGTCATCCAGTGTACGATCGACTATGATACAAGCGCTTGTTCGTCGGAGGTTATTTTGAGTATGCTACGGTAGCAAACTTGCCTTTGACGACGGTGAGGGGAGATTAGAATGACTTGTTTGGAACCCACCTGGTCCCATAGAAACGACAGAGGTTTTTTGAGAATTTTCCTCGTCCATTTTGCGGCTTCCTATCAGAGCCCGTGAGAACGTCCTCTGGCCACCGAACTCTTTCGAGACGTTTGTGGTGGGACTGTTCTGATGAGCATACTGACGAGTTCTCTCCCGTGGAGGGCCCCAACTCGATCGACGAACACAAGGTCACCGGGTGATTGGACGAGTTCTCCCCCTACCTCCGACTTCGCCAATCTCTCTCGAAAAAAGGTCGACCAACACCGGTGTATGGCTCGAGTCTTCCTGACAGAAGTCGGGTCGCTCGACCCCGAGCCTACCGACGTATGGGAGCATAAAGATACCCTCCGCGCGACGTTACCTAGCGACTCAAGGAGAACGGAGCGGACATCTACCGAATCAAGGAACTCCTCGGTCACGACGATATCCGCTTGACGATGATCTACCTACGGATGGTGCCTGCTGAGTTAGGGCGGGAGCACGAGAAGTACTACGTAGACTACTGAATCTCGTCATTTCGGTCAGGTTTTCTCAGAGGTTTGGATTCCCTGATTGGGAATTTGGAGTCAGTCTAAGCGGTTCAGCTCACCTCGCCGTTCCCGCTGCATGATACCGCCGGCGAACAGTCGGAGCTTGTCGACGAGTTCCGACTCAGTCTCGTACGTTTCGACTCGGAGGTCCCAGCGTACCTTCGCCGACCGGATCATTGCGCTCGTGACGTCGTCCTCGTGAGCGAAGAGCAACCGGTCGCCGTGTGTCTCCGAGAGCGCTTCGAGGATGCTTCCGGCCTCTTCTCCGACGCCGAAGTTGTGCCCAAGGAACGGCAGTACGAACGCAGTCGCGTTGCTGCATCTCGTGTACTCGACGCTCTGCGTCGCCGCGTCCACGTCGTCGGTGTCCACGTCGACGTCGAGCGCCAGAAACGCGTTTACTCCGGGGTCGACTCGGAGTTCTCCTTGTACCCGTCTCAGGAGTGCTTGTGCCGCGTCGATATCGTCCTTACTCCGAAAGAGTCGGCGTAACGGCCCCGGGAGGTCTTCGACGTCGATCTCGCGTCGTTCCTCTTCGCTGAGAACGTATTCGAGGTTGAACGACTTGTACGGTCCCATTAGATAGAAGAGGAACCGGTCGTAGTTCACGCGCCCTAGCCGCTCGACGATCAGATCGCGCGTGATTTCCACGGCCATGAGTAGCCATGCTCACGAGGGATATTTAAAACAGGGTGTTTTTGAGAATATTCGGCTTGAGAAAACCTAAGAGTCTCTCGTCCATACTGTCGTGTAAGATGGCGACGAACGACACTCGGAGGGCCGGCGGTCGCATCCCAGAGGATCCGGAGGATTTGCTCCCGGAAGAGAGCGTCCTCAGTCTCGACGAGTACCTCGCGATGCACGCTGCCGTCGGACACCGGACGAGATACGAGATCCTGTACCGACTCGTCCACAGTGGGGACATGAGCCCCACAGAACTGGAAGAGGCGATGGGCATCGATGACAGCACCCTCCATTACCACCTCAACAAGCTCGTCGACGTCGGACTCGTCGAGAAGCGCCAGCGGACCGAACGAGGGCAAGACGGACTGTACACGTACTACCGGGCGACAGTCTTCGGCGAGGTGACGCTCACCGAGGGCGTCGACGAGTTGATTCGCGGCGAACAGGAGTTTGAAGCGATGTACGATAGTTCCGGCGGAGAGTAACCGGCGATTTTCTAAAACGGCTCTGATGAAACTGCTTGCCGCTGACATTTTGTCGAGATGGTGCTGAATACAGCCGTGAAGGCCTCCGGTCGGGAACTCACCAACGAAAAAATCTCGTGAGCACCCACGGAAAATTCATCGGCGATATCCGACGCTGGCTTTTCTCCCCCTACAAACCGACCTAGTCGAACATGTCGTGGGTCTCGTAAAATTCCTCAAGTGTGTCACAGTCGTGTTCGTCTATCATCGTCATCCAGCCGCCGAACCGATAGCGACGCCAGCACTTCCACCCATCGATGAACACGGGGTTCTCGCCGCGGTCAGGGGGCGTATTGATAACACCCTCCTTTGACTCTGGTTCCTCACCTGGGGGCCAGCCATGCCATGGGCGTTCCCTATGTTCATTTACAGCCCGCTGATCACACTCATCGCAGATGAGATTCAGGTGGGTTTTGTCATCACCAGCACGTCCGGATCCGCAGATCGAACAGCTCATGTCTGTGATTCCATCTCTAAAACAATAAAATCGTCAGACATGACTTCTACATTTATGCTACACCCGATAGACCGGGTAATTGATTGACGGACACAACTCTCCGTCCAATGATTGGGTTTTTGAGGGTAGCCCGATCGATTGACGGGAGCGACTGGTCATCTCGAATCGTGACTCCCTCAACGAGCTTGTCTCGGTGCTTGTTCGTTAGTTGTGACGACTAACTTGCGAAGAAATCTTGGTAAGTGGTTCGCACTTATTTGCCGAAAGAAAAGAAGCGTTGCAGTCGTAATTGGTTGCTATTTAGAGCACATAAAAAATTTTGGCAATTTCCTCTTGGGAAGATATTATATATATATATATATGTGTCTTGTTGTTGGCAGTCATGAGTAGAGATAACGTAGATCGATATGGATACCGGCACAGAAAGGACTCAGCGTACGGTATGGGGGAATCGATGCCTGGTGATGTTGGGGACAGTCAAGGAACTTTCCACGATCGAGCGGGAAATGATAACAACGTAATCATCAACGGCAAAGCACAAAGCTATGAAAACTATCAACGAAGCAAATCCGAGGATTCATCGAAGAAAAAAGAACATCCAATGTCAAGCTCTGCTGACCAGTTCTCGAAACTTGACGGAGAAGTCGTAGAAGTGACCGTAAAGCGGGTTAGTGGTTCTGGGAATCCTATTGCTAAATATCAGGGAATCCATGTCCACGTTCGCAACGGAAAACCAGGAGAGCAGTACGAGGTCAAACTCAATGCTAAGAGCGGATACTTCGTAGGAGACATACAGATAACCGAGTAAATAGACGGTTCGGAATCAGAAGCCATTGTTGGAATTCCTCGCCTCTGGAATCGGTTTTACAGACCACCTCGTAGCGGTGGCGAAACGTGCTGTATCTGGCGGTCACGATCCAGCAGCAAGAAGGGCAACGGCGGCTACGCTGACTGGCTAATCGTCGCAATCCACGGTCTCTGCGAGTATCTCGACCTCCCATATCGGCGGCTCCTCGATCTCCTTCACGAGATGCACGGCATCGTCGAGAAACTTGGTCTCAACTTCAGCGAACTGCCTGATTTCACGACTGTGTGCGCACGGAAGCAGCAACTCAAGATGGTTGTCTGGCGTACTCTCCTTCGACTATTCACTGATATTCACGATGTTGGATATCTCATCCCATCGACGGAACTGGTTTCGACCGCATTCGGCCAGCCATCACTAAACAAACCGGACAGACAACACGTTCAAATTGGGCAAAACGACAGCGTTGGTAGACTGCGAAACCAGTACCGTGTTGGATATTCACTGCTCGATGAAGCAGCCACACGACACCCAAGTCGGGCGGCAGGTACTCACGGAATCTCAACCACTTACAAACCGTTACCGCTGACAAGGGATATGACTGGGATGATCTGCGTGGGGAACTTCGAGAGGGCGACGTTCGGCCAATGATCAAACATCGAGAGTTTTATCCGCTCGATATGTCGCACAACGCTCGCCATGATGACCTCTATCACCAGAAGTCAGTGGTTGAAGCCGTTTTCTTTGCGCTCAAGCTCGTGATGTCGTCCTCGTGAGCGAAGAACAACCGATTGCCATGCGTCTCCAAGAGCGCTTCGAGGATGCTTCCAGCCTCTTCTCCGAACACGGTTTGATGTAGTATCACCACCTAATGAAGGCCATGAGTGAAGACCTATTCCGAATCACGGTTGATGAAACGAATTACAGCCGCCTACTTGGAACTTCACCTGAAGAGTCGCTGCTGGCAGATGCTAATCTCTCAGAACTGCGAGGATCCCAGCTTTGGGCCCAGAAGAGTACCGGCAAAGGCCAGCAAGTTTACGATGCGATGGAACCCGGTGACGGTCTTCTCTTCTACAAAGTCAAACGTGGGATCGCCAGCGACGAAGGAATGTACGTTGGAACCGGTAGAGTCGGAGAGAAGGTTCGGTTGAACGAGGAGCAGGCGAGGATACTTTTCAGAACAACAGTAGCAACGCTCGCCTACACTGTGACTGAGTTCCATCAAATCAGAAAACCGATTGAAGACGTAGAACGCGTGCTTGGGTATGGGTCTTACCCACAAAGTAGTCATCGGGTCACCGACAATCGATACACCACCGTCGACAGAGCATTACAAACGCTGTCCCAATGAGATACGCAGACAAGCAATCTGAGTGCCTATTGTTGATCGCGATGTCGACGGTAGTTCTCTAACCACTCTACACGCTCGACAATCATCTCGAAGGCACGTCGAGAGCCTGAACCTGTACTGCACGTCACAACCTTGACTAACTGTCCGAAACCACCGTCCGACCGACCTCCATCCCCCTAATAGGGAATTTGAGGCGTGTTTAATCTAGCTGGTTTATGAAGATATCCTTGAATTCAGAGACACTGTACGTGTGTAGTTCAGGGAGTCGAAACTCGGGCGTCACATCTAACCCCGTCCCAAGCGACCCAGAGATTGATACTGTATCCATCTCTGTAGAGAGTTCATCTGGACGGACCCACAGGACCCCTGCATACGGCAAATCAGTATACGAGGGCGTGAATAGCTCGAATCCTGCTGAGATTGGAACTTCAAACCCGCTAACCGTGACGTACTTGCCTTCAATGACCTCAAAGTCTATATCCGGTGTTTTGACGATACCACCAAACGTCCGAGTCCCCGAATTAGACGAGATACGAGTAATTTGTTCGACGCCGAACCGCTCTAACTCGTCTCGAAAGACCGATTCAATCTGATTCAGTATCTCTCCCTCCCCAACGGACTGTAAAATCGAGTCCCCGCCCCATGAAGTCGCATCGATCCCGAGCGTCCCGTAGACAGATACTGGGTCCATGTCAGCTGATCCTAATGTCAACTCGTCAAATCGCTGTTGAGCTGCCAGATCTGCAAAGAGGAGACTTGAATATTCAACCGTAAGTAGCCCTCCTGCCTGTTCCATTGAGTTTGTCAATGGCTCACCATATAGTTCCAGATGCTCATCCGAGATGCTAATCCGCTGTTCCAGTGGGGTGTTCGGATAACTTTCTCCAGTTGAAGAGCTGCAGCCTGCTAACCCTGCTATCCCCACTGCTCCGACAGCTGCCAACACATCTCTTCGAGTAATAGTCCTATCCATGAATATAAACATAGTTTATATATAATAAAGACCATGTATGTCCCCTATGCTCTGTAGGCCTCAAGGATTCAAACCATCACGTGAATCTCGTAAGTGACTGCAACACAATCGAAGTAGTGAGAGTGTTTACTCTCTCTTAAGATTCTTCAGAGATTCATTCAATACACCGTCAACGATTTCAGCAATAGGACGGTGTTCCTCGAACGCAGTTGCGAGCGTAGAAAAATAACTCTCCGGCAGTTCCGACTGGTCGACGTCGTAGGTTTTGGTCATGATGCTCTTCTTGTTACCTTTATTAGTGATATTGCGTTCCTCCAGTAGAGGTTGAAGCTTGCTCTGCCATCGGTTGCTATTGTATACCCGGTGGAACTCATCACGGAGAGGAACACTAGTCGCACAAACTAAGTAGTAGGTGAGTTCACCTCGTGAGAACGATTGCTTCTTTCGGATTGTGTGACCAAAGTGAAGTCTGAACCCCGTATTTCCCCACGTTGCTTCGTTGTCGGTCGTAGGAGCGAGATTCTCGTCATCTCGGTACCACCCGTATCGGAAGATACACCCGTACTTTCCAGGGTCGTCGCGCATCTGCCACTCCTCGGTCCAGAGCCGATCGTCCAACTGACTTCGGAATAGTGTGGGCCACTCCTCGAGGGCCCGCTGGCGGAGGGCATCAGCGGCATCGAGTAACTCGTCGATATCGTCTCTGTACTCACTGAGTAACCGTATTTTCTCTTTCTGTGTCATCGTGTAGTCGTCTTCATCCGTACTTGTCACCATACCAATCGTCGAGAGGAAATCCTGTAGTTGGGAAACGCTCCGCTCTGGATACCTTCCGTGAGACTGTCTAAGCCGCTCTTGGAACGCATCAACTACGTGTTGCCAAGAGAGATCGTGAAATTCATCAGAGCTGGCGTCAGCAGTATACTGCTTCGAGAGGAAGAGATAGTGCTGCCCATCCTCAGGGTACTCGCACTTCTCTTCGTTCCCGACGTGTGTATCTTCGACATAGCGTTCTGTCTGGCGCCTCCCCTCCGACGAATCAACCTTCGATTCGATCCACAGGAACCACTTGCCAGGGGCTCGAATCAGTATATCGAGTCGATTGTTCTGTGGCGATGTGCGCTCGGTTTCAACCCTTATTTCCTCAATGTCTCGGTGGTAATACTCAAGGCTGGTTGCTGTCTCTCGCTGTATCGTATCGAGAAAGTTCTTTAACAGATCTGCGTCGAACCCATGTGGCTGGGATGGGTCAAGGAAGTACGCTAAGAACGTATTCCAGTTCTGCTCTGAGTGTGTTGAACCGAGAATTCTGAACGTTGATTTCGGTGGTTCAGGGATCTCTGGAATAGCCTCAAGCGAGATTCGAAGGTCTCGCAAGCGGTCACTCAGCTGTTCATTTGTCGCCATCGTCTAATGATGATAACCAATCACAATAAGCGTTCGACCAGAACCATCTTCCATTTCTCTGTTAGAGGTGTGCCTAAGGGCATGAGATCAGAGTACTCCACCTTCCAGTTGATGCAGTCTAAACTGAAGCTACCAGGCTGAAGGGAAAGCAGGTTTGTACTTCACCTTTCGGCCCACTCGTTCCTTGTCGACAAGACCTAGTTTGCTGTACCAACTCCCGTAGTAGCCAGTGAAGTATTTGCCAGACCCTTCATATTCTTCCACCATCTGTTCTTGCAGGTTTTCTCGCAGGATCCCGTCCTCACGGTTCTCCTCGAGAATCCCTAGGAATCGGAGACCACTACCATAGGGTTGCATACCGATGAGAAGGGTTTTTTCGATCGGGCGGAGGTAGTCACTCTCGTCAAAGATCTCTGCGTATTCCTTTCCACATGGATTAAGAGTTATCTCAGTACCTGCCTCACGGTCACCGTCAGTCTTGAAGAAGACCTCTCGTTCCGTGTCGATTATACCAAAGTTGTAGGAACCTTGTTCTGCTTCGATATGTTCCTCATCATGCAAGTGCTGACGGAGGTCCTCGAAGGTAACTGTTCCTTGCTCTTCGACGTACTTGAACGCCGCTTTAACCGCCTCTGGATTGGACGACCATCCTATGATGGGTAACTCGTTTTCTGCCTCAACATCTTTCAGTAGTGCCGCGCGCTCTTCTGATGAGAGCTCCTTCAGTCGGTCTCGTAGATCGTCATAATCGTTTCCGGACATATTGAATCAACCGGATAAGCAATACTACTGGAAGTAATTAAGCCTTACTCTGACTTCGAACTACATTCGGTTACATTAGTTGACTACAGACGATATCAAACTATACTATGGTTGTTCGTCACTCTTCAGATTATTTCAGAAATATCGGAACTATCGTACCGAAACCTAACTCATAGGCTAAAGTAATCAAAAAAGTGGGGAAATCCATAGCGACTGAACTAACAGTTAGATCGTTTGATCTCTATCTGTGTTCTATTTACAGATCAGACGCTTGCTCGGTTTCATTTCCCAATTCTATATCTATCCAGGGACGTGGATCTCGCACGGCGACAGCTGACAATTCGCGAGGGACCAAGGAATGGACAGCGATCATCTCCTCTGAGTGCGCCGACGCGATTAACGCGTATCTCCCCCGTCGTGAGGACGTCGAGACCGACGCGCTATTCCTGTCGCGATATGGAAACTGGTTGACTCGAATGGTGTGTATCAACTGGTCAAACGGACGGTCGCCAGACCCGACATCGAACGCAACGTGAATGTACACACCTTCCGCGCAACGTTCGCTCAGCGACTCAAGGAGAACGGAGCGGACATTTATCGGATCAAGGAACTCCTCGGCTACGACGATATCCGCTTGACGATGATCTACCTGCAGATGAAACCTGACGAGTTAGGGCAGGAGTACGACAAATATTACGTCGACTACTGATTAGATCCGTTTCTGGATTGCCCTTCGGCTGTTGGTTAACTAATGACCCTGTTTTCAGCTTTCTACGACTATGCCGATAATCTGCTGAGCAGTGGAAGTGATACGGCCGAGCCGCTCTTGGATCACCTCTGGCTCATCGCCTTGCCATGTCGCGAGATAGAACGCCGATCCACTCGTATCCAGTCCGAAATATCGACCGACGATGTACGCAACGGCCTCCGCTTCGACCTCGCGTTTCGACCGTTCGTCTTTGTTGTCGAGATCAAAATGAAGCAGTGCATGGGCGTACTCGTGAATCAGGGTGACTGCGAGATCTGCTTGATTCGTCCTGGCTTTCACCTCGACGATCGGCGTAAGATCGTGGAGACTCCGTTGCTTGCAGACGCCTTTCGCGTCACCGTACTTCCACTCGTCACCGTCGATGATGCGTACTGTCACGCCGAGCTCCTCGCGGATCTCTGTAAGTCTCGGTACTAAGTCATCAGCGTTGCCGGTTGCTGCTGTCCCTAACTCGGGAAGTGGCTCCCCTTCCGTTTGAGAAACATCGAAGACAGCCGCCGGTTTGAACCCGACGAGGCCTTTCGACCACTCATCCGGTGGTGTCTCATCGTATTCACAGTCGCTGCTCTCGTGGTAGCTAGGGGCGTTCTCACACTCGGGACAGCGTTTGGTGATGATCGGTGCCCAGATCCAGACCGCGCTTTCGCCCTCTTGGACGTACCGGTCGAACTCATTCCGCCAGGTGTTGAATCCCGCGACCTTTGTCGCCTCGGGACACTGGAGTTTGATGAGCAGCGTGTTGCGATGCGAGTAGTCGTGGAACCGACTCTGGACGTCGAGCCACTCTTGGAACTCATCGCTGGCCTGCGCCGCATCAACATCGTCAACGAGCTCCTCAACCCACTGTTCAATCGTACTGTGCATCTCTTCGTGTCGGGTGTCGGTCTCACTGAACGACACCGCTGAGTAGTCACTCGTTACCATGATTTCCTCCGAGACGTCCTAATTCGGAACGCCCCGCGCCCTTACCAGGGGCAAATAAAATCTATCGCACACGAATCTGTCCGTTGATTTGAAACTAAAACTCAAATTTCAGAGAAGAGTTCCTGTCTGTCCGATCTTTGGTCCTCTCTGATCTTGTAGTCAATCGCGTCTCGAGATCGTTGAGAGAAAAGATCATACGGCATCAATTAGTCAACAAAGTAGAGATGCCACCGAACCGACTCCGAAGCATTGTCCCAATGTTTGGTGGTGGGGACCGCTATGTCGAGACGTTAGACAAGATCCTCACGTTCGTCGACGCTCACCAACCGACGACGGACGAATTTGTTGGGTGGCATCGTGGGGCGTTCAGCAACGTCTCGAGCCGTAACTCGATCATGCGGCGGATCAGCTACCTCAGGCAGGTCGGATTTCTGAATCAAGTTGATGACCAGTGGACGCTTGGTTCGGCTGGTGAGGAATACGCCTCAGATCACGAGACTGAAACCCTGTTTCGCATCATGTGCGATCGAAACGTGGGGCTTCGGAGTCTGCTATATGAGCTATCAGTTGGGCCACTCACTATCGAGGAGATCAGTGAGCAGCAACTGGATACGCATCCAGAACTGGGATGGAGTCGTGGACAGACTGATATGGCCAAGCAACGGGCGAACTGGCTCCGTAGTATGGGTCTGGTTGAGAAACAGAGTGGTGCGTACGAACTGACGGCTGCGGGCGAGCAGTTCGTCGAAAAT